>JBMORO010000066.1:0-3076 GCA_049322295.1 Patescibacteria group bacterium | reverse complement strand
AAAAACGGAAAACGTTGAATTATTGGTTAGGCCGGGAATTGATTTGAATATCTTTGATATGGTAGATGCCTTGGGACAGAAAAATAAAAGCCGAGTTTTAAAATTATTTAGTCAGCACATAGAAAAGGGGGAAGATGAATTTTATCTTTTATCCATGTTTATTTATCAGATTAGGAATTTATTAAGAATAAAATCCACGCCCATCGCAAAATTGGACTTACATCCTTTTGTAATTAGAAAAACCCTTTATCAAGTTAAAAACTTCACTTTTGAGGAATTAAAAAAAATCTACTATCAATTAATGACAATAGATTTGGAAGCAAAAACCGGAAAAACCGATATTATGATTGCTTTGGAGCTGTTTCTGGCGAAGATTTAGAAATCAATTTAGTTAATCTTGATTTTTTTCTTGCCGCGTTATTTTTCTTAATTACGCCGGTTTTGGCGGCTTTGTCAATAACTTTATAGGCGGTAGGAAGAAGTTTTAAAGCTTCTTCTTTTTTATTTTCACTAACCAGCTTTTTAATTTTTTTAATCATATCTTTTAAAATATTAAGCTGACGAAGATTTCTCTCTCTTCGTCTTCTACTTTGTCTCAATGCTTTTTTCGCACTTCTCGTTATCGGCATATTAAAAACATATTATCATATTATTGATTTGAGGTCAAATAAGGAGTAGAATAAAGAAGATGATAGGTTTTATTGAAGGGGAAATTGAATATAGCACAGATAGGTATGTGATAGTTGATGTTGATGGGATTGGCTATAAAGTTTTTATTTCTGGTAATACTTTCAAAAAACTGCCAAAAGTCGGGGAAAAAGTAAAATTATATACCCATCTTCATGTCAGAGAAGATATTATGGATTTATATGGGTTTTTGGATAGAAAAGAACTGGAATTTTTTGAATTATTGATTTCAATTTCTGGAATCGGACCAAAAGGCGCGACAAACATTCTCAACGTTGCTTCAGTAGAGACATTAAAAAAAGCAATTGCCAACGAAGAAAGCAGTATTTTAACTAAGGTTTCGGGAATTGGCAAAAAAACAGCCGAAAAAATTATTTTAGAGCTGAAAAGTAAGGTGAGTGGTGAATATTTAGATGATAAATTCGGAGCTGGAGGCGAGGCAATTGATGCTTTAGTGAGTTTGGGTTACAAGCTTCACGAAGCAAGGGAGGCGCTAAAGAAAGTCCCAGAAAATATTAAAGATGTTGGCGATAAAGTTAAGGCAGCATTAAAATTATTGGGAAAGAAATAGATTTTCGGAGGTTTAACCTCCGAATATTGAATTAATTTGCGGAGGTTAAACCTCCTAATATTTAAATGGATAAAAGTTTTTTACAATCGGACAGATGGCTAAATTTTCAAAAATCATTGAGCAGAAAAGTTTGGCAGATAGACAAGATTGGAATCATAAAACATAATTTACCTTTCGGGAAAAGTTATTTATACTCGCCGCGAGCCAATCCGTCGAAAAATTTCAATGAATTTTTGGCTAAAATTAAAGAAATCGCTAAACAGGAAAATGCGATTTTCTTTAAAATAGAGCCGGAGGAAGAATTCGATTTTAAAGGGTACGGATTTGTAAAATCTCACAATATCCAGCCAATAAAGACATTAATTTTAGATATTTCTAAATCAGAGCAGGAACTTTTGAATCAGATGCATTATAAAACCCGTTATAATATAAAACTCGCTGAAAAGCGAGTTAAATCTCAAATCTCAAATCTCAAATCTCAAAACTTTGAAGATTTCTGGAAATTGATGCAGGAAACAGTGAAAAGAGATGGATTCAAATCGCATCCCAAAAAATATTACAGAAAGATGCTGGAGATTCCGGGAGTAGAATTATTTGTGGCCCTAATCCCGACTTCGTCGGGACGGGCGATGACTAAAGTCATCGCAGCGAATATCGTGGTTTTTTTTGAGAAGCAGGCGACTTATCTTCACGGCGCATCGGATTATGAACACCGAAATCTAATGGCGCCGCACCTACTTCAATGGAAGCAAATTCAAGAAGCGAAAAAACGCGGATGCGTAGAATACGATTTCTGGGGTATTGATGAAAAAAAATGGCCGGGAGTGACTAGATTTAAGAGAGGTTTCGGAGGCAAAGAAGTCAATTATCCCGGGGCATATGATTTAGTTTTCCAGCCGATTTGGTATAAGATTTACAAAATCGCCAGAAAAATTTTATGAAAAAATTTATTCCGAAATTTATTTTTGATATTTACCACTATTTACTTGCTTTAGTTGGGGCGATTTTGTATGGTTTTCCGGCGAAAAAATTGATTGTCATTGGTATCACTGGAACGAATGGGAAATCGACGGTAGTGCATTTAATTACGGAAATTTTAGAGAAAAGCGGACAAAAAGTTGCTTCTCTTTCTTCAATCAGATTTAAAATTGGCGACAAAGAAGAGAAAAATATGCTGAAAATGACAATGCCTGGAAGAATGAAATTACAGAGATTTTTAAATCAGGCAGTGAAAAATGGCTGTAAATATGCGATAATCGAGGTAACTTCCGAAGGAATTAAGCAATTTCGCCATAAATTTATTGATTTTGACGGAGCGGTTTTTACTAACTTAACCAAAGAACACATTGAAGCGCATAAAGGATTTGAGAATTATAAAAAAGCCAAAGCCAAGCTTTTTTATGGCTTAGTATACAGCAAACAGAAAACAGTAAACAGTAAAAAAATTGAAAAATTTGCTGTAATTAATATTGATGACGGTAATGCTCAACACTTTTTGGATATTTGTAAGAATATTAAAACCTATACCTACGGAATAAAAAATAAACAAGCTGAAATCACACCAGAAAAAATCGGATTGAAATTGGATAATTTGCTCGGTGAGTTTAATGTTTATAATGCCATAGCTGCCTATTGTGGAGGGATAGGTTTGGGAATTGAGAAAAATAAAATTCTTGAAGTTTTGAAACAAGCAAAGGGAATTCCTGGACGAATGGAAATAGTCATAGATAAGCCGTTTAGAGTTATAGTAGACTACGCGCATACACCAGATGCACTCGAGAAAGTATATCGTGCCATAATTTCTAATTCCAAATTTCT
>JBMORO010000065.1:0-3230 GCA_049322295.1 Patescibacteria group bacterium | reverse complement strand
TCCCTTAGGAAAAAGACAATGGCTAGTAAGTATTTCATTATCCTTGGTTATTCCAGCAGTAATACACTTTAGCCGTTGGCTATTCAATTTTTATCTTTTAATAAAATTTAAACTTAGGTTGTGATATAATGACCCCGCAAGAAAAATTCCAGTAACTATTTTTTATTTTAACCAGGAGATGATACGATAAAAATCAAGTAGCGCGGTGGCTTGACTCTCGTCGTAGAATAAGAAAAAGCGTCGAGAGTAGAAAAGGTTATGGGTTGAATGTACACACTGAGGCAAAAGACCTCGAGCAGGAGATTAACGGAAAACCTGTAACCGAGTCGTCACCATGGGACAAAAGATCCCGCATAGGAGAATGGAAAGACACCGCAAAGGCAATCTACTCGTAAGACGTCAAAACCATAAGGAGGATAGAAATGGGAAGACACGTCGGGGTAGATTTGCACAAAAGAAGTTTTCAAGTGTGTTATTTGAGCAAGAGTAAGGCAGAGCAACGGGAGTTTATGGTCAGTAAGGCGGGGATTGAAGCGTTTCGATCGAGTTTGAAAAAGCAGGATCAGGTTGGGATAGAAGCGACGGGAAACGCGCGGTATTTGACAGGTGAGATTGAGAAAGTAGTTAAGGAAGTAAAGTTGATCAATCCATGGCAGTTTAAAGTCATCAGCCGGTCGGTGAAGAAGACAGATGAACGGGATGCGGAGACGATAGCGAAGTACATGAGCATGGGGTTGATCCCGGAGGTTCGGATGAGAAGCAAAGAAGAACAACAGACAGCCAGTTTGATAACGACGAGGGATAAACTGGTCAAACTCCGCAGTACGTTGAAGAATAAGATTCACGGGATATTGAATGCTAATGGTTTTGTGACGGAGCGGGAGATATTTACCAGCGATAAGGGCTTGGAGCGGGTTTTTAAGCTGGGGTTGGATGTGGCGTATGAATTTGAATTGCGGATTATCGTCGATCAGATAAAAAGTCTGACGGTAAGTATCGACAAGATTACGGAAGAATTAACAAACCGCGGGAAAAAGATGGACGGGTTTGAAAACCTCAAGAAGATTACCGGGATTGGCGATATCTCGGCGACGATTATGTTAAGTGCGATCGGTAATGTGGATGATTTTGAAGATAGCGACAAGCTGGCCGCGTATTTTGGCATTGTTCCACGGGTTCATAATTCAAGCGATATGGTTAGACATGGCCGGATTACGAAGATGGGAAACAAAATAGCCCGGACAGCGTTAGTGCAGGCGACATTGATAGCTATCCGATACAGTCCTTATCTAAGAAGTTTTTACAGTAGATTGAAACTAAAGAAGGGCTCGGGCAAGGCGATTATCGCAACGTCGCGCAAGATGTTGGCCATCATTTTCCGGACGTTAAAATACAAACTGAACTTTGAAGATTTCAATCAATACAAATTGGCGACAACTTGATTAAAGCCAATGTTTTACGAGTAGAACAAACTTGATTTTTAACATAGGAGCCAATGTTTTACGAGTAGAACAAACTTGATTTTTAACATAGGAGGATGCGATGAATATTACATTAAGCAAAAGGACAAACGTCCTGAGTTTCCCACTTTTTGTAAAAGCGTTGATTTTGTGTAGGAATTAGTATAAAAAAGTAGTGTGAAACCGCACTACCTAAGAATAAGAAAAGTTAAAACGCATTCTGGAAGCACAGCCATACAAGTTGGATCCTATGAGGGGAAAAGATTTGAAGTGCGAAAACATATAGGTTCTTCGAAAGATCCAACAAAGATAACTGAATTGGTAGATATTGCTTATGAATATATTCGTTCGCACAATCCTCAATTAGAAATCGACTTTAATTCGAAGTCTGAAGAGGTTCTTTTTAAGCGTGGCATAAGGATTACAGGAAGCATTCTTCAAGAGGCATATGAGTATTTAGAGCGAGTATATTGTAAAATTGGTTTTGACAAAATAGACAGTTTGATTCTCAAGCATTTTGCGTTTATCAGGATATTAGAGCCTGCTTCTAAGCTAAAATCCATAAAGCTTCTCGAAAAATACTTTGACATTAAGTACAAAAAGACGACAGCATTTAGGGAATTGTTAAAGATACTAAGACTAAAAGACGATATTGAAAGTATTGCCATAAAATATGCAAGAAAGCATCTTGGTTTTGATTTTTCTCTTGTTTTTTACGATGTTACAACTTTATATTTTGAGACTCACAGTAGCGATGATTTCCGGAAGGAAGGTTTTTCTAAAGACAATAAGATAAATCAGCCGCAGATATTAATAGGCGTTGTGGTTAATGAAGTTGGTTTTCCAATTTATTACGATATTTTCAAAGGGAATACATTTGAAGGTAAAACAATAATTCCAGTCATTTTAAAGCTCAAGGAAAAATACCAGATAAGCAAGTTTACGGTTATCGCCGACGCTGGGATGTTAAGCGAGGAAAATTTATCTGAATTGAGGGAACAAGGAGTTGACTATGTGGTTGGTGCCAGAATCGGGAATTTGTGTATAGAGGAAGTAAGAGTTATTGCCAATGAACTCGGTAAAATTGACAAGAAAGTTATCAGGCGTGAAGATATTCTTTTTGAATATTCATCGAAGCGCGCTAAAAAAGACAAATCCGACAATGACAGGCAGCTAAAGAAAGCTGAGTATTATTTAAATAATCCGTCAAAAATTATCCGACGGTCAAAATTTTTGTCAAATATTGGCAAAAAGACTTTTAAGCTTAATGAATCTATTATTGAGAAGCATAGATTGCTTGAAGGGATTAAGGGTTACAAGACTAACATTGTAGATTTAAGAGAAGAGCTTTTAATCGCAAGATATAAAGATTTATGGAAAATCGAGCAATTATTTAGAATAGCTAAAACTGATTTAGAAATAAGGCCTATTTACCATCGAAGAAAAAATGCAATTGAATGTCATATTCTTATTGTATTCGTTGCGCTTTGTATGGGAAAAGTGATTGAATTAGAAACAGGAGAATCTATAAGGAAAGTAATGGACGAATTAAAAGATAAGTGGACGGTTACTCTAAAAGACGAGATATCTGGTAATTCGTTAAAAATAACCCTTGATAAAAAACCGCACTAATTGGGAAACTCAGGAAAAATGTGCTTTCTGGAGGATAGTCCTCCGCTCTTTGGAAAAACAGGTTTCAGGTAGCGTCGGCTACCCATAAGCAAAGGCCATTCGCAAATTCATAGCCAAGAGTCCACATCTGGCCCAAAT
>JBMORO010000064.1:27146-29688 GCA_049322295.1 Patescibacteria group bacterium | reverse complement strand
GGGGTGGCAATAGTTGTTCCAGCTGGAGCCCAGCATAATGTAATAAATATTTCTGATACTGAAGAATTGAAGCTCTACACTATTTATTCTCCAGCTCATCATAAAGACGGTATTGTTCGGGCTACCAGAGAAGAAGCTGAAGAAGATTCGCCAGAATTCGACGGCACTACTACCGAATAATCAAAACCAAAAAATCGCCCCGAGCATAGTCGAGGGGCGATTTTTTGATTTAAGGATTGACCCTTCACCTATTTTACCAGAGATATATTTTGCGAAGTGCGTTCCACGAATAGTGGAATACTTTATGGGCGAAGCGCTTCGCCCATATTGGGTTGTGGCTATTCGCCACTCGCGCTTCGCTTGCTAAAATACCGGTAAAATAGGTGAAAGGGTTGACAAGCGATTTTTTTGAATATATATTCATAATGTAGCTTAAAAAGGTCGGTAATTAGAAAATAGTTAATAGAAAATGGAAATTAGTAATGGAAATTAGAAAGCAGAAAACCAATTTCTAATTTCTACACAGCTAATTTCTAAATCAATATGCCACGATTTGATGGAACTGGTCCTTGGGGAATGGGTCCGGGAACTGGTTGGGGTTTAGGTCCTTGTGGATTAGGATTAAGACGAGGTTTTGGGAGAGGTTATGGTTTTAGACGCTGGACAAAGCAGGATGAAAAAGTTGCATTAGAAGAAGAGATAAAGATATTGAAAGAAGAACTGAAAGCAGTTGAAGAAGAATTGAAATCCTTAAGAAGCCAGAAATAAGAAGAGCCCCCACACCTATGCATAGGTGTGGGGGTCTCCCCATATTTTTTATATTATAATAAAATTAAATTGTATGACAAGACCACGACTTTGTAGAAGAATAAGATTTAATCCGAGAGTGAGTTATTATAAACCGCAAGGTATTCCAATGCGGTTTTTAGAAGTAATTGAATTAACCAGAGAAGAAGCCGAGGCATTAAGATTAAAAAACATAAAAGATTTAGACCAAATAGAAGCGGCCAAGCAAATGAAAACTTCCCAAAGTACTTTTCAAAGAATCTTGTCTTCGGCTTACAAAAAAATTTCCAAAGCAATAATAGAAGGGAAGGCGATAAGAATCACAAAATCATAGCTGAATCGTTATATATTATGGAGAAAATAAATAAAGAAAAATTGATTAAAATTGTAAAAAAGGCAAAAAGAGGCGATGAAAAGGCTTTTTCTTATCTTTACGAATATTATATTAGTCCGATTTTTAGATTTATTTATTTTCGGATAAAAAGCTATGAGGAAGCCGAGGACCTGACTCAAGCCGTGTTTTTAAAAGCTTGGAATGCCTTGCCAAATTACCAGCAAAAAAAGAACCCGTTTTCTAGTTGGCTTTATACTATTGCCAGAAATACGATTATTGATTATTGGAAGAAAAGGAAAGAATGGAAAATAAGCGACTTGGCAAGAGACACAATAAAAGATAGCAGAAGACCGATATATGATTTAATTGAAGAAGAGGAAGATTTTAGAGTAGTTAAAGAAGCCATTAGTTTATTAAGCGAAGACCAGCAAGAGGTAATAATTTTAAAGTTTATTGAGGAGCTATCCAATAAAGAAATAGCTAAAATTATGAACAAAAAAGAAGATGCTATTCGTCAACTCCAATCTCGAGCAATAAAATCATTAAAAGAGTATCTAAATAAAGATTATGAACGATAAAGAATTAGAAAAATTTTTATCCCAGTTTAAAACAAAGATTAAACCATCAGAAGAATTAGCCAGAAAAATTGTGGCTGATTTATCCCCACACCTAAATTTTAGGTGTGGGGATGTAGAGATACGAGAGAAGAAAAAAGGTCGGCTCTCGGGTTATGAACTAATTTTTAACCAAATTCACAATCTTATGATTAAATGGAAAATTCTTGTGCCAGTAGCTTTGGTGATTTTGATAGCCGTGGTTTGGGGCATTGTCCAGTTTGGGCAAAAAGCACCAATAACTGGTCCAGAAGGAGAAAAACTAACCGGTGGCGAACAATTGACTGGCGAAGAACAACCAACTGCTGAAGAATATATAGAAAAAAAATATGTTGAAACACCCAAAGAAGTTCCTGTTCCAGAAACAACCGGAGATATTGATAATGTAATTGATGCCATGGTTGCTCTTTCTGAAAATGAGATGGTTATAATTACTGATGAAGGCAATGACGCTTCTTTAATCAATTTGGATAGTCAGGCGATTAGTGATTTTGGTCAATCTTATGATGAAAACGAATTCTAAAATTATTAGTATTTTGACTATTTTATTGATTATCAGTTTATTAATTCCTAATATTTCTTTTGCCAAAAGTATTAAGGATTGGTTTAATGAGATCCGAGGAAGAAGTATAGAACATAGAGCTACAGAGTCATATAATCAGATAATAGAAAATAGACAAGAGATAATAGAAAATAGACAAGCAAGATTTTGTGAGCAATTAGTAAATTGGATGGTTAAGATTGACCAAAATATAACCGAGCGTCAGGCCAAAATTCAAGAAAGACAAACAGAGAGATTAGAGAGATT
>JBMORO010000064.1:0-27046 GCA_049322295.1 Patescibacteria group bacterium | reverse complement strand
AGATAATAGAAAATAGACAAGCAAGATTTTGTGAGCAATTAGTAAATTGGATGGTTAAGATTGACCAAAATATAACCGAGCGTCAGGCCAAAATTCAAGAAAGACAAACAGAGAGATTAGAGAGATTGGAACAAAGAAGAGAAAACAGAGATATTAGGTTAGAGGAGCACAGAGAAAAATGGGAAGAAAAATGGGAGGAGCATTTTGACAAGCTTGAAGATATTGCTACCACTTCTGCCCAAATGGAAGCATTAATAGAATTTAAACAAGCTGTCAAAGACGCCATAGCCAGTCGTCAGGCAGCAATAGATGAAGCAATTTCTGATTTTCGCGATGCTCTTGACCAAGCAATTGCTAATCGCAAAACAGCAATTGAGACAGCTAAAAATAATTATCTCAGTGCTTATCAGGCAGCCATAGATAAGGCAAAAGCAGATTGTGCAGCTGGAAATGACCCAGCTCAAGTTAGAGAAACATTAAAAGCAGCATTGAAAGCAGCTAGGGAAAAATTTATTAGCGATATACAGGCAGTTGAAGAATTAGACCTTAAGCCATTAGTTGATGCTCGCCAGCAAGCTTTTAGAGAAGCATTGCAATATTTCAAAAAGGCAATGCAAGAGGCCAGAGATAAATTAAAAGAAGCTTTAGGATTATAAGTAATAACTTAATAAAAACAAATCCGACTCAGGTCGGATTTGTTTTTATTTTGTGTTATAATATATAATAAAAGTATAAAAATTAATTTTTTAAACATATGCCAAAAAAGAAAGATTATAATATCTTAAATAAAAAAGATTTAAGTGCTTTAGCTAAAAAAGAGCCAAAGAGATTTAAGTATGTGGTTGAAGGCGGAGCTTATTTAGACCTTCGGGGTTTAAACCTTGAGCCAATTAAAGGAATTGATTTAGATAAAGCTAATCATTTGGCTAAAATTATTCGAGGACTGGCTTTTGCTGCCATTGATAGTATTAAAGGAGGTCATCCTGGTGGTTCTTCTTCCAAGGTCGAACAAGTTTTATCTTTGCTTTTGTCGGGAGTAATGGCTTTTGATCCTTTAAATCCCAATCATCCAGGCAGAGATAGAATTGTTTGGTCAGCTGGTCATTGCACGCCCTTATTTCATTCAATTTTGTCTTTAATTTATGAATGTTTAAAACGGAGCGGAAAAGAATTTGATATTAAAAAATTAGCAGCATTTTATCCAACCTATCTTTGCCGTTTTCGTCATTGTGATGGTCCAACTGGTCATATTGAAGCAAATTATCCTTTGTCAGATATTTCTACTGGTTCATCTGGTCATGGTTTTTCTTCAGCCCTGGGCTTAGCAACTTTACAAAAATCAAATGGTTTAGATACGAAAATTTTTGTTATCGCTGGTGATGCGGAAACTGAAGAAGGAGTAAGTTTTGAATTTAGAAATTTAACCCAATCATTGGGAATTGATAATATAATTATTAGTTTGGATTGGAATGGTTTTGGCATTGACGGACCAATTTCTGATGTCATTAGTTTGCCTTATTTAAATTACTGGTTTGCCACTGGTTGGAATATTATTGAGGTTAATGGTCATAATGTTTTAGAACTGGTTTATGCTTATAATAAAGCTCTTCAAGGGTTCGGCAACAAACGTTCAACTGTAATTATTTGTCATACTATCAAAGGTAAATATTATGGCCGATTAGAGGGCACGGCTGATTCCCATGGCACGGCCTTACCTCATCAAGAGTATGTTGAAGTAATGAAAAAATTGGGTTTTGATATTCCGGGAATTGATAATGAACAAATAAAAGATATTGAAGTTGTCCTTTCTCATTTATCTAAGGATGATATTAATTATTTTGTTGAAAGATTAGAAATCGGGGCTAAAAAGATTAAGCCAGAAAAAGAGTTATTAGAAAAAATGAAAAAAGCTTTAAGGGGTCGTCCTATTGCTGATTACAAATCAATAAAAAGACCAGGTGTTTTACCCCCAGAATTAGTTTTTTCCGGCCAAGGCGGAGAAGTATTAGTCGCCACTCGCAAAGCGACTGAAGCATTTTTTAAATGGCTAATGAGTAAAACTGCTTTTTTCTATATTGGAGCAGGGGATTTAATGAAATCAATTTTAACTGGCGCAGCGGAAAATGTTTATGGAGTAATTAACAAAAAAAACCCCTTAGGTCGAGGGTTTCGTTTTGGCATTGCTGAATCAAATATGGCTTTGATGTCTACTGCTTTAACCCAGGATGTTTTACCAGGTGGTTTTCAAGCAATGAGTGTTTTCGCCTCTTACGGAGTTTTTACTTCCATTATGAGTAATGCTATAAGAATGGCTTTAATTACCAATGCTACTAATCGTCATTGTAAGGGATTTTTTATTATGATGGCTGCTCATGATGGTCCAGAAACTGGTGAAGATGGGCCAACTCATCACGGTCTTTTTTGGATGTCCTTGTTTACAGCTTATCCAGGAATAAAAGTTTATAAACCCCTGGATGCTAATGAAACAATTGAAATGCTTTTTCATGCCATTGAGAGGGGCGAGCCAGTGGCTTTTTCGGTGATGCGTCCGGCCACGCCGGTATTTAAAAGGGGGAATGGTGTTCCGCCAGCTAGAGAAGCAATATATGGTGCTTATGTTTTTAAGCAATTTTCGGAAAATGGCAAAAGAAAAATTGTTTTAGCAATTTGCGGGGGTCAGGTAATGGCGAATATTTTGGAAATTTTGCCAGAATTGGAAAAAGATTATGATATAAAAATTATAGCTGTTACTTCACCAGAATTATTTGAAGAACTAAGACAAACCAATCCTCAAAAAGCTAATTCAATTTTATCTGATGAAGATAGACAAAGAGTAATTACTTTACACAATGGCTGGCCTGGATTTTTAAATCCCTTTATTCTGCCTCAAGATTATGATAAACGAGTAATTGGGATTACTAAATTTTTGAAATCCGGTCCACCAAATGAAGTTTATCAATCCGGAGGATTCGACCCAGAAGGATTAAAAGAAAAAATCCTGAGGGCCTTAGGGTGAAATTGATAAAATTTAATGTCTTCTATGAAAATAATTAAGTTAACGACCTTTATCTTATTAGCTTTCGGGATATTTTTTCTATTTTCACCTCCCACCCTAGCGGAGAATATTGGCAATCCATTACCACTACCGGGTCATATTCAAGGAACTGGCACTTTTTTTAAGATAACAGATAGTGAATACCTTAACGTCTCCCTCAAAAGCAGCGAAGAAATAACTGTATTATTAGAATCCGCTCCCAAAACAATAAGCCTCATTATCGGGGCTTCTTCTATTTCTGATTCTATCACTTTAATTATTAGTAATTTAGAACTAAATAAAAATTATTATAAATATGAAGACAGTTATAAAAATGAAACTGTTGTTGTTTCAGATGAGAATGGAAATTATACTTGGACCCAAGGGCTGACTCGGTCTCATCATATTTGGTTTCAAGAAGAAGGAGGTACCATATTTATTCCTGATGATTGTTCTGATTATGGTATTTGGAATCCGAGTATTTCAACTTGTACTTTAACTCAAGATTTGATCGAGAGTATAGAAATAACAACAGATAATATTGTCTTCGATTGCAATGGTCATACTATCTCAGCGGTTTCCAGTCATGGGATTTATATTAATGATAAAGAAGATATTGCTATTAAAAATTGTATAGTCACTAACTCTTTTTACGGACTTCATCTCATTTATTCGTCCCAAAATACTATTACCAATAATATGCTTTCTAATAATCAGGGCCCAGGTTTAAACATTGCTTACTCATCTTATAATGAAATAACAAATAATATTATAAATTTAAATACTTGGTATGGAATACGAATGATAGGAGCTCAGGATAATTTGATAAAAAATAACCTCATTAGTTCTAATAATTACGAAGGAATTGACATAGATAAAAGTGCTTTAACTCCTTCAGGAGAAATAGAGGTTTCTCGCAACACAATAATTGAAAATACTATTACTTCGAATGGAGGGGGCGGAATTGCAGTCCATTATTGTCTTGATAATTACATTTATCATAATAATTTTATAAATAATCAACTCATCTGGTTTGGGTCTCAGAACTATCAATATCCTCCCGCTTTTTGGGATAATGATTATCCGGACGGAGGAAATTATTGGTCAGATTACCTTGGAGTAGACCAATTCAGTGGTCCCAATCAAGATCAGTCAGGAAGCGATGGAATCGGAGATGCTCCCACTTTATTTTCTTATTATAGTCGAGATAGGTATCCGTTTATGAATGAAAATGGGTGGGAGGCCATAATTAATCAGCCCCCAATCCTTTCGAATCTTAATCAATATAAATTTGATAGTATAACAGTAATAGAAGAAGGGTGGACAGCTACTGAATCAACTGTTATTTTTAAGGCAATAGCAACTGATCCCGATAACGACAGAGTAAAATTTCAAGTCGAGCTTAAAGAATATGGTCAAGATTTTAATGAACAGGATATTTTACAGTCTGATTTTGTCGATTCTGATAGCGAAGCCGTCGTAACTAGATATGGACTAGTTAATGGCAAATATCATTGGCGGGCAAGGGCAGTGGATTTCCGAGGAGCCATTTCAGATTGGCAGGAGTTTGGAGAAGTAGGAAATGTGGATTTTGAGGTGAAATTAGTGCCATTGTATACGCAGGTTATATCACCATATCCATCTTTAGGAGAAACCGATGGATGGGATCATTTACCCTATGCCTACGCTACTGCTGATAAACCGTATTCTTCTTGTGGTTGGAGAATTAGTGATTGCGGTTGCGCTATTACTTCAATGGTAATGCTTGGTAGATATTATGATATTGATATGGGAGTCAATAATAGTAATACTGACCCCGCAAATATCAATTTTTGGCTGACGAGTAATAATGGGTATACAAAAGATGGTAGATTGTATTGGGGCAAAGGAATTGAGTATTTGGGATTTATTGAAGATGGCGTAAAGAAGGCAAGATTAAGTTTTGATTATTACAATGAACCTTCTGGTAGCTTCCGCATAGATAATTACATTAACTCCGCAAAACCAGTTATTGCTTATAGTAATAAATTCGGCCATTATTTTGTAGTTGATAATAAACTGGCTGCTACTTATGGACTAAAAGACCCGGTTTGGTATAATACCAAAACTCTTAATGATACTGAGGATTTAGTGAATAAAATCCGTGGCTATAATAATTATTTTGATAAAGCCAACCTTTTTAGTTATCTAGAAACACCAAAACCAATTACTGCTTCTCTCTATTTTTATCTCGCTTCCCCGGCTGAATTACTTATTACCGATCCTTTAGGAAGAAAACTTGGAAAAGATTCAATAAATAATATAATTTATAATGAAATTCCCGATGGTAGTTACACCACCGAGGGTCTAATCATAACCAGCGAAATTCCCCTTACTGAAATACACGAAATCAAAGCAATATACATCCCGATGCCTCTCGAAGGAAAATATGATATCCAAGTAATCGGCATTGCTACCGGAACCTATACAATAGAGTTATTGACTTATGACCAAAATGGTCAGTCAAAAGAAGTAATTTTAGAAGGTAATACAGTCACAGATAGCATTCAAGAATTTGAGTTAAATTATTCAAAGAAGACTATCCAAGAAACAGAAATTTATCGAATTATTGATATTGATATCAAACCAGATAATTATCCTAATAGTATTAACCTTAAATCTAAAGGAGTGACCCCAGTTGCTGTTTTAAGCGATAAGTTCTTTGATGCTAAAAATGTTGCTATAGAAAGCATTGTATTTGCCGGAGCCAAACCTTTGAGAGGAAATTTTGAAGATGTAGATAATGATGGTGATTTAGACTTAATCCTGCATTTCAAAACCCAATCGCTTAAATTAAGTTCCACTGATACCGAAGCTGTTTTAGTTGGCCGACTAGTTGACGGTAGCTTAATTAAAATTAAAGGAATAGATTCTATTAGAATCGTTGGTAAATAAAAACTATCTTTCCGATAGTTTTTATTTTGTTTTATGAAAATTAATTTCAAATATAAAATCTTGATTATTGCCTTATTGATTTTAATGCTGTTGTCAGGTGTTATTATTTATTTATTTTTGATAAGTAAAAATAAATCAGAAAAAGAAATTCGTGAACCTTGTTTGGCTGATAATGAATTTGCCGATTATTATCCACGCCTTCCGATTCCCTTTAAACCCGTAACTATTTCTATAAAAGATAAAAATACAAATAAAGAAAAATTCAGTTTTCAAATAGAGAATGTTCTTGAAACTTATTTTACTGTTCAGCCCCGTAAATGTGGTGTGTATGTAATTAGAGTATTTAATTACGACCCTAAAAAAACAAAACAGGATCCGGGATATAGAGAAGAAATATGGAAATACACTTATGATGGTAAAAGAGAACCCATTATTTTGCTCTCTGAAAAGCTAGAAGAATTTAAATTACATTACTCATCCGATTTTCAAATTGATCCATTGGAGCGCTATGTAGCACTTATTAAAGGTTACCTCGGCTCCTCTGATTACGCTTTTGTTATTAAAAGCTTAAAGACCCTTGAAGATATGTTTGTTTTATCAATGAGAGAAATTGAAAAGCAAAACGCAGAGATTATGGGAAATATTAGCTTTGAAGATTGGTGGACCAAAGACAGTCATTATTTCTGGGGAAGGACCCACATGGGTGCTTACACCCTGGGTTTCTTTCGAATAGATACCGCAGATTGGAGCGTGGGAATATTTGAGGTTCCAGAAGGGGTTTTAGGCGGCAGCGCATTGAATATTGAGAAAGGTTATGTAACTCGACATCCAGGTTATATTTGGATAGGTATTTATGAGGACGCCGAACGAACCAAAAAAGAATGGCAAGAACAGGGTAAAATTTCATCACTTTATCTTTATAATCTTTTTACTAAAGAGCAGATTCTCTTGGCTACAACGAGCGAGCCTTTATGGTTTTTTGAACCCAAATGGATTTCTGATACTGAGTTAGAGTATTATATGCCTTCGGGAGAAAAAAAAATATATAATATAAAAAAGTAATTGTTTAAAGAATTCTTAAGTTTTTGAAATCAGGTCCGCCAGATGAGGTTTATCAATCTGGTGAATTCGACCCCCAAGGATTAAAAGATAAAATCAAAAAAGCCCTAAAATAATGGGGACTTAAGTCTTCACCTTTTTCAGAGCACAGACCGCAGGTGGTTTGTAATATTGTTATGCCGTAAGTTTCTACCCAACTGTTTTTATCTCTAATAAAGGTGAGGACTTGACAAAGGATTTAAAAGGATTAAAATAGAAAAGGAAGGAAAAATTTATGGTATGGCCAAAATAAAAATAGCAATTATTATATTAATTTCAGCAACTTTAGTTGGTCTATTTTTGGCTAAAATTGTTACTGCCAATCCTTTTTCTTTAAGAGAAAGGGATTTTAATTTTGATAGAGCTAAATATGTTGAAGATGAAATTGTGGTAAAATTTAAAGGCGATTTAGAGCCATTTAGAGTAATAAAGATTCCTAAAGGCGAGATTGGAGAAAGAATAAAAGAGTATTTAGCCAGAAGAGATGTTATTTATGCTGAGCCAAACTATATTGCCTATGCCTTAATGGTTCCCAACGACCCTTACTATAAATATCAGTGGCATTTAGATAATCCTGATTATGGGGGAATTCAAATGGAGGAGGCCTGGGATGTTTCCATTGGAAATTCTTCGGTAATAGTGGCTATTGTTGATACGGGAATTGCTTATGAAAATTACGGGAAATATTGTCAGGCCCCTGATTTAGCTCAAACCTGCGTTGTCCCTGGCTATGATTTTGTTAATAATGACTCTCATCCTAATGATGATAATAATCATGGAACCCATGTAGCTGGCACAATTGCCCAAAGCACTAATAATTCTTTGGGAGTAGCTGGAATTGCTTTTAATACTTGTTTAATGCCAGTTAAAGTTTTGAATAGTAGGGGAAGCGGAACTTACACCCAAGTAGCTAATGGCATTCGCTATGCTGCTGATAATGGAGCTAAAGTGATTAATTTAAGTTTAGGTGGTTCTTCTGCCTCCCAAACTTTAGAAGATGCTGTAGCTTATGCTTATAATAAAGGAGTGACCATTGTGGCTGCTTGTGGTAATGATAATAGTTCCAGTTGTAGCTATCCAGCTGCTTATAATGATTATGTGATTGCTATTGGAGCAACCAGATATGATGAAACAAAAGCTCCTTATTCAAGTTATGGCTCTTCTTTGGATTTAGTTGCTCCTGGCGGAGACACTGGCGTTGACCAAAATAATGATGGCTATGCTGATGGAGTTTTACAGCAAACCTTCAAAAATTCAACTTATGTTTGCAGCTTTGCTTATTATTTCTTCCAAGGGACTTCAATGGCTACGCCCCATGTTTCGGGAACTGCTGCTTTGCTTTTAGCTAAAGGAAATGCCACCAACCCTGACCAAATCAGGACTGCTCTTCAGGAAACAGCCGATGATTTAGGACCAGCCGGTCGGGATAATACTTATGGTTGGGGTTTAATTAATGCTTATTCTGCTTTAAATTGGACATCAGCTCCTCAATGCGCAATAGATTCTGATTGTGATGATGGATTATATTGTAATGGAATTGAAACCTGCCAAGCTGGTGTTTGTAAAGCCGGAACTTTAATTGAATGTTCTGGTTTAGGTGACCAGTGTAACACCGGAGTTTGCGATGAAGCCCTTGACCAATGTGTTGTTCAACCAAAACCAGATGGTACGGCTTGTGATGATGGCTTGTACTGTAACACCGGCGAGACCTGTCAGGCAGGAGTATGTGGAGGTGGCTCCGCCCGAACCTGTGATGATGGCACTGCCTGCACAACCGATTCTTGTAATGAAAGTTTAGATAAATGCGAAAACATCTGGCCAGGTTGCGGAATTAGTGATGGCTGTTGTGGTCCAACCTGTACTTGGGCCGATGACCAAGATTGCAGCCAAGCTGTAAAATGTTGGGACGGAACAAATCAGTATCTTTATCGAGCAGCTGACCAATTTAGAAAATTTTGTAAGTGTGCCCAAGGTACTTATGGATATAATAGTTATAAGTATAGTTGGGGGACAAAAATAGTCTGGAAATATATTGATCCAGCTAATAATGAGAATTGGGCAGTTAGTTCCCAGAATTCTTATGTGCCAGTTTATCAAGTGACTTGTACCGATGGCAAAGCATATCCCACAAATCAGGATTATTACTGGCCAAAATAAGAAATAAATAATTAATTTGATTAGGAATTTTTGGGAAACAAAATCCCTCAATTTGAGGGATTTTGTACTCTATGCGCTTGACAAATATTTTAAAAGAGTTAATATATAGAAACGGAGGAGAAAGGTCGGTTAAAATATTTTAGTAAGATAAAAATATATGAAAAAGATATTATTAGGAGTTTTAATCGGGACTGTTGTGGTTATTTTAACATTTGGGGTGGCATATGCATTGCCGTCAGTTCCTGGAATTGAGAAAGCAAAAGAAAAAAGCCCAGCAATTGATGATGAAACTAGAAGTGTAGTTGCACCACCACATTTCGTATTTCCCCAACTTTCAGAAAATGAATTGACAAAGATTATCTTTATTAGATATGCACCAGGAGTAAAGCCACTTTGTGATAAAGACGGAATATGTGAACCGAAAGAAAACTGGAAAAATTGTCCGGATGATTGTAAAAAAGAAGAAGAACCAACAACTGGTTGTTTTGCCTTTTTATCAGGTTCAAAACCAAAGTGGAATTGGGTGGAGGATTATTATTACAGTTCAGGACTAGGAACAACCTCGACTTGGGCAACTGATGTTTGGGATGCTGCAAGCTCAGCAACAATATTTGGAAACGGCATTGATGGCGCTGGTCAGTGGGGAAATTATGACTATAAGAATTCCATAGTATTCGGTGATTATTCGGATCCAAATGTAATAGCAGTAACCGCTATTTGGTTTAGGGGAAAAAATATTTATGAATACGACATTTTATTTGACGAAGATTATTTCCCCGGATCAGTTGATTTAGACACCGTAGCGTTGCATGAATTTGGCCATGGTGCAGGACTGGGTGATTTATACGACACCGCTTGTATAGATGAGGTGATGTATGGCTATTATACTGATATCAAAACCACTTTGGGTAGTGGCGACATCACAGGTATCCAAACATTATACGGAATCTAAATTTGATTTAGATAGGATAAAAATCGCCCCGATGTCCATCGGGACGATTTTTTGCTTGCCCTGAATTTATTGAGGATATAGAATTAAATTATGAAAAATCCATATTTTTTAATTTTTATAATAATTTTTATAATTTCTGCTGGCTTGATAATTTATTTTAGCCAGCAGTATTACCCCCATTCTTTCAGTGAAAGATGGGGGTTAAATACTCCCAACTTATCCCAACCCGAGACACCTGAAATTTCTATTTTATTAGTTGGCGATATTATGCTGGATAGAAAGGTTGAATTATTAATGGCTAAAAATGGTTTTTTTTATCCTTTTGAAAAAATAGTTAAACTTTTAAATCAAAGCGAAGGGGTTTTTGGAAATTTGGAAGGCCCAATTTCCAAAAACCCCCTTAATTTTTCCGATGATTCTTTAAAATTTGCTTTTAAATCAGATGTTATTGAGGGTCTTTCTTCTGCCAACTTTAAAATTTTATCTTTAGCTAACAATCATACTTTAAATATGGGTAATACTGGACTTAACGAGACAAAAACCTTATTAGAAGAGGCGGGCATTGATTGGGTTGGCGACCCCTGGGAATGTTCTAATAAATTATCAATTAAAGATAATTTAGTTTTTCTGGCTTTTAATAAAACATTTGCTGGCTGCAAAGATGAAAATATAATTGAAATCATAAAATCAATAAAAGATTCGGCACCTGATAAATTTTTAATCGTCAGTATCCATTGGGGCGAGGAATATAAATTAAAAAGTAATTCTGCTCAACAGGAATTAGCTCATAAAATAATTGATTCTGGCGGAGATTTGATTTTTGGTCATCATCCCCATGTTGTTCAAGAAATAGAAAAATATAACGGCAAATTTATTTTTTATTCTTTAGGCAATTTTATTTTTGACCAATATTTTTCTCAAGAAACTCAAGAAGGATTAATAATTGGACTAAAGATTTTTCCATCAAAAATTGTGTACGAATTATTCCCAGTTGAAAGTAAGTTGAGCCAGCCAGTTCTAATGGAGAAAGAAAAAGCAAAAATATTTCTTGAGCAATTGGACGTTGAATGTAAGGACTTGCGATGTCCTAATTTTTGATTTAGAATTAAACATATGAGCGATATTTATCATACATTGAGTCGGGGAGTAGATAAGCGTAAGCTTTTTCTTGATAAGCAAGATTATTTAAGATTTATTCATAATTTATTTAAGCTTAATAACCAAGATATAGTTCATACAACCATTTTTGCCTTTCGAAATTTTAACAAAGACCCCAATAAGGACATCGCAAGTCCTAATATTGAACCTAGGAAATTATTGGTGGATATTTATGTTTTTTGCCTGATGCCCAATCACTATCATTTGCTGTTAAGTCCGAGAATTGAAAATGGAATCCCAAGATTTATGAAGAAGTTGAATATGGCCTATGCAAAATATTTTAATACCAAATATAAACGTAAAGGAACATTGTTTGAAAGCAGGTATAAATCAATCCTTATTGAAAAAGAACCGCACTTTTACCATTTACCATACTATATCCATCTTAACCCTTTAGATATAGAGTTTCCCGAATGGCGCGAGGGAAAGTTAAAGAATTATAATCGGGCAATGGAGTTTTTAGAAAACTATAGATGGTCGAGTCATCTAGATTATATCGGTAAAAAGAATTTTCCTTCTGTGACCAACAGAGAATTTTTATTAGATGTTTTTGAGGGAACCAACAAATATGCGGAAAGCATTAAGAAATGGTTAAAAGATTTAAAATTAGAAGCGTTTAAAGAATCATCACTAGAGTAGCGCAAGGACATCGCAAGTCCTAAGTTTATGGAGAATAAAGAAATTTATATTAAGAAAATCGGTAGAAGGGGGAAAATCACCATTTGGTTGGTTGATGGCAGTAAAATTAGGCGCGACCTAGATAAAGAGTTCACTAATTTTGGTCATCATTATTTTTTTGAATTTATTCCCAAAGACGAATTTTGGATAGACCAAGAGCATGGTAAAGACGAACTCAGATATTATATTGACCATATGCTGATTGAATACAGGTTAATATCCGAGGGCAAGGATTTTGATTATGCCGAAGAAATGGCAAATATAGCCGAGAAAAAAGAGCGGGCTAAATCAAAATTAGTGTCCCCTGTTTTTGAAGAGCAGAAAAAGGGAGCAGAAATCATTGATAAAATCCATAAAGAGCTTTTGGAAGAATATAGCCAAAAACTGAAAATATGGGTTGTAAATGGAGAATTAGTGAGGGGGCTACTTTGCGTTGAGTTTAGTGAAGGAGGTCACGATAAGGTTTATCCTTTTATTCCCAAAGGTGAAATTTGGCTTGACAATGTTCTCGGGCCGATGGAAAGAAAATTTGTTTTACTGCACGAATTACACGAGAGAAATTTGATGCCCGAGGGTCATAATCTTAAAATAAAAAATGGGATAAGCGAGGCAGATACAAACTATAACAAGATTTATAGTACTGCTCACATAAAAGCCAGTAAATTAGAATATTATTGCCGTCAGCATCCCGAACAATTAGATGAAAAACTAAAACAAGAAATTGAAAAAGAATAGATTTTTATAACCCATTGACAGTTTCTAAACAAAGGAAAATTTACTTTATTTGGCTGGTTATTGAAATTGTTTAGTAAATAAAAATTATTTAGACCTCTTGACATAATTTTTAGAGGTGCTAAATTTAAAGAGTAAATAAAAAAGCCGCCAAGGAGGGTCAAGGAGGCCCCGAACTACAGCATCCCAGCAGTACAGCAAAGCTGACTACGGGACAAGAAGTTGAGTACGGGGTAGAAATGACAATTTAACCGGAGGAAGACCTACTTGGTGGTTTTTTATATCCCCACACCAAATTCAAGTAATATTTATACTATCCTGAATACGTTTCTTTAACTGGCTAAATGCTTTACTTCTCAGTTTTAAATTGGATTCTCTTTTTCTTGCGTCCTTTTCTGACTTGTATGCCTCATAATATACTAGTTTGAAAGGAGCTTTAATTCTAGTGTATCTCCCGCCTTTTCCGTTATTGTGTTCTTTTAATCTTTTTCTTAAATCATTGGTTGAGCCAATATACAAAGTTTTATATTTTTTACTTTTTAAAATATAAAGATAGAACATATTAATTTAATTATACCCCAATTTGGTGTGGGGATAAATCCTTTTAAAAATAGAGAATCTATACCTGGGTGCTGGCTAGATGAATTTATTTCCTCCCTAGTTTAGCACCCAGATATAGGTTCTCTAATTCTGCTCTATATAATTATAACGTTTATCCAAGTAAATCGTGACAAAGGGATACAAAATTATCCACAAATAATCCCCAAATTTGATTTGCTGATATTATAAATTTTGTTAAAATAAAAATTCATTTAGGAATAAATACATCTTTTGGAGGAAAGGGATGTACTTTCAGTGCCAACTAATTATTGGCGCAAATTAAATAATTTAGTTGATTTAAGCTTGTATAAAAGCCCGAAGTTATTTTTATAAATAACTTGCGGGTTTTTTGTTTTGTTCTTTTAAATCCCCCACCAATCGGGCTCTGCGCGAAGTGCAAATCAATGCTTCGCATTAGTGCCCAATTGGTGGGGGAAAAGGTCGCGTTGCCCGAGAAATCCCCGCACCTATCTTTGATAGGTGGGGGAAAATCCTCTGTCATCAGTTCGACTTGGGCAATTGTAAAAGATAGAGGGGAAAATCCCTGGTCGTTCAGGCCTCGGGATCCCGGCCTAAAGGGCACGGGGACAATAATTATTAAAAAGTAAACCCAATATGAAGAAAATATTAGTTGGTTTGACTGCTTTGGCCTTATTAGCATTTGCTGTTCCAGCGTTGGCATTAGATGGTGCAGTGATAAACGTCAATAAGTTCACTAAGGTTGAGAATTCAGTCATGGTCGTTGCTAATACGGGTGGCAATATAACTAGTGGTGGCGATGCTGGGTCGGGTGGTACTAGCAAAGCAATAGCTATTGATAGTAGTAATGCCTATGGCGGTAGCGCCAATGGCGGTTCAGGTGGTAGTAATAGTGGTGATATTAGTACTGGCAATGCTTATGCCAAAGCTAAGGTAGTTAATATTGTTAACACAAGTTATACCGCAACCGATGGTGGATTTGTCTTAAACAAGAATAAGTTCACCAAGGTTGACAATGAGGTTGGTGTAGCGGCTAACAGTGGTGAGAATAGTACTTGGGGTGGTTTTGGTGGTGATGGTGGTTACAGCAAGGCAATAGCTTTTGGCGGCAGTAATGCCTATGGCGGTAGCGCCAATGGCGGTTCAGGTGGTAGTAATAGTGGTGATATTAGTACTGGCAATGCTCATGCCAAAGCCAAAGTGTTTAACTTGGTTAACACCAGTATTACAAGAACTTGCTGCAGTTATTGATAAGGATAAGGAAGAGGTTCCTTGCCTCTTCCTTAGTGTGGGTTCTTAAAATTTTTGAGACTCCACACTAGGGAGGAAATATGATTAAAAAATCAAAAATAAAAAATAAAAAACAAAAAATAAAATTAGTAATTTTTACTCTGATTACTATTTTGCTACTCATTCCTTTGGTGTGTCAGGCGGGATTTCTGGAAAAATGGTTTGAGAATTTGGAAGGATGGATTTCTGAGGAAGATAGTAATAACACTCAGATTATTAATGAAGTCAATGTATCAGCCAGCACCGGGAATAATGTAATTGAAGGGGATAGTGGACAAATAATTGAAGGCGAGGAAAAATCAAGCGTTGAAATCAAAACGATTATTAATGGAGAGGAAATAGAGTCAGTCAGTACAGAATCAGGCAAGGGCAGTATAAGTGTGGAAAGCAGAGTGGAAGTTGAGGATGAAAAAGTTAGTGTGAGCAGAGAAATTCAGTATGGAGATGAGAAGCCCGCCGCGAGTCCTTCGGACACGCAGGCGGGCAGGGGAATAATTAGAGAAAAATTAGAAAATGTTGGAAATTGGTTTTCGGATTTTTGGAAAGGTTTTAAATCATTTTTTTCAAACATAATAAGTATTTTTTAAACCAAACACAAATAAATATCAAATTCGGAGCATCCAGATGTTATTTGTAGATTGGGATCGCTTTAAATATATGTTATTAAGCAAACAAAAAAATATTATTTTAGTTTCCGTGCTAATTATTAGCTTGGTGGTTTTCTATTCTCCGGTTTTGCCAGTATTAGCCGAACCCTCCTCCGCTGAAGCTATGGAGGGCGAGGGCGAGGAAACTCCGCCAGTCGAAACCCCTTCGGATAACCCCTCGGACGCCCCTCCCGATTCATCAGGAACTGATATCAGCAGCCAAGGAGAAGAGCCAGCTCAATTAACGGAGGACAGTCCTCCGTCAGATGATTCAGGAACTGATATTAATTCTTCACCTTCAACAGAAAATCAAGAAGAACAGACAGAACAGACCACCGGTGACAATAGTGTTCCAGAGGAATCTTCAACGACAGAAGGTGAAGAACAGGTAATTGAAACTGGTGATGCTGAAGCAGTTGTTGAAGTGGAAAATACCGTAAATACCAATGTTGTAAATGGAGAAGAGAATATAACTGGAATTGAAAATGATGTTTCAGAAGAATGTGATACTTGCCAAGAGCAGGTTGATAGTATTAGTGAAGAAGTAATAAATGATAATCAGGCAGAAGTAGAAAATAATATAGAGCAAGAAGGTTTAACTGGTGAAAATCAAATCGGAACTGAAGAAACACCAAATTTAGAAAATTCTATAATTAGAACGGGCAATATAAATATATTTGTTGGTTTAATTAACACGGTTAATACCAATATTATCGGCTCCACTCTTTCCCAGATTTTATTCAATATTTTTAAGAATTTAGAAGGGGACATTGATTTATCTGATGAAATCGCCAGCCCATCAGAAAATGAGTGTTTAGAGAATATCTGTTACGATGTTGCTGATAGTAACGAAGGAGAAATTGATAATGAGGTAGTAATTGAAGGTTCAAGTGGTGATAATTCAATTAATACTGAAAATGGCGATGCAATGATTGAGACCGGAAATATTAATGCAGCGGTGAGTATTTTTAATACTTTAAATACCAATATTCTTGGTTCAAACTGGATTCGCCTTATTATCAATATTTTCGGCAATTGGGTAGGAGATTTGGTTTTGCCAGGAAAAGAAGCAATGGAAGAATTTATGGAACATCAGTCGCCGGTCTGCGAAGGACCCTGTGACGGGACTAACATAGTTAATTCTAATGAAGGAGAGATTGAAAACGAAGTTTTGATAAATGCTGATACAGGTCAGAATGCAGCCAGTGGAGATTCAGCTGAAATTAATACTGGTAATGCTAATGTTGGGGCAAATATTTTGAATTTAGCAAATTCCAATATAACTAATAGCAATTTGTTTTTTATAGCAATTAATAATTTTGGTAGCTGGCAAGGAAATATATTCAGCTTGCCTCCTGGTTTTGGAATAAGTGGAGATTTTGATGGGGTTAGGATTTTTAATTCTGGTCCAAATGGAACTGATGGCTCAACAAATGGGAATTCCTTTGATGTAGTTAATGATAATTCTGGTTCTATTAAAAATGGGGTGGTAATGAATCTTTTTACTGGTAATAATTCAGCCCAATCTCCCGATGGTTCAGCAAGCATAAATACTGGTAATATTAATGCTTTCATTGACCTTACCAATATTTTAAATTCAAATGTCACGGGGTCTAATTGGCTTTTAGGGGCAATAAATGTTTTTGGCTCTTGGCAAGGTGATTTGGCTTTTGGCAGACCTGATTTGTGGATTGGCGAAAGTGTGGAAATGGAAAATAATCCTGCCGAAGTAGATGAAAGAATAACCTATACTTTAACTTATTATAATGCTGGTGATGCTGATGCTACGGGCGTTGTTTTGACTGATGATTTTGATGAAAATTCAATCGGAATAAGTGACCCAGGCAGCGGAGTAGTATTTAATAATCCAGGCGAGATTCAATGGGATTTAGGCACAATCCCGCCTGGTGGCTATGGCGCGGTTAGTTATACAGCCGTGGTTTTGCCAGATATTCCTTTTGGAATTAGCCAAATTAGTAATCAAGCAGTAATTGATTCTTTTGAAGATGATGGTAATGAGCAAGACAATACTGAAAATTTCTCAATTAATGCGATTAAACGATATGTTCAGCCAAATCCAGTTTTGGTTTATCCAGCTCCACCTCAATTAGAAATTAAAAAATCAAGCAATGTTGTTGATTTTGTTTATCCTGGAAGCATTGTTGATTATGTTCTGGAAATAACCAATAATAGCAATAGCCAAGCATATAGAGTAGTGGTGACTGATGTTTTGATTAATGACTTGCCTGAGCCAATTTATACTAATGCTTGGAATTTGGACTATGTTTTCCCTCACGAGAAAATAGTTATTAGTTATCAGGTTTATATTGGAGAAGAAGTGCCGCCTGGTCTTTATACTAATTATGCTCAAGCTAATGGTTATTATATTTGGGGTGAGGCAATTGGTTCTAATGAAGCATCATTGACAATTGAAGTGAAAGCGCCGCCAGTGGTTGAGAATGTTGAAGAAGAGGTCGCCTCAGCCACGTCTGACGTGGCTTCGGCGACCCCCGAAGAAACGGACGAGGAGGTCGGTAATGTTGGTATTGGCGAGGAAGTTGCCTTAGCCGAGGTTGAGGAACCCGAAACAGAAGAGCCAGAAGTTTTGGGCGTTGCCAAAACTTCTGGCTCCCGAATCCGAGTTTTGCCATATTTCGGATTTGAATTTGATGACTGGATTTATATTCTTTTGCTGGTGATTCTTGTTTCCGTTGCGGTTTTATTTGTTGTTTTGTATGTGAATGATTTAAGAAAAGCAAAGTAATAAAATTGTCCACACTTAATCTACAGGTTATAAACTTTACAAATTTTTTTGAAAAAAAATTTTCGGTTAGAATAAGAGTGATACTATGCCAAAATTATTTTGGCAAAATGTATTAGAGCGAAGCTCTTGGACTTGAAAAACAAAAAGCCCCATTTGGTTTATATCCCAAAACGGCTTTTTTAATTTAATAAAGGTCGGCTTGTCTAATTAAATTAATAATTTTAAAAATATGAGAAAAGGAATTTTAATAAGCGTATTAGTTTTAAGTTTGGTTTTAGTTGCTGGCGTAGCTTTAGCAGCTTGGTCTGGATATAATTACAAGGCAAGAATATTTGTTGGCACAGGATTGCAGTGGTGTGAGCAGGGTCGTCCTGATTGGCCTGGTTGTGTAGATTATCTTGGTCCTTATGCCAATGATTTGCTCATAATGAAATGGAACGCAGAATGGGACAGGGGTAATGATGAGGGATGGTCAAATCCACCCTACGATGCTTGGGAGGATAATGAGTGGAATGGGAAAATCCCTGGCGGCTCAGGTGCAGTATGGCATTACAAGATTAAATGGGTTGGAGATTGTGTGTCAGACCAATCGCTTTTACCAGATGGTAGTTATTGTATCTGGGGTCAGTTCGCAGTCATAATGGATCAGGGCGTTGATCCATATTATGGTCCAGGGCATATGGGTAGCCCACGGCTTTCCCACTGGGTACGGGAATTAAATGTACGACTTGCGAGGTCGTTCATTTACGAGGTTAAACCTCGTAAGATTGGTTTGGATTGTTTTGTTTTTAATAAAATTAAATATTAAGAGGGGAACAAAAACAAACTTATGAAAAAAATATTTTTTATAACTTTTATAGTAGCAATAGCCGTGATTGGCTATGTTAATTTTGCTAAAGCTTGTTTGCCGCCTCCTTGCGAGGACTGTCCGCCTTGCGAATATTGCCCACCCCTTGAATGTCCACCACCCCCTGAATGTTGGAAAAATTCAGATTGCGATGATGGTTTAATTTGTAATGGTCAGGAGACCTGCAAATGGGGTCAATGTGTTTCCGGAACTTCGATAGATTGTTCAGCTAACAATATTTCAGCAATTGAAACCTGTACAAACAGCCCTGATGATAATCCATTGACTTGGGATTTCAGAACAGCATTTATTTCCCAATGTCAGGAGCCGAGCGGGACTTGTTCAACTGGTATTAGTGATATAAGTCATACCTGTAATAAAACCCAGTGTGGTGGATGTGAAACTGATGCGGATTGTGATGACCAAAATCAAAATACGTCTGATACTTGTAATCTAACTACCTGCCAGTGTGAGTATAGCGAAATTCCTCCTCAACCTTATTGCGGGGATGGGACGTGCCAAGGCGAGGAAACTTGTTCAAATTGTTCCCAGGATTGCGGAATTTGTCCAGTTGGCGGTAATGGTGGCGGAGGTGGAGGCGGGAGCGGTGGCACAATAGTTAGTCCTCCAACCACCTATCCACCACCCCCACCAAGTCCACCGAGCCCACCTCCACCACCCACCCCAGAAGAAGGTGAAGTAGCTGGTGAGACGGCTATTAAAGAGGGAGAGGGCGAAGTTTTAGGTGAAGCAGTTACCCGTTTACCAACCACTGGCGGGAATCCTTTTTTGATAATGATTATTGCTTTAACTGTCGCTTTTGCCGCTCTTCTTGGTATAATAATATTGGTGTATTCAATTAAAAATGAAAAATCTTCAAAAAAGAATTATAATAATCGGACTGATAATAATTTTTATTATTGCTATAACAGTTGCCATTTATCCCTTCTTGCCTTTTATAAATTATTATCTTTTTCCGAAATCAGAAGAATTCAACAATGTTGGTCCAACGTCTATTGTCAGGGACGAAGAGGAAATCGTCTTGTTATCTCAGGGCAATCTTTTAATTATTCCAAAGATAGGCGTTAAGATACCGATTGTTGAAGGAGAAGATGAAAAGTCCTCATTAGATAAAGGCGCTTGGCGATTACCAGAAACATCTACGCCAGATAAAGGAAGCAATACCGTGCTAAGCGGACATCGTTGGAAATATCGCCCGCCTTCTGAAAAAACTTTTTATTTGCTCGATAAATTAGAAATAGGGGATAGTTTCAGAGTTTACTGGGAAGGAAAAAAATATGAATATAAGGTAACTTCTATAGCCGTTGTTTTACCTACGGATGTTGATATTCTTAATCCAACCCAAACTCCCGTTGTTACTTTAATAACCTGTACTCCTCTTTTTTCCACTGCCAAAAGATTGGTTGTGAAAGGAGATTTGATGGAATGATTTTAAATTTACCCTGCACCTTTATTTAAAGGTGCAGGGTTTGAAATTTTTTTAAATAAAGTTATAATAAAATCTTATAATTAATTTAATAGCAAAATGAAAATATTAATTTTGACTCGCAATATAATTGAGATGACTGAAAATGGGGGAAAGCAAATGAACGAAAAGGTTGAAAGTTATGGAAGAGATAATATAAAAGATGCTTTAGGAGTTAAAAGAGCACTGGGCAATCTTCACGAGACGAAAGTTCTTCCCATAAGTGATGATTTTTATTTTCAGCTTAGAATTGAGAAGCCAGACGTGGTTTTTAATATGTGCGATGATGGATTTCGGAACGACCCAACCTTAGAGCCCCACGTCGCAGCTATGCTCGATGTTTTAAATGTTCCTTATACGGGAAATAATTATTTTACTTTGGCTTTGTGTCAACACAAAGTTAGGACAAAAGATATTTTAACTTTCAATAATATTTTAACACCCCGATTTCAAGTTTTTACTTCAGCCGAAAGAAAACTTGACCCTGAATTAAAGTTTCCCATGATTGTTAAACCAATTAGAGAAGATGGAAGCATTGGAATCAGAGAGCGGTCAGTGGTTAATAATGGGGAACAATTAAAAGAAGAAGTTGACCATATTATAAATATTTATAGACAAGAAGCCTTAGTAGAAGAATTTATAGATGGTCGGGAATTCACGGTTTCTTTAATTGGAAATAGGCGACCAATTGTTTTACCAGTAGCGGAAATTGATTTTAGTGGAATGCCTGCTCATTTGCCAAAAATAGTAAGCTATAGGGCAAAATGGATAAAGCAAAGTATTGCCTATAAACACACACCAATAATTTGTCCAGTAAATATTGATGAAAAGATGAACAAATTAATAGAAGAAACAGCTCGAAAATGCTATAAAATCCTTGGTTGCCGGGGTTATGCTCGTATAGATTTCCGTTATGATGAGAAAGAGAAAAAACTCTACGCCTTGGAGGTTAATCCTAATCCTGATATTTCCGAAGATTTTGATGTTGCTAAATCAGCGATTGCCGCGGGGATGAGTTATTCTGATTTATTACAAAAAATCATTGATTTCGCCTTAGAAAAAAGGTATTAGGTATAAGGGTCTTTTTTAATAAATAATCTTCGCTAAAATTTTATGAACAAGCCAATTGAATATAAACGCGGTTTTTGTAATTTTTTGGGATGCAAGATAGATTTGTCTCAAGGGCCGATGATACCGAGAAAAGAGACGGAATTTTGGGTTAAAAAAGCAATAAAGAATGTTGTAAATGCTATAGATGTTGTAAATGTTAAAAATATAAAAATATTGGATGTATTTGCTGGGTCAGGATGTATTGGAATTGCGATTTTGAAAAATATAAAAAATGTTCAGGTTAATTTTACCGAAATTAATAAAAAATTTTTAAAACAAATAAAAATAAATTTAAAATTAAATAAAATCAATTTTAAAAGATATAAAATAATCCAGTCAGATATTTTTAATAATTTAAGGACATCGCAAGTCCTTAATTTTGACTATATTTTCGCTAATCCGCCTTATATTGCCCTAAAAAGAAAGCATTTGGTCCAGAATTCTGTTTACGAATATGAACCACATACAGCTATTTTTGGTGGTGAAGATGGACTATTATATATCAGAAAATTTTTAAAACAAGCAAAAAACCACCTTAAAAAACACGGGAAAATTTATTTGGAATTTGATTATTTTCAAAAAAATGATATTGAAAAACTTTTAAATCAATTCAAATACAAAAAATTTCAATTCTTCAAAGACCAATTCCAAAAATGGCGATGGGTAGTTTGCTCTTGACAGGCGATTTTTTTTAAAATACTATATACCTATACCTATGGTGGAGGTATAGACAGAATTAAAAATTCCAGCCCGAGGCTGGTCCGCCTCAGGCGGAAAAAAATAATATATGACCATACAAAAACAAAAAACTCTTATTAATTTTAAAAAAGCTCAGAGCCTGCTTTCTAAAATTATTAAAATGATAGAAAGTGATGAATATTGTATTAATATTATGCAACAGAATTTAGCAGTAATTGGTCTTTTGAGGTCAGCTCATCAGATGTTGATGGAAAACCATCTTAATACCTGTTTTAAAAGAGCGATGGCGACAAGGAACGCAAAGAGGAAACAAGAAATGATTAAAGAAATTTTAAAAGTTACAAAACTATTTAATAAATAAAAATTATATGGCCAAGACAAAAGAGCATATTTATTTTGTTAAGGGGATGCATTGTGCTTCCTGCGAAGTTTTGATTGAGAAGAAATTATTGGAAATAAAAGAAGTAAAGAGCGTTGAGGCGTCGGTTTCAAAAGGACAGGTTTTAATTGAATACGAAGGTAATAAACCGTCGGCTGGAAAATTAAATGAAATTTTCAAGAAAAGTGGATATGTTTTTTCTGATAAGCCCCTTCCAGCTGAAGAGAACCGAAGAGAAGCCATCAAAAAGGAACCCCTTATAATTATTGCTTCTGCATTACTACTGGTAGGCATTTTTCTGTTTTTGAACAAATTAGGATTATCCAGAGTACTTGATGTTAGTTCAAAATCATCCCTGCCCACCTTTTTTGTTTTTGGGCTTTTAGCCGGAATTTCAACTTGTGCCGCCTTAGTGGGAGGAATTATTCTTTCTATTTCAAAACAATGGATGGAATTATATTCAGAAAAAAACACAACTATCCAAAAATTTACCCCTCATTTAATGTTTAATTTTGGTCGACTTATTTCTTACGGTGTATTAGGGGCGCTATTAGGATTAATCGGCAGTAGGTTAAATATTTCTTTTAAATTTACTTCCGTTCTAATTTTCGCAATTTCAGTGATGATGATTTTCCTAGGGTTGCAAATGTTAGGGGTAAAAGCTTTTCGTAAATTTCAATTTACATTGCCTAAATTTACTTCAAGATATATTGCTGACGAATCCAATTTTAAAGGTCGCTATATGCCATTTTTAATGGGAGCTTTTACTTTCTTTTTGCCTTGCGGTTTTACTATCGCTGTCCAGGGATTAGCACTTATTTCCGGCAATCCAATCCAAGCAGGATTAATAATGCTTTTTTTTGCCCTCGGAACAACTCCCATGCTTTTGGGCATTGGTCTTTCGAGTATTAAATTTTCGAGTAAACCTCACTGGGCTTACAGGTTTTCCAGAATTGCTGCTATATTGGTTTTATTCTTTGCCCTATTCAATATCAATAACCAACTAAATGTTTTAGGCATTAGAAGCTTAAATGATATAAAAATGAGTTTTGCCAAGCCCAGCCAAAAAGTTGGTGAAGAGGGTTTGGCTCCTATTGTTAATGGTAAACAGGTTTTAAAAATGAATGCTTCAGCTTCTGGTTATAAGCCAAATTATTTTAAAGTAAAAGTCGGCATACCAGTAAGATGGGAAATTACTGATGCTGGCACCAGTGGTTGCACCAATGCAGTTATTTCTAGAAATTTATTTGAAGGACAAATTGATTTAACTCCTGGGCAAGTAAGCATTAAAGAATTTACTCCCCAAAAATCCGGTAAATACAAATTTAGCTGTTGGATGGGAATGATTTCCGGGGTTATAGAAGTTGTTGATAAAAATGGTTCGAATATAAACACTAATACTAATTCGGACAATAGACCCATTTCTTCTGGAGCTCGTGGTTGCGGCTGTGGGATATGCGAAAGGTAATTTTAAACATTTCGGGGATGCATTGTGCTTCTTGCGTTGGGGTGATTGAAAATGCCCTGAGAAAAGAAGGGGGAATTAAATCTGCAAATGTTAATTTTGCAGCCGAAAAACTTTATTTGGAATTTGACTCGATTAAAATCAGCATAGCCAGAATTCAAAAAATTATTGAAAAACTTGGCTATAAAGCTCAAGAAGAAATGGCAGACCATCATCATGAAGCAAGAAAGCGAGAAATTAAAAGATTAAGAAACACTTTTATTTTCTCGCTTGTTTTTGGTCTGCCTGTTTTTTATCTGGTAATGGCGAAAATGGTGGGGCTTCCTTTACCGCCCCTGTCTTTGAAAGCGGAAATTCTTTTTCAATTCATAATTACTACCGCTATCATGGCTGTTAATTATCATATTTATATTTCTGGTTTGAAAAAATTGATTCAGAGAAATCCCAACATGGATTCTTTGATTGAAATAGGTACCTTAGCAGCTTATTTTTATAGTTTAGTCATATCTTTCTTGGCTTGGTTCAGCCCAAGTTTTAGAGGAAATCATTTATATTATGAAAGTGCTGCTTTGATTCTGGTTTTTATTTCGCTTGGCAAATATTTAGAAGCGCTTACCAAGGGAAAGACCAGCGAAGCAATTAAAAAATTGATTGGATTACAGCCAAAAACAGCAATTGTGATTAAAGATGGCCAGGAAATTAAAATTTCTATTCCTGAAGTAAGGGTTGGAGATGTTGTTTTGGTTAGACCGGGTGAAAAAATTCCAGTTGATGGGGTTGTTATTGACGGCTATTCTGGCGTTGATGAAAAAGCAATAACTGGCGAAAGTATTCCTGTAGAAAAGAAAAAAGGAGATGAAGTAATTGGCGCGACAATTAACAAAACTGGGGTTTTAAAATTTAAAGCCACCAAAGTGGGGAAAGATACGATGCTGGCTCAAATTATTAAGATTGTTGAAGAGGCAATGAGTTCAAAAGCGCCGATTCAACTTTTAGCTGACAAGGTTTCTTTTTATTTTGTTCCGTCTGTGATTGGCGTTGCTATTTTAGCTTTTATTATTTGGTTGGTAGCAGGTCAATCTTTTACCTTTGCTTTAACGGTTTTTGTGGCTATTTTGATTATTGCCTGCCCTTGTGCCCTGGGTTTGGCTACGCCGACAGCCGTGATGGTGGGAACGGGGCTGGCTGCCCAAAATGGAATTTTAATAAAAAGTGGTAAAGCATTAGAAATAGCCCGCGATGTTAACATAGTAATTTTTGATAAAACAGGAACCCTTACTCGCGGAGAGCCGACCGTAACTGACATAATAGAAATTCCCGCCTTCGTTCCCGCTAAAGCAGGAACTACGGCGGGCAAGCAAAACATTTTGCAAATTGCGGCATCGGTGGAAAAAAATTCAGAGCATCCTTTGGCCCAGGCAATTGTAGACGAGGCAAAGAAACAAAAAATAAACTTAGTTGAAGTTCAAAGGTTTCAAGCTATTCCTGGTCATGGTGTTTCGGCTGAATTTGAAAACCCCGAAGGAAAGCCCTCGGCTTCCTACGGGGCAGGTAAAAAAATCTTCTTGGGAACGAGAAAATTAATGTTAGATAATCAGATTAATATTCAATCAATTGAAAAACAAATGGAGGAATTAGAAAAACAGGGTAAAACAGTAATGATTTTAGCTATGGATAAAGAAACTCTCGGAATTATTGCTGTAGCTGATACTTTAAAGGAATATTCTAAAGAAGCAGTTAGCGCTCTTCACAAATTAGGAAAAAAAGTAGGAATAATTACCGGCGATAATAAACGGGTTACTCAAGCAATAGCCAAAAATCTGAATATTGATTATGTTTTAGCAGAAGTTTTGCCTCAAGAAAAATCAGCGGAAATAAAAAAACTGCAAGAGCAGGGGAATATTGTCGCTATGGTTGGAGACGGAATCAATGACGCGCCTGCCCTGGCCCAGTCAGACCTTGGTATTGCCTTGGGCTCGGGAACGGATGTAGCAATGGAAACAGGAGAAATTGTTTTAATTAAAGATGATTTAAGAGATGTGATTAAAGCTATTGATTTAAGTAAATATACTTTAAGAAAAATTAAGCAAAATCTTTTCTGGGCGTTCTTTTATAATGTTATCGGTATTCCAATAGCGGCTGGTATTTTATATCCTTTGACGGGCTGGCTTTTAAATCCAGCAATTGCCGCGGCGGCTATGGCTTTTTCTTCGGTCAGTGTTGTCAGTAATTCACTTTTAATGAGACGAAGGAAATAGTATAATTAAATTATGCCCCGTAGTGAATTTCCGACTGCTGCGGGTGCAGCAATAATAATTTTAATTAGTCGGAAATCTACTACGGGGTATGGATGTTTTTATTTTTGAGAAGATTAATGCCTTGGCAGGGGATTGGAAAATTTTGGATTGGATTGGAATTTTTTTAGCTGATTATTTTCAATATATTTTAGGAGCTATTCTGATAGTTCTTTTATTTTGGCCCAAAAAAGATGTTATCAAAAATAGAATAATGGTAATATCAGTTTTTGTTTCAGTGATATTATCTCGATTAGTTATTACCGCAAGCATAAAATATTTTTATTATAGCGATAGACCTTATGCTGTTCTGGAAACGGCCAAGAAATTAATAACCGAGAGTAAAGATTTTCAATCATTTCCTTCTGGTCACGCTTCAATATTTTTCGCTATTGCCATGGCGGTTTATTTTTATAATAAAAAGTGGGGGATTGTTGCTTTTGTTTGTGCTATATTGATAAGTGTGGCGCGAATATTCGTCGGCGTTCACTGGCCAAGCGATGTTTTAGGAGGGGCAGTGATTGGGGTAATTGCCGCTATAATAATTAGGAGGTTGAACCTCCTAATATTAAAAAATAAATTTCAAGAGGTTCAACCTCCAAAAATTTAATGTGGACTTAAAATCAAAAATTCGCGAGATACCGGATTGGCCGGAAAAGGGAGTGAATTTTAAAGATATTACGCCTTTATTGCAGGACAAGGAAGCATTTTGTTATGTAATTGATAAAATGGCAGAGCCGTTT
>JBMORO010000063.1:0-4285 GCA_049322295.1 Patescibacteria group bacterium | reverse complement strand
CTCTAATATTATTAATTCAATTCAGTCAAAGAAACAAATTAAATTAGAAAGATTTTTGTTTGCCTTAGGCATTCCCCAAGTCGGAGAGGAAACAGCCTTTGATTTAGTTAAATATTTGGGGAGTTTAGAAAAAATAAAAAATTCCTCTTTTGAGGAATTACAAAGAGTTAGAGACATTGGTCCGAAAGTAGCTGAATCAATATACAAGTGGTTTAAAGAGAAAAGAAATTTGGAATTTTTAGATAAATTAAGAAAAATAGGAATAAAAATAGTTGCGGAGAAGAAAATAAAATTTAATCCAAAAATAAAGGATAAAACTTTTTTATTCACTGGTGGATTAGAAACCCTGACCAGAGAAAAAGCCGAGGAAATAGTCAGGGAGCAAGGCGGAGATGTTTCTTCCTCAGTTTCAGAAAATGTTGATTGGGTTGTAGTTGGTTCTGAACCGGGCTCAAAATATGATAAGGCAAAAAAACTAGGGGTTAAAATAATTAATGAGAATGAGTTTTTAAAAATGATTAGATAGCGACCCCGATATCCGAATATCATCCGGATGACCCAAATTAAATTTTATGAAAGATTTAATTTATAAAGATTTAACTTATAAAGTAAATGGAACATGTTTCAAGGCTCATAAAAAGCTCGGGAGATTTTGCCGGGAGAGGCAATACTGCGATGAGATAGAAAACCTATTAAAAGAAAATAAAATTTCCTATCGCCGAGAACATGATTTACAGAAAATAAACCTAGAATCTCCAAAAGGCAATAAGGCAGATTTTATTATAGAAGACAAGATAATTATAGATATAAAAGCCAAGAAATTTATAACTAAAGAAGATTATTATCAGGTGTTAAGATATTTAGAGGCGGTTAATTTAGAATTAGGTATAATTTATAATTTTCGTAATACTTATTTGAAGCCAAAGAGAATATTAAATTCTAGATTTAAAAATCCGGATAATCCGGGTGCTTAATCTGGGTTATCTGGGTCGCTTTAATGATTTCCAAAGAACAAGTTGAACATGTTGCTAAATTGGCAAGGATAGAGTTAACCGAGAAAGAAAAGGAAAAGTTCGCTGGTGAACTCTCCTCGATTTTGGATTATGTTGATAAATTAAGCCAGGTTGATACTTCTAAGGTTGAACCAGTTTCTCAAGTGACGGGGCTGGAAAGAATTATGAGGGAAGATGAAATTAGAAAAGAAAAATTAGATATTCATAATAAACTAATTAAGAAAGCACCAGCTAAAAAGGATAATTATTTTAAAGTACCAAAGATATTGGAATAGTAAAAATAAAATATAAAAAATCAAAAATAAAAAATTTTTAAATATTTAGTTTGTGTTTTTTATCTTTTATATTTAATTTTTTATTTTGAAATGCTTGATTTAAAAGATCTAACAATAGAATCAGCTCATAGGGGACTAATGAAAAAAGAATACTCTTGTCTTGAGTTGACCAAGGCCTATTTAAATAAAATTAAAAAAGAGAATAAAATTCTCAATAATTTTTTAAATTTAACTGAAAAATTAGCCCTCGAGCAAGCCAAAAAAGTTGATGACAAAATTTCTCGTAGGGAGAAAATCGGACCATTGGAAGGGGTTCCCATAGCTATAAAGGATAATATTTTGGTTGAGGGCTATAAGGCAACGGCCGGGTCAAAAATTTTAAAAGATTATATTGCTCCTTGTGATGCTACGGTAATAAAAAAACTAAAACAAGCTGGAGCAGTCATCATTGGTAAGACCAATTTAGATGAATTTGCTATGGGTTCTTCAACTGAAAATTCCGCTTTCGGGGTAGTAAAAAATCCAATAGATAAGACCCGAGTGCCAGGTGGTTCGTCCGGTGGTTCAGCTGTGGCCGTAGCAGCCAATCATTGTTTAGCTGCTCTTGGCTCTGATACCGGTGGTTCAATTCGCCAACCGGCCGCTTTTTGCGGAATTGTTGGTTTTAAACCAAGCTATGGTATGGTTTCACGATATGGTTTAATTGCCATGGCCTCTTCTTTGGACCAGATTGGACCGATGGCAAGAAATGTTAATGATGTGCGGTTAATATTTGATATAATTCGGGGTCATGATAGGTTTGATTCTACTACCGTAGACTTAAATCCAAAATCCAAAATCCTAAATCCTAAACAAAACCAAAATTCAAATTTTCCAAATCCCAAGATTGGGGTTCCTAGAGAATATTTTGCTGAAGGGATTGATAAAGAGGTAAAAGAAAAAGTTGAAAAAGAAATTAATAAATTTTCAGATTTAGGTTTTGAATTAAAAGATATTAGTTTGCCCTATACTGAATATGCTTTAGCGGTTTATTATATTATTATGCCAGCCGAGGTAAGTGCTAATTTAGCTCGATATGATGGCATAAAGTATGGCTATTCAAAAATTAAAAATTCAAAGTCAAAAATTAAAAGTTTATTAGAAAATTATTTAGAAACGAGGGCTGAGGGTTTTGGTGATGAGCCAAGAAGAAGAATAATGCTTGGCACCTATGCTTTATCAGCTGGTTATCGGGATGCTTATTATAATAAAGCTCAAAGAGTTAGAGCATTAGTTAAACAAGATTTTGAAAATGCCTTTAAAGAAGTTGATTTTATTTTAACGCCAACCACGCCCACTCCGGCTTTCAAAATTGGTGAGAAAAAAGACCCATTGTCAATGTATTTATCTGATATTTATACTGTAACCGCTAATTTGGCTGGCCTGCCAGCTATATCTATGCCTTGTGGCGAAGTAAACCCGCCAGCAACGCCTGAGCGTAGCGATGGCAGGCCAGGTGGTTTACCAATCGGACTTCAGATTATTGGCCCTCAATTTAAAGATGATTTAGTTTTAGAAACCGCCCAAACCTATGAACAGTTTTCAGGATAGCTCAATTGAACAGAGAACATTAATGGTATTGGCTCAGGCAAAGAATTCCACGATTAATTTAACAGAAAAAATAGTTGCCCTTTTTAACTCTTATCAATGGGAAGAAATTGTTTTTGGTTTGAAAACAGCTTTGATTATAATTTCTTTAATTCTTGGCTTTTTAATATTTGTTCTTTTAATTAAGATAAATATTGTTTCAAGGATAAAAGGAGCTTTCTCGCCGTCTAAACCAGTAGTAGTTTTTAATAAAAAGAAAATTTACAAGAAATGGGCAAAAATTGAGAAAAGACTAAAAACAGGAACAGAAGCTAATTATAAATTAGCAGTTTTGGAAGCGGATAAAATTTTTGATGATATCTTAAAAAATATTGGTTACGAGGCCGAGATAAAGATTTCCAATATGGTAGAGATTAAACAAGCAGGCAAAGTTAAAAATAAGATTATTGAAGATAATAGTTTTATTTTGAGTGAGACAGAAGCGGGGAACATCGTGACCGCTTATAAAAAAGGATTAGAAGATTTAGGAGTATTATAGATTAATTTAAAATTAACAAAAATTGCTCGTAGAAATACGAGCAATTTTTGTTTTTGCGGACCCGACCGGATTTAAACCGGCGCTCTTCTGCTTGACAAGCAGACGTGTTAATCAGGCTACACCACGGGTCCAGAGTAGCGGGGGTGGGTTTCGAACCCACGACCTCGGGCTTATGAGTCCCACGCTCTACCAACTGAGCTACCCCGCCAAGAGTGTTGCGGGGGTTGGAATTGCACCAACGATCTTCTGGTTATGAGCCAGACGAGATACTACTTCTCTACCCCGCTATAGTATTTTTATTATATAGATAATAATAATTTAATGCAAGCTCCCATAGAGTTAGCATACATAATCGGCTAATTCGTACGAATTAGCCGATATACTTGACATATATTTTATAATCTGCTACACTTCCACTTCAGCTGTTTAACAGTTGAATATTTTAGTTAAGGAGGTTTAATATGGAATTTTCAGAGATTGTGTGCTCAAATCTTGAGGAAAAAAAGAAAGCTTTTGGTTAAACTCCTTTCTCATCGTAGCAGGTTGTTCAACTTGTATCGTCGCATTTACCAAAAGTTTCATCAACTAAGAGTTGCCAGAATTGTCAGAAACAAAATGGCTATCAAGCCACCCCGCAGGTCATAGGACCTCGCGGGGTTTTCTATTTGCATTTGGATTAATTTTAAGGTAAAATTAAAGTAAAGAACTTATAGCCAAAAGGTTATGAAGAGAAAGTTTTTTATTAGATTAAATTTGATATTGGCACTTGTTTTTTTGATAATTTTTGCTATTATTCTATATTCTATTGACCCATATAAAGCCAGTCACTTTGTTTTTGTTATTTTTTATTTAGTTTTATTCGGCCTGATTTT
>JBMORO010000062.1:0-4386 GCA_049322295.1 Patescibacteria group bacterium | reverse complement strand
TGGCAATTTCTCTCAAACTATAACCCTTATTTAACAGAATGGCTATTTCCAGTCGTTCTGCTTTTTTGATATGCGTATATTTTAGCTGTTCGCCAACAGTCTTTTTTATGTTGCCCATATGCTGATACTTTACATCACCAAGTGTCTTGCTTCAAACGTAAATTCACGAAACGAGGTAGGGGCGTATTCCTTTCTCTGTTCCCCTTTTCCTCCCCGCCCCGCCCGAGCGAAAAAGTTTTTGTTTTTGCCGCGCGAAGCGCGGCAATCAAAATTGGCAATCTGGATTTTACTCAAAGAAAGTTCTGACATCGTCCAGTAGGCACCACCAGAATCTGACTTTCTAAAAAATCCGAACAGGCGATTCCTTTTCCCCTTAAACCCTTTTTCCTCGCCGCAGCCGCCTCCGCTTTTGCTCGCCCGCCCTTCGGGCGGGCTCGCTTCCGACAATTTTTATTCCATTTATCTAATTTTTTATCGAAAAGAAAAAGGTCCTCACCATTTTTCAGTGAAGACCTGTCTGGCTTTTGCCATCATTAAAACATTTGAAGAGCTCTTGCAAGATAGTCTCTAACGGCGTTGGGGTCAAGTTCGTTTTCCACGTTGCGAAGTCGCCCTTGAGCGTCAATGCTCAAACTTGGAAACTCCGCGAGGAGCGGCTTCACGAGGTCGAGTGAATCAGGCCCTAATCCTCCGGCAACACCAAGACCGACATCCCATCCCTGTTCCGCGATGGCGGATAGAAATTGCCTGGCGCGTTCCCTATCAAACGGCTTACCGAAACCGCCGCTCGGGTCAAAGAGTACATCATTGATTACTCCAGCGTAGTGGTAAAGCATATCAACCACACCATGTGGTGTTCCGCCAACAGCTTCAACCGCTTTCTGTCCAATTTGAAGAACGATGCGGTAATCATAACCAACGGCCATTCGGTAATCATCCATTAGCCGAATTTCCGGCCACGCAATGTTAAGCTGAAAGCCGTGGAAGTTTGGTCCAGCAAGTTCATGAATTTTGAACATATCAGCCAGAACCGAACTCTCTTGCCCTTCTTCTGTGCTAAAGTGCACAAGGTTAACTATTCTTGGATCATTTAGGAATAGCTCGGTAATTGTTTGGGGATCCGGAAATTGTTTTTGCCAGCGCGGTTTAAGAGGAATACCTCTTAGTGATTTCCAACTTGCAAGTACGCCCACCATTAGTTGTCGCACTGGCGAAGATGGAAAAACGTTCAATGCTGATTTAACTTCGGTAGAACTTGTAAAACCCGTAATGCCAATGTACGGTCTCATTTGCCATCACCTCCATTTGTAGAGATTTTAATGTTCCACCAGAGTTATAACATATCTGCTAAAATTTTCCCAGTTCGGAAAAAAATTTTGCAAATTGTTCCCAATGAGAATTTTTGTCTACTCTTTTACGAAAATTCATAAATTCTTTTTTTGTCATTTGGGCCATTGTTTTTCTTTCTTCTTCGGGAATGAAAATCAAAGCAAGTTTAGACCAATGGTAAGGTTTTATTTTGCCAAAAGGTTTTTCGGAAATTTTTCCTTTAACAATACGTTCAAATAATCTCGGTTTTTTATGCAGATTATCACAATAACAAAGTATTTCTTTAAATTCACATGATTTATCTTTACTCTTAACAAGTTTAACAATCCCTTCTACCCCGATGGTTTCTAAAACAAAATTTGTAAACATCATTGGGAATCCATTAAGAGAATGGATAAAAAAGCCGGCATCCATAGCCATCAAAGGCTTTTTTAAAATTTTGAAAGCATATTTAGTTTTATGAATTGCAATCTGTTCAAGAGTTCCCCGGGGTTCTGGAACTTCTAAATTTTTTTGAATCACCTTAACCCCATATTTCCCTAAAAAATTTTTGGCGGAATTATATTTTCCTTGGTTTGAAGTGACAAAAATTATTTCTTTCATACTTTATCATTATATCAATAAAAATTGTCGGAAGCGAGCCCGCCCGAAGGGCGGGCGAGCGAAAAATCGGGCTTGTCCGCCGAAGGCGGACTTGGGGCAGGCGGGGCGAAGCCCCGCCTGACAAATTTCATCTCGTTAAATTCTTTTTCCTTGATTTGTGGATTAAATTTGGTAAGATAATGGAGAAAGTTTGAATTGGTTTAATTCGAGCATAAACAAAAAATACGGCTTTGAAGCCGTATTTTTTGTTTATGCCCAGGGCGGGATTCGAACCCGCACGCCATTGCTGGCACAGCCCCTCAAACTGTTGTGTATACCAGTTCCACCACCTGGGCCTATTCTATTTTAATTTCTTCTTTGGGTTTTTCTTCGGTGTCCCACTCCGCTCCTAATAATTCTTTAGTTTTTCCGCCAGAGGCGGATCCGCCTTTGGCGGACATTCTCGCCTTCTTACCAGCTCTTTTTCGCATATAGTAGAGCTTAGCTCTTCTAACTTTTGAGCGTTTAACAATTTCTATTTTAGTAATACTCGGACAGAATAAAGGAAAAATTCTTTCTACCCCAATTCCATCAACAATTTTTCTCACTGTAAAAGTGGCATTCATTCCTTTACCATGTTTTCTGGCAATTACCAGGCCCTCAAAAACCTGAGCTCTTTCCGCGCCTCTTTTTGTTTTCTCAGGCAATCTTAAAAATACTCGAACAACGTCCCCTGGTCGAATATCGGGGATATCTTTTTTTAATTGTGTTTGATTGAAGATATCTAATTTGGTAGTCATGTTCCAAAATAAAAAATTAAAAAATATTTTTGCGTTTTTGCATTTGTGTTTTTTATTTTTTATTTTTGATATTTAATTTTTTAAGCACTCTTCTTAAAGTGTTTGGCAACTCAGATTTAAGTTCTATTATTTTACCATTTGGTAAATAGAACTGTAAATAGTTGGCATGGAGAAGTTGTCGGTTTAATCCCTCTATTCCGGGTTGTCTTTTAAATTTATATTTTCCATCACCAGCAATAGGATGGCCAATTGAAGCCAAATGAACTCTGATTTGGTGAGTTCGACCAGTCTCGGGAATTACTTCTAAGAGAGTGTAATCTTTAAATTCTTTTAAAACATTGTATCTGGTAATCGCTTCTCTCCTTTTGCCAATTGGCGTAGTAGTTTGACTGCCACCTCTTTTTCGGGATTTAGAAATAGATTTGGCAATTATTCCTTTCTTGTCCTTTAGATGACCATGAATTAAGGCAATATATTTTTTCTTGATCTCTCGGTTTAAAAATTGGCTTTTTAACCATTCGTAAGTTTTTTCATTTTTTGCTACTACCATTAATCCGGAAGTATTTCTATCTAATCGATGAACTAATTTTATGTTAGGATATTTAATTTTTAAAAAATCCAGTAAAGTATTTTTTTCGTTTAATACTGGATGAGTTAGGATTCCTGCGGGTTTGTTTATAACAACTATATCATTATCTTCGTAAATAATCGGGATATTCATATCGTGATGGGCGGTAGAGGACTTGAACCTCTGACCTTTACAATGTCAATGTAACGCTCTAGCCACCTGAGCTAACCGCCCAGATTTGTAATTATATTTTTTTATACTATAATTAAAATTATAATAATTAATCTTAACAAAAGGCTGCTTTAAAAGCAAGTTTTTCATCTCAATATTGCGGCTTATGGAATACAAATCTCCCTCTATTGGGAATGAAATTTCTTGCGTGATGCACGGCATAGACGCAGAACTTTTAGATGATGACAGAATATTGGAAGATAATTTATTGAATGCTTTAAAGGAGGATAGATTTACCATTTTAGGGAAGGCCTCTCATAGATTTCAGCCTCATGGATATACTCTGGTTGTTTTATTGGCCGAATCTCATGTTTCTATTCATACTTATCCTGAACATAATTCTTTGTTTTTTTATCTTTATAGTTGTCGTGGAGAGGGCGATGGAAAGAAAACCTATGAAATTTTTAAGGATGCTATAAAACCAGCTTCGGTAGATTTCAGTCAAAGATCGATATTAGTAAGCAAGAAATAGATTAATCCAAAGAGAATTTAAAATCCCCTAATTCGCCAGTTGGCGGACGGGGATTTTAAATATGGGCGCACTTGGACTCGAACCAAGAACCTTGGCCTTATAAGGACCCTGCTCCGCCATTGAGCTATGCGCCCTAATATTATTTCTTCATTAACTCCTCAAACTCTTTTCTTTCAATGGTTTCTTTTTTAATTAATCTTTGGGCGATTTGGATGAGTTTGGATTTGCGATTTTTTAGAATCTTTTCTGCGGTTTTTTGAGCATCACGAATAAATTTTTCTACTTCTTTATCAATTTCAGCGGCTACTTTTTCTGAATAATTTTTTCCTTCAACAATTTCTTTGCCCAAGAAAACCAATTCACCTTGTTCGCCAAAGGTCATTGGTCCTAATTTTTCACTCATT
>JBMORO010000061.1:0-4414 GCA_049322295.1 Patescibacteria group bacterium | reverse complement strand
AGAGATCAGGTTGGCACACTTGGCTCAGGAAATCATTTTAATGAAGTTCAAAAAGTTGATGAGATTTTTGATGAAGAGGTAGCTAGGGTTTTTGGTCTATTTAAACATCAAATTATAATTATGATTCATTGCGGCAGTCGAGGTCTTGGTCATCAGGTGTGTACAGACTATTTGAGAACAATGATACCGGCTATGGGCAAATATAAAGTTAGAGTTCCCGATAGAGAGTTTGCTTGTGTTCCTTTTAATTCTTCCGAAGGACAAAGATATTTTGCAGCCATGGCTTCAGCAGCCAATTATGCTTGGGCAAATAGACAGATGATTGCTCATTTTGTTAGAAAAGCTTGGAAAACAGTTTTGGGGAACGAGGCCTTTCCCCTGGTGGCATTATATGATGTTGCTCATAACATTATTAAGAAAGAAAAATATATAATTAATAGTAAAGAAGTTGAAGTAGCTGTGCATCGAAAAGGGGCAACTCGAGCTTTCCCATCCGGTCATTCAGAGGTTCCGGGAAAATATCGTCAAGTCGGACAGCCAGTTCTTATTCCCGGAAGTATGGGCACAGCTTCATATATTCTAGTTGGAACTAAGCAAGGCGAAGAAGCTTTTTTTAGCACCTGCCATGGGAGTGGGCGTGCAATGTCTCGCCACGCTGCTACCCGAGCCCTTTCTGGGCAGGAAATTATTAATCAACTAAAAGCCAAAGGAATTTTAATAAAATGCTATAGTATGCGGGGAATTGCTGAAGAAGCACCCCAAGCTTATAAAAATATTGATGAAGTAGTTGAGGTTGTCCATCAAGCCGGCTTATCTAAAAAAGTGGCAAGATTAGTACCATTGGCAGTGATTAAAGGAGAGTAAGATTGATTTTTATAAAAAGAACCCTCTTGATGATTATTCACCAAGAGGGCTTTCTTTTTCTTTTTACCTTGGGTGGAGGCATAGGTAGGTCTAACTGAACATGTCCCAGATCAGGACCAATTTTATCTAATTCTTGTTTTATCCATTTCTCCCTTATTGGTTCTTTGGGATAATATTCTCGGCAGATTTGTTCGTAGTCGCAAATTCTGCAGAAACTGCCGGGTCGGGGTGAGAAATATTTTCTTTCGATATCCTCAGGATTTAGCCAGCGGAAAAGAAATCCTTTCCATGTAGAGAAAATAGGTTGTAAAATATTTTCGACATAAATAGTAGCTTCGTCTAGCCATCTTCCCAGTTGTTCGTAATCTTTTTTGGGCCTTAAAGGAACATTAATTTGTTCTCCGGAAAATAGATAATTTATTAACATTCGATCTGGATTTCGACCAAATTTTTTAAAATGGTCGAGGTTATAAAAAGTAAATTGAATATCACGGCGAAGCTCTTCTTCTGTAAATTTTCTTAATCCAGTTTTATAATCCCAGATTTCTATTTCCCCATTTGGAAAAGGTTGAATTCTATCTTTAACCCCAGTAATTCGATGACCTTTAAGAATCCAACTAAATCTTTCTTCTACCACTGGCTTCAAGAACAATCCCCCTTCCTTACGATAAATTATATTTTCCCAATAGAATCTTCGCAGAATATTTATTCCAGTAGCAAGAAATTTTTCGGGATCAGCAGAATTTCTAACCCTAATCATTTCTTTTGGTCTTTTGCCTAAGATTTCTTTCCACCAGTAATGTTTCCATGCCTCAGTAAAGCTTTTTTCCGATTTATAACCTTTTTTTAAAGTAAAGAACTTTTCAACCATCCGATGGATAGCACCGCCAAATACTTTTTCGATCCCTTCAGGAGCTTTTATTTTAAGAACGTAATTGAAACAGAAGGATAAGGGGCATCTAAATAAAAGCAATTCTAATTTTGTAGCACTCCAGACTTTCCAAGGCAGAATTGTCTTTCTCATTTTTTACCTCCTTTGTCCTCCGAAACTTTAGCGTAGGAGGACTTTCTAAAAAATAAAATGTGCTGTAGGTTTAGCTTACCATTTTTCAAAATTATGTCAACCCTGCACCTTTTTCAAAAGGTGCAGGGTCAAATTTAAACTTGCTTCAGGACTTAAAAAAGGTTAAATTAAAAATAAGGAAATGAAAAGAATTAATTTTAAGGAAAGCAATGGTGAAACGAAGGAAATTACCCAAATCTATCCGAAAATATATTCGGCAAGAGAAGGCTCGCATTCGCCGAGAGGTTTTTGATTTAGAAAAACAAAGGAAATTAATTAATCAATTGTATGCCCGGTACTACAACTTTGATGGTGCGAAGCACCGCAATTCTAACACCGGAGCATAAACAGAGTCTTAATTATTTATTTTATTAATTACAACTTTAGAGAAATCAGCTTTTAATTCGAAGTTGTAGTACCGGGTATGAGAAATATATTCAGTCTGCAGATAGAAACAAAAGTTAGCTTGGCAATCATAACCATAGTAGTAATTATTTTTTTAATCACAGTTTTTAAAAGCATTGATAATTTTAATAAATTTATTGATAGAATAAATACTTATGAAGAAATACGCGTCCAAACAAACCCATAAAGGAAGAACTGCTTATCGCACGCCGAGCGTGTTTAGGTACCAATCCGTGCTTAAGAATTTAAGAAACAAAAACAGGCGTTCAAATAAGGGTCACTAATCTTACGAGGTTAAACCTCGTAAGATTGATGAAGGTTGACTTTGAGGGAGGGTAAGATATTGGGGAAGTCCCCCGCGTTAACTCTTCTGTGCATCAACCCTGTATCAATCTTGTGTCCATTTTTCATCTCGATCGAGACGAAATGTGGGACGCATATATTATAGCTAGTATGTGCCTTTTTTATTTTATAAAACTTGATTTTTGGTATAATTAGAGTATATGAAGACGGGTATTGCGACAATGCCGCTTGATTATGGCCGCTGTCCTAGATGGCTATTCGAGCGGATGACAAAATTATCCAGAGCAATCGTCCAAGCAGTTATTGGTGAATTTGGTCCTGAGGAATTTTTGCGTCGTCTGTCCGATCCTGTATGGTTCCAATCGTTTGGATCTGTTCTTGCTTTTGATTTTAATAGTTCGGGTTTAACCACTACTGTAACTGGAGCGTTGAAAATGGGAATTTGGGGTTTAGAAAAAGATTTAGGGTTATTTATCTGTGGAGGTAAAGGAAAAACGTCGAGAAAAACACCCACTCAAATTATTGAATGGGCGGATAAATTGAATTTTTCCCAAAATTTAGCGAATAAATTAGTTTATTCTTCAAAAATTTCTGCCAAAGTTGATAATACAGCTATTCAGGACGGATTTCAGCTTTATCATCATACTTTTATTTTTACCAAAGCCGGCAATTGGGCTGTGGTTCAGCAGGGAATGAATGAAAAACTTGGTCAAGCAAGGAGGTATCATTGGCTTTCCGCTAAAGTTGAGGATTTTATTGAAGAACCCCATACGGGAATTTCTTCTAATATAAGAGTAAAACCCTTAAATTTAACTGCCAAACAAAGCAAAAGGACGAAAGAAGTAAGCACAGAATTAGTTAAAGATGGTTATAATACTTTGATCAGTGATTTAGAATTGATAAAGCAAAAACAAAATGGTCAGAGAAATTTATTTAAAACTTTAGAAATGCCCGGAGACGATGTTTTGCCTCAGCTTAAGGGCAATTTAGACTTTACTAAAAGTAAATATTTGAATAAGATTTTATATCAAATTCACGAAAAATCTCCTCAAAATTTTGAACAGGTTTTAATGACCGAAGGAGTTGGTCCAATGACCATTCGGGCATTATCTTTGGTTTCTGAATTGATTTACGGTGCCAAGCCTTCTTATGAAGACCCAGCTCGTTATAGTTTTGCTTTTGGGGGGAAAGACGGAGTTCCTTTTCCAGTAAATCGACCGGTTTATGACAAAACTTTAGAAGTGATTGAGAAAGGAATTGAAAAAAGCGACTTAAGTCGCCGAGAAAAAGAAGCGGCTCTCCGTCGTTTTATGGAGAGCCTTTAGTGGGCCCAGGGGTCGGTATAGGGAGGCAGAAGTTTGGCAGTAGCCCTGATGTAATTTTTAATTTCAAGTAATTCTTTCGCTTTTTGAATTGCTTCTCGAGCGTCATCCTCATCAAGGCTTACTTTTGTTTTTACCACGCCACCCATTCGAGGACTGAGCCAGAAAGTGATCTCGAACAAAAATTTTGGAAAGAGCTTTTTTTGCATTTTTTCTCCTCGATTATAAGTTTATCATACAATTATTTATTTGTCAACTCCAGCATGGGGAAAATACAAAAAATTAGAGAACAAAAAAGAATGGAAGAGATATTCCGGGAAGGAATTAAGCGTAAAAAGAAGAAAAAACTGGAAATTATTCTGATAATTGTGGTTTTAGCTATACTTATTGGTGTGGGTGCTGTTTTTTATTTTTCTCGTTTAGCTAAAGAAAAGACTATTGTAGGAGCAGTTATCGA
>JBMORO010000060.1:1572-4859 GCA_049322295.1 Patescibacteria group bacterium | reverse complement strand
TAGCTTTTGAAGAGAAAAAAGTTCCACCAGCTATTGAAGTAGAGAAGAGAAAACAAAAAAAGGAGAAAGAGAAAGAAAGAGAAGAAAAAGAAGAAAATAATATTACGGTTTACAAAAGTCCATTGCCCGATGATGAAAACGAATGGGACATTCCCGCCTTCATCCGAAAGAAAAAATAATTTTAATAGACTGTTGGTTAGCACTCTTGACAAGAGAGTGCTAATTTTATAATATGGAATTATATAGTATGGAATGGTATAATAATTAGGTATATTTGTAATTCGTAAATTTGTATTTAATTCGTAATTCGTAGATGAGCGTATGCGACTGGACAAATTTACCAATAAAGCTCAGGAGGCGTTGCAGGATGCTCACGGTATTTCTAGTGAGCGCGGTCAGCAGCAAGTTGACGCCCTCCACTTATTAAAGGCTTTGATTTTCCAAGAAGAGTCCTTGGTTTTGGCTATTCTGGAAAAAATCGGAGTTGATGTTAGAAAAATTGATAAAGATATTGATTTATCTTTAAATCGACTTCCCCGTTTAACCATTGTCACTGGAGGAATTTTGCAAGCCTACTTAACTCAAGATTTGGGTCGGGTTTTAGAGCAGTCTTTTAGAGAAGCAGAAAAAATGAAAGATGAATTTGTTTCTACTGAGCATTTTCTTTTAGCTATGCTTTCAGTAGCCAATAAAGCTAAAGAAGTTTTAGAGAGCAATGGTTTAGATTATGATAAGGTTTTGAAAGTTTTGGCTGATATTAGAGGAGGCGAGCAAGTCACTGATACTGAGCCAGAAGCCAGATATCAGGTTTTGGAAAAATACACTCGAAATCTAACTGAATTAGCCAGAAAAGAAAAATTAGACCCGGTAATTAGTCGAGATAATGAGATTAGAAGAGTAATGCAGGTTTTAAGCCGAAGGACCAAGAATAATCCAGTTCTAATTGGTGAAGCTGGAACTGGAAAAACCGCCATTGTTGAAGGGCTTAGCCAGAGAATTGTTAGCGGAGATGTGCCAGAAAATTTAAAGAACAAAGAATTGATTGGCTTAGATTTAGGTGGATTAGTAGCTGGCACAAAATTCAGAGGAGAATTTGAAAATCGCTTGAAAGCAGTTTTAAGGGAAATTGACCGAGGTCAAGGCAAGTTTATTCTTTTTATTGATGAGCTTCATACCTTGGTTGGGGCTGGGGCAGCTGAAGGAGCAATTGATGCTTCTAATATGTTAAAGCCAGCTTTAGCTCGAGGAGAGCTTCACGCTATTGGGGCTACTACTTTAAAAGAATATCAGAGATACATTGAAAAAGATCCAGCTTTAGAAAGAAGATTTCAGCCGATCTATGTCAGCGAGCCGTCAATTGAAGATGCCATAGCCATGTTGAGAGGAATTAAAGAAAAATATGAGGTTCATCACGGAGTTAGAATCACTGACCCAGCTATTGTATCGGCAGTTAATTTATCATCTAGATATATTAGCGATAGATTTTTACCTGACAAAGCAGTTGATTTAATGGATGAAGCAGCTTCAGCTTTAAGAATGGAAATTGATAGTATGCCTATTGAATTAGACCAGATGAAAAGACAACAAATGAAATTAGAAATTGAAGTTCGGGCTTTGAAAAAAGAAACCGACCCAGATTCCAAAGAACGTTTAAGGGAAATCAAAAAAGAAATTGCTGATTTAAAGGAAAAAAGCAAAGAATTAGAAATTCAGTGGAAAACTGAAAAAGATATTATTTCTAAAATTAGGGAATCTCAAAAACAGATTGACTCCTTGAAATCTGAAGCTGATATTGCCGAAAGAAAAACCGATTTACAAAAAGCTGCGGAAATTCGCTATGGCAAAATCCCAGATTTAGAGAAGAAAATAAAAGAGCAACAGAAGAAATTAACTGAAACCCAGAAGAAAAGAAGAATTTTGAAAGAAGAGGTAACTATTGAAGATGTGGCCAGAGTTGTTTCCCGTTGGACCGGTATTCCGGTTTATAAAATGATGGAAGAAGAAACAAGCAAATTGTCCAGAATGGAAGATGAGTTAAGAAAAAGAGTTCTTGGTCAGGACCAAGCAATTTCTCGAGTATCTAATGCTATAAGACGAAGTCGGGCAGGAATTTCTGAAGAAAATAAGCCCATAGGTTCATTTATGTTTATGGGCCCAACTGGGGTTGGTAAAACTGAATTGGCTTTATCTTTGGCTGAATTTATGTTTAATAGCCAAGAGGCTATTGTTCGTTTGGATATGTCTGAATACATGGAAAAGCACACGGTCTCCAAGATTATTGGTTCTCCGCCAGGTTATGTTGGTTATGAAGAAGGTGGACAATTAACCGAGATTATTAGGCGCAGACCTTATAGCGTGGTGCTTTTTGATGAGATTGAAAAAGCTCATCCTGAAGTATTTAATATTTTGCTTCAGATTTTAGACCGCGGCAGATTAACCGATGCCAAGGGTCGTTTGGTTAATTTTAAAAATACAATAATTATTTTGACTTCCAATATTGGTAGCGAACATTTACAAAAAATGGCGGAATTTGGCTTTACTCACAGTGGTGAAGCTAAGAAGAGAAAAGAAGAGGAAACCAAAGAAAGAATTAATTCTGCCTTAAAAGAGCAATTCAGACCAGAGTTTTTAAATCGATTGGACGAAATTATAATTTTTAATAGTTTGGGTCCTGAAGAGGTGAGACAGATTGTTGATTTGCAGATAAATTTAGTTGAAGAGAGATTAAGGAATAAGAAGATTAAAATTAATGTTTCCAATGGAGCTAAGAATTTATTAGCGGAAAAAGGTTTTGACCCAGATTTTGGAGTTCGTCCCTTAAAACGAACAATTCAGCAATTAGTTTTAGACCCTTTGGCCAAAATGATGGTTGAAGGAAAAGTAAAAGAAGGCGATAAGGTAAAGGTTGATGTGAGAGGGAAAGAAATCGTGATTGAGTCGAGTATCAAGAAAATAAAACAAGTGGTGAAAGTATAGCATTGGGAAATTGAGTATTAAGTTTTAATTTTAATTGTGGATAAGTGGGGTTTAAACAATCCCATTTATTTTTTATAATTATAAAGGAGCGGCAGATAAACGTTTTAAGTCTTAAATTAATGGAACAATTTAATAAAAAACCAAAAGAGCGAAGAAAAATCGTTTCAATCACTATTTTTTTAATTATTATAGCAGCCTTGATTTATTTTTTTGGAGGAGAATTTGGTTGGTGGTAGAAAAATAAATAAATTTTTAAGAAGCCCAGCGATGGGCTTCTTTTTGTTTGTCAAAATAGATTTATTTGTTAGTTG
>JBMORO010000060.1:0-1562 GCA_049322295.1 Patescibacteria group bacterium | reverse complement strand
AGCTAAAATTATGGCTTTAATAAGAATAACATCTATATTGAACTTGAATATGGTAATGATTTAATATAAATTTCCATAAATTCGAAATCGGGCTTACCATTTTTAGATGGCAATTTTATATGTGATTTTTCCATTCTTTCTTGACAGCATTTTCTGCCGTAATTATATCTATATTGCTCTGCATTGATTGCCGTAGCAATAAACAGAGCGATATATTTATTCATATTAAACTTAGGTATAAGTTTTTCAACGTGGTCGCTTGCTGAAAAGGGTAATGGTTGATAACCACAATAACCCAAGACAGCACTATCCACGGACAGCACATTCCCTTCCTCTGTATAATAATCGTAAAATCCCTCTACTCCGTTATTAGTAGCCTGAGTTGTCACATAAGGATATTTACCTTTCCCGTATTCTTCTAATTTTAAAATTGGTGTTGTTTTGCTACCTGTTATTTTAAATAATGCTTTTAATTCAAAGGGTTTCCAATTACTTGTATCTAATTCAAGGTCTTTGTTTATTACACTTTGTGGGTTTAAGGTATTTATTTTTTTATAGTCAATATCAGCAAATTCTTGAGGCATAAATTGGGGAACAAATATATCTTTCAATGTTTTACTTGCTTGCCTGCCATAATTGTATTTATATTTATTTGCTCTAATGCAAAAGGCATAAAATATCATTTCTTCTTTTGACATTTTCCTTTTAGGGACAAGATAATATAAATCTCTACCGCTATAATAGTCTTCGGGCTGATAAAAAGATGCTAAGACAGAACCACTAACAGCCACTGAAATTGTGTGTGCTGGATTAGGATTTATGTCTGGCAACCTTTTTACATAAGCCACTACTCCGTTATTTCGTTCTGTTCTTGATACAAACCTGATGCTTTCGGTATCATCCTTATCGCATCTTTCAAGACGTATCAACTCAAGATTAACACCGTAAACAGGTATAAATAATTCTTTGAGTGGAATAAGTTTAAGCATTATTATTTCTTCTTTTTTAAAAATAATTCATTAAACAAAACAAACTCTTTCAATGTTTTTACAAAATCTTCTTTTCTCAATTTCGTGTAATCTGTTTCCATATATGCTTCAGCACACCACTCATCATCGGCGGTGACAATTTTATTTACACTAAATCCTGGCTTTGCTCTTCTGTTAATATAAGATGATACCCATTCTGCTTTAATATTTTCCCATTTATTAAAAGCATCTATCCTACCTTTGTCTTTTCTTTTCACAAATCCGTCATCTTTATAATAACCAAAGTAGGTTTCTTTATTTTTTGGGTGTGGTTTGTATGCAGTAAATATCATCACACAGGTAACCACTCCCCCTCTTCTACTCAGGGAGTCATAAAATAATTCATCAGGCATTGATAATACTGCTTCTAATGTATGTTTTTCTAAAAGCAGTTTTTTGAGTTCATATTTTTTCCCTGTTTGAGCCAAAGCACATTGCATAGGCACTATTGCTATACAAGTTCCACCTGGCTGTAATACTTCTAAATTATTAAGCAAAAATTCTAATTCTTCAGTATCTCTCTTTTTATCCACT
>JBMORO010000059.1:0-4894 GCA_049322295.1 Patescibacteria group bacterium | reverse complement strand
AAGAAGCACTCCAATCTGTTCCGTATCCACCGTTTCCGCCAATACCTGCGTCATCTCCTCCTCCGCCTCCGCCGCCAACTGAACCATTTCCGCCATCAACATCTCCTCCAGCGCCAGCGCCTTGTCCGGCATAATTAGCACCACCCACGCCACCAACATCAGTAGCGCTGGTAGCGGCAGCACATGTTATGGGGCTTCCATTTATTGTACCCACTGAACCTGGCGTACCTCCACCGCCACCGCCGCCACCGCCGCCTAAGCCTGGGCTAGCATCTCCAGTACCAATAGCGCCGTCATTGCCAATTCCATCTCCATTTGGACCGCCTGCGCCTCCGCCTCCGCCTCCGCTATCTCCAGCACACCCTGTGCCACCACTACCGCCATTTCTTGTTGCAGTATTACCAACACTGTTTGCGGCAAGTCCGCCAGCGCCGCCAGTATAAGGAGAAGCAGCCACGCCTCCATTACCGCCTTCTGCGCCAACGCAGGAACTGGAGCCCACGGTTTCACAATTTGCCAAACTTGTGGCATTAAACCAGGTATCACCGCCATCAACGCCATTGGTACCGGCTCCACCTGAACCAGATGCTCCTATGCCAAAAGTTATGTTTCCCGATAAAGAAAGATTAACGCCTTTTGCATAGGCGCCTCCACCGCCTCCACCGCCTCCTGCTGCTGATGCATCAGCGCCTCCGCCTCCGCCTCCAATAACTTCAATGCTGTTGGAGGCATTATTCCAATCTGCTGGCGTTGTCCAGCAATTGTCTCCACAACTGCCAGTAGGAGCTGTATCATAAGTAATATCTATTTCAGTGGTAGCATCTGCCGCAATCTGCCATTTTCTCGCCTCTTCATATTCTCCAATTTTCAACGGTCCTAACAAATACAAATACGGGCTCACGTCAGGGGCGTCAAAAGTGTATCTTATTTCATATTCCTCCCCTGCTTTCATTTCAACTCTCCAGCCAATTTGTTTGGCATAAGTATTGATATTTGGGTCGTTTCTGAAAAAATTATCGCCGGAAATATTTTCCACAACAAAAGTAAAAGGTACGGTTTCAATTATTTCTCCTTCAAAATCAGAATTCGCTTTTATTTTTATTTTCATCTCATAAGTTGCTGGCGGATAAATTCTGGTTGGCCCGATTCTCTCAACATCAAACAAAACTGACTCTCTTGTTTCAAAAGAATCGGCTATTTCATAGCCATTGTCAAGACCATTATCAAGATTGGTCAGCTTCATTTCATAGGTCCCAATTTTATCCGGAATTTGATAATATGCAAAATAATCCGGAATATCGGTTACATTGTTGTTTCCGCACTTTCCGCTGTACTGGATTGTTCCGTCTTGAGTGGACAAAGTTATAATATTTTGAGTTTTTTGCAATCCAAATAAACCCGATTTTTCTGTTGGTTCTTTGATTTCCAATTTTAAATTAGCATCGCAGATTGTATGGCCATTGTCATTCAAAACCGCCATCTGCAAATACGCCTGTTCGCCTTTGATATAAATTGATTTGTTGACATTTATTGCCAAAACTCCCCAGGTAAAATCATATTCTTCAATAATCATTTTGCCATTATCTTCGATTCCAAACTCTAATTTATATTTTCCCGGTCTAAAATAATAACTGTGGCGGGGTTTAGTTAAATTAACTGAAAATTCCCCTTCTCCTTGATATTGAATCTGGGCAACAAATCCTTCTGGGGAATTTTCGCCTTCAACCTCAGTGCCATCAGGTCCAATTAGCCTTGCCTTAATTCTGATACCCTCATATTCATCTTGAAAAATATCAGCAACAGCATCGCTTACTTGCTTTGCTAAGTTCTCTTCTTTTTTTCTTTGATATTTAAATTCAAATTTTGGCTCTTCACCTAATTTGAAATCTTTTTTGCCAGATATTAATTTAATTTCCGCGTTTTTCTGCGTAGCTATCTGCGTTCTTTCTGCTTCTACTTCTTCATATTCCACTTCTAACCAAACCGCATCAAGATAAATTGGCAATTGGCTCTCCGTATCAATGCTTTGAAGAGTGAACCTAACTTCTAATTTGTTCACATCTTCCCAAGACAAAATTTCGGGAATTTCCTTTTGCCAATATCCGTTATTGGAAAAATTCGAATGCTCTTCAGTATTCAACTGGACCAAAAATAAAGTTTTCCACTCGCCATCGGAAACCCTATACTCAACCAATAGAATTTCATTATTCTCTCTTTTTTGGGCTGCCCAAGAAAAAGCAAGTTGAGCCCTATTAAATTCTCCTAATTCTTCTGATTTAAAATTAGAAAAATTAATGGATTGCCTAATCAAACTTGGTTCACTGATACTCGGCGTTTCCTCAACTTCCTCTATCAGATTTAGCAACTCGCCGGCATCTTCTTTTGTCTCTGATTCAGTGGTAATCTCTTCATTGATATTTTCTTCTAAAATCACTTCTTCTGACAACGTTGCTTCTATTTCTGACGGCATTTCTTCAAATTCTTCTGTCTCGGAAATAATTTCCTCTTCTCCTCCGATATTTATTCCTAAATTTTTCCAAAATTCCAGTAAATTTCTTCCGCTTTCTTCCTCTGGGATTTGTTCTTCTAATGACGGCTCTTCTGTTGGGAATGGCTCTGTTTGAGATTCTTCTTGGATTTGTTCCTCAGATTGTTCTTCGCTTTGAATTTCTTCTTCTGGTGATATTTCTTTTTCTGACTCTTCTTCTGGCTCTTCACTTTCTGAAACAATTTCTTCCTCGTCCTCCGTAGTTTCAACGGAGGAGGATTCCCCTTCTAATTGTTCTTTGCCCTTGTCCTCGGACTTGTCCGCCGCAGATTTATCGAAGGTGGAAGCTCCATGAGGAACGAGGGAGGGAAATAAATTAGCAGAATTTTCAGAAGAAAATTCTGCTAAAGTCGCGTCTTCGTTTAAATCTTTTTGCAAAGCTTTTTCGCCATTTTGCCAGGTTGCTGTTTCTGACGCCTCAACTCTGTATTGGGATGGGAAAATTTCTACTGATTCGGTTTTTTCGTAAGTAAAAGCAAAAACCAATATTGCCCCAAAAGCAACCACCCCTACAATTAAAATAATAGTGCCATATTTGGATGTCTTTAAGAAAATCTTTACAATTTTAATCCACCTCGAAACTTCTTTTGCTGCAGTCTCTGCTTTTCGTCTTATCTCGGGTGGAACTATGTCATAAATAAATCTTGGCATTTTGCATGCGAATAGCCCAACCTTGCTACACCTTTTGAGTTCCGCTCGGCTATGCGAATGGGCCCATGCGAATTATTTTTCCATGCTAAAAATTTCCTACCTTATCGCTTAATAGGTTTTCCATTTTTTTATTAATATATTTTTATTATACCAAAAATATATTAAAAAATAAAAATCCCCCAAAATTAATTCTGGGGAAAACTAAAGAATAGCAGAGGACAGTCCTCTGCTATTTTTATACTGCAGCGCCTTTTAGGGCTTGATGACATTGTTTACATTTATAATCTTTGGGGATTTTTCCAATAATTTGTAAAATTACTTTTTTAACATTTTCTATATTTTGACCAAAAACTCTTCTGATTTCATCAAAACTTACTGGCTTCACCCCTTTCTCACCAATCAAACCAGCATCATAATCAGTAATTAAAGAAATATTCAAATAACAAATTTCAGCTTCTCTGGCCAAAACTACCTCTGGATATTGAGTCATAGTAATTACCTCCCAACCCATTTTGGTAAACCATTTACTCTCTGCCTTAGAAGAAAATCGCGGTCCTTGAATAATTACGGCTGTGCCCTTGGGATGAACCCTGATTTTATTTTTCTTACAGGTTTCTATGGCAATTTTTCTTAATTTTTCACAATAACAATATGCTGAAGAGACATGAAATGTTTTAGGCCCGTCAAAAAAACTATCTTTTCTGCCTCTGGTTCTATCAATAAAATCATCACAAATTACAAAATCCCCTCTTTTGATATTGGGTTGTAAACTACCAACTGCAGCTGGACTAATAATTACTTTAACTTCCAATTTTTTCAAAGCCCAGATATTTGCTCGATAATTTATCATATGAGGCGGAATTTTATGCCCTCTGCCGTGCCGCGGCAAAAAAGCGATTTTCCTGCCCTTATAACTAGTCAAAAATATCTGGTCAGATGGTCTGCCATAAGGGGTTTTGACAGTAATCCATTTGCCTTTGTCTAAGAATTTATAAAACCCCGACCCGCCAATTATTCCAATGTCAGCTTTGTTCATAGTTTGGTGGCGAAGATTTATTTTACACTGAGACAATTTCGCAGGCAAAATGCATGGTTTCGCCGAAGGCGAAATTTTGCCGAGAATTAGTGCGACGCTTCGCTGGAAGCGGCGACACGTGTCGACATGTAAAATAAATCTGAGCTAATAATGCACCAACGACTCGATTTTGTAATTTTTTAATTTGTCCCTTCCCTTTAATGCATCCAACTCAATTAAAAATGAAATGCCGAGGATTTGACCACCGAGTTTTTCTACTATTTGGCAAGTGGCTTCCATTGTTCCGCCAGTGGCTAAAACATCATCAACTAACAAAACTTTCTGTCCTTTCTGAATCGCGTCCTCGTGCATTTCAATCGTATTAGTAGCATATTCCAAAGTATAATTTTGGCAAATTGTTTTATAAGGCAATTTGCCTTTTTTCCGGATAATTGCCAAACCAGTTCCCAGTTTATATGCCATTGCTGAAGACAAAATAAAACCGCGCGCGTCAATACCGACGATGATATCGGGTTTGTTTTCCAAAAACGGCTCTGCCATTTTATCAATCGCATAACAAAACGCTTCCTTATCCTGTAACAAAGGCGTGATATCCTTAAAATTCACTCCTTTTTCTGGCCAATCCGGAATTTCGCGAATTTTTGATTTTAAATCCATTT
>JBMORO010000058.1:0-5023 GCA_049322295.1 Patescibacteria group bacterium | reverse complement strand
CCGCATACCTGCCCGCCGAAGCCTTGGCGAAGGCAGGGCCTTTGCCTTTGTATTTTTTTTCTATTTCAGCAATAGATTTTCCAGAAAATAAATGATAAATAGTTATAAGATTAGAAATCGCTGGTTTGTTTTTCTCATCAAATTTTACTTCTTTTCCTGAGTCAGTCACAGCTTTTTTTATTTTTCTTCTAATTGCGTCAGGTGAATCACCCAAAATAATACTTTCATCACCAGTTTTGCTCATTTTTTTAAAGGGGTCAGTCAGTGACATTATTCTGGCTCCGTGTTTTTGGAGCAAGGTTTTTGGTTCAGGAAAAGTTTTTCCGAATTTATTATTAAATTTTCTGGCTAAAACCCGGGTTAATTCTACGTGCTGGGCTTGGTCTTCGCCCACTGGCACAGTGTCAGCCTTATACAAAAGAATATCTGCTGCCATTAAAATTGGATAACAGAAAAGTCCAGCATTCACATTTTCTTTGTGTTGTTTGGCTTTTTCTTTGAATTGGGTCATTCTTTCTAATTCGCCAAGCGGAGTTAGGGTTGATAAAATCCAAGCCAGTTCAGTGTGTTCAGGAATATGAGATTGGATTATAATAATTGATTTTTTAGGGTCAATGCCAGCAGCCAAGTAATCCAGAACCAAATTATAAACATCCTTCTGGAGGTGTTTTGGATTAAATGGAGTGGTGATGGCGTGATAATCAACTATGCCAAAAATAGAGAAATTTTTTTTCTGTAATTCCACCCAATTTTTCAAAGCTCCCAAATAATTTCCAATATGCAATTGTCCACTGGGCCTCATCCCACTAAATATCCGCATGAATTTTGAATTAAGAATTATGAATTATTCAATAAATTTAAAAGTGGAAAGGATTTTATTAAAAATTGGGACTTCTTTTTCTCCTAATTCAGAGATTCCACATCCTTCTATTAAAATAACTTTATTATCTTTTTTGATGGCAACATACCACCTAACCACGTCACCATAGGTATTGAATTTTGTAACTGCCATTCCATTCATCTGAGAATCCTGAAAGTTTTTGATATCTATAAGTACTTCCGTTTCGTCTATGAATAATTTGACACCAAAATCCTCTTCATATTCTGCAACTATTTCTAACACTAATGATTTAATGTCTAAGTTCTTTTCATTGTCCAATATAAAAATATCTACAAATCCGAAGTTGCTTTCAAAATCGTCGCAAAACTCCCTTGCAATATCGCAAGGAAATCCTTGCATAGAATAAAACCCGACCAAACTACCCACCCTATTTTCTTCGCTGACCTCCATCCAAGGAGGATACTTTACCTCAAACCCATACTCATAATTCCGATATGTTTTCCAGTTGGTGAGTTCATTGGTTTTGGGAATATTTTTAGTCCAATAAACGTTTTCTAATGATTGTAAGCCCAATTCACTCAATACTGAAATACTGTAATTAACCAGTAAAAAACTAGTAGCTAGTCCTATGGCTGCTATTAATACAAATACCCAGATTGGTAATTTTGCCTTTAGAAACATAGTTTAGGTTAATTAGGTTAATTAGAAATTAGGTTAATTTTATCTTACCTTACTGCCATTAGCCACTTTTTTATCAGGGTGCATCAACGTTGCCCTTCCCTCAATATCTATGGCTAATATCATTCCTTGGCTTTCAATGCCGCGGAGGGTTTTTGGTTCTAAATTAGTTAAAATCGGAATTTGTTTGCCAATAATATCCTCGGGCTGATAATCCTCGGCAATTCCCGCAATGAGAATTCTTTTTTCCTCGCCAATATCAACTAAAAGTTTTAGCAATTTATCCGCACCCTCAACCTTTTCTGCTTCCAATATTGTTCCGATTCTAATATCTAATTTATTAAAATCATCAAAAGATATCATCATAATTTCATTATATAATAAATTATATTAAAAAAGAAAGCCCGGGAAGCTTTTAATATTTCTCGGGACTCATTAAGAAAAAAGATTAAAGAGCGAAAGAACAGAAGGGGACCGGGCAAAGAGAAACGAACCTTTGATGGAGAACACATTTAGCGCCTTGGAAGGTGCTGCAAGGCCCGGTCCCAGAAGTTACTTTGAGAGTATCATTATAAAAATTAAATGTCAATAAAATGCCCCCAAGGGATGTTTATTTTTATGGGCGAGAGAGGATTCGGACCTCCACAGCCTTTAGGCTACACGGCCCTGAACCGTGTGCGTCTACCAAATTTCGCCACTCGCCCCTAATGCCATTCATACTTTTGTGGCTCAACTAAAAATTCCAGTTTTTCTAAATTATTTACTAATTTATAAATCGGCTCATCTTTTTTTAAATCAAAACCGTAAAAATTATTTGGTTCTTCAAACCTTAAAGGATCAATTGATTCGTATTCTTCATTTTTAATCCAATTTACCCCGAGCTTTGTCGAGGGGTCTTTTATTGCGTAATAGCAAAAGCCGTGCCTAGCCCGAAAGGGTTTGTAAATATTAGAAGCAAAACTACGACATATCCAATTACAGATTTTTAATTGTTTATCCAAAGGATTGATTATTAAATGTTCATAATTAGGGAGCATTATTGCCTTATCACCCTTTTTAGCTTTTATAGCAAAAACATCCTTTATTTCTTCATCTTTGGAATCCTGTAAAAGAAAAATTGCTTCGCCCTCCAAAACCTCGTAAAGTTCGGGATAGGTAATACTAGTTCCTGGAACAATCGGATGGTCATGACCAAGAGTCTTGTTGAATTCTTTACCCAGCATTAGTGGGAGTATAATAGTTATATCATATCTTAAATCACTATCCATTATTTTCATTCTATCCAGTTCATTTTCCGCTAAATCCCGATACATATAATATAATTCAAAATTCTTAGCTTTTTTAAGCCATTCTCTATCATAAATAACATCTTTTATATCTTCTAAATCTCTAATTTGTGGTTTTAATTTACTTATATCCATATAAGTTAGGGTTTCTTTATTCTTTGCGTCTTAATATACCACTTTTCAATATCTGCAAAACGTTTTGATGGCAAAACAACATTTTCTACTTCAATTCCCTTTATTTTTTTAGCTGTGTAGTAAAGATGATATGAACTGTAGAGAAAAACAACTGGCACATCATCAACCAATATTTGCTGGAATTCTTTATATTTTTTTAATCGGGCTTCTTGATCTAAGGTTTGACGAGCGTCTTTTAATAACTCGTCTATTTTTTTATTGTCATAAAGAGCTAAATTTAAACCAGGGTCTTTTTTCTGGGATGAATGCCAAAAACTATAAGGATCGGGATCTAATCCCAAAACCTCACCAAATAATAATGCCTGGTATTCCCTTGGTCTGATATATTCTTGCTGAATTTCGGCAATATTTAGAATTTTAACATTTACCCTAGCTCCGATTTTTGACCACTGTTCGGAAAGGAGGTTAGCGGTTTGCTGAAGTTGTTTTAATTCAGTAGTAATCAATTCTATCTCTAATTTTTCTTCTTTCTTTTCTCTGATGCCATCGTTATCAGCATCTTTCCAGCCAGCTTGTTCTAAGATATTTTTGGCGTATTCTAAATCAAAATTGTAAATTTTTGTCTCATCGGTATGTCCCCACACGCCACTGGGGATAGGGGACTCTACTGGTTTTCCTTCGCCTTCTAAAACCTTTTCAATAATTTCTTTTTTGTTGGCAGCGTAATTAAGAGCTAATCTTACTGTTTTATCGGAAAGGGCTTTGCTTTTACTTTGATTAAAAAAGACCGCAAAATAACGAGGTAAATTTAACTGCTGGGTATTTGATTTTGATTTTACTCTTTTCAAAAGAGATTTATTTTGAATAGAAAGCAAACTCAAGTTATCTATTTTATTTCTGTTATAGGCCTTAATTAAACTTTCCTCATCAGGATAAAAATAAAGTTCGATTTTTTCTATAAATGGTCTTCTCTCCGAATCGTAATTACCAAAAGCCTCCAATCCTATAAAATTAATAAATCCTTCTTTATCTTTTTTAAATTTTTTTAGCTTGTAGTGACCAGTACCTATCGGTTCAAGATTTTCTGGAGCTAAAATAAATTTTTCGGATAAAATTTTTTCCCAGATATGCTTAGCAATTATTCCAGTGGTGGTATTAGCCAAAAAGGGGGCATAAGGAGTTTTTAGCTTAAATCTAACAGTGAAATCATCAATTTTTTCTACTTCTACCCCAGTCCAGTTAATTCTTAAAGGGCTTCGAGAGTCAGGGTTTTGAATTGTTTGGATAGTGAAAACTACATCTTCAGCCGTGAAGGGTTGATTATCGTGCCATTTAATATCTTTTTTTAGGAAGAAGTCATATACCTTGCCTTGATCACCAATAGCATATTTCTCGGCCAAATCTGGCACTAATTCTCCTTGGCTATTATATTTCATTAGTCCCGAAAAGATTAATTCGGTCACATCTCTATCAGCATCATTGGTTTGGCTTAAAACCGGGTTTAGGTATTGGGGACTGCCAATAATTCCTTCTTTAAAACTCCCGCCGTAATTAGGAACTACGATTGTATTTCTTATATTATAAAAAATTAACCAGCCAAAGAGCGAAAGTATAGCCAGAAATAAAAGTCCCAGTATAAAATAGCGTTCTTTTTTATTGAGAACACTGGGAATTTTTTGCCATTGATACCAGGAAGGAAAAACCTTAAGCAACCTTTTAATAAATTGTAAGATTTTACCCATTATTAAATTAGCATTCTAATGACGGCGCTTAATATGAGAAGTACTGAAAAGACAATTGTAGCAATAAAAATAATTTTTTCTGCTCCTCGTTTCTTAAAATAGACACTGCCCTCTCCGCCGAAAGCACTAGAAAGACCCGTTCCTCTTTGCTGGAGGAGAATAGCCACAATAAGTAAGCTACTAATCACAATTTGAACTATATTTAGAATATTTCCCATACCCCGTACTGAAACTTCGACAGCAAAATGCTGGCTATCGGAGTTTTAAGGGTTAATAATTATAGTTAAATAAACTTTATCTATCTCTGCCCCGTAGATGCGGTCGCCTCTGGCGACCAGTCG
>JBMORO010000057.1:0-5075 GCA_049322295.1 Patescibacteria group bacterium | reverse complement strand
TTTATCTTAAATAAGGAGGTAAAAATGGCAGAGCCCTTAAAACCCTTACCAATACCAGAGGGGATGACTAACGAAGAAATAGATGCCATGAGAGTAAATGAAGGAGAATGGCGAAAGAGTTTTAATTTTGTTTGCTGCACCTGTGGACAACCAGCCTACTTGCATCCCTATACGAATGTAATTTGGGGATGTAAGAAATGCGGATATACCACTTATGCTACCGGCATCTATTTCCGCGCCGTTCATTAAGAAATTGAAAGCGGGTCGAGGCAATCGCCTCCTCCCGCCCCTTTTTTTATTCAAATCCTTGACATACCTCATTTTATTTGCTATAATAGAAATATCTTAAAAAACAAAGGAGGTTAAAAATGCCAAATGTAAAAGGATTAGTTTTCGGGATGTTGGCAGGAATAATTGTTCATTTTCTTTCACTGGCTGCTGGTCGTGAAGTCACAATTGGTGGAAGCCTTTTAGCTTGCGCCTGGGCAGCTTCTGCTTTCAGCGAGAAAAAAATCTTGAAAGGAGGATGAAATGAGAGACAATAGGAGGAATATTTTCAACGACGGAGAGCTTGTTGAGACCGTGACCATGCCCATTGAGATTTATAAGGGGCCCTTATTCGAGAAGGGGCAGTGGGCACGAACGGTCTTGGGTGAGTATGTTTCAAAATTTCACGGAAAAAGGGCAAGCTCGAACGTTATGGGGCACCTTACACTAGAAGGACGAGTCACTGGCACTCAAGCAACTTTCTTTGAAGGGGGCAAAGAAATCATCTACATGATACTGGAGCCAAAGAAACAGCCCGGCCCTGACGGCAAATACAGGATTCATATCCTTAAAGCCGTCTATGACAAAACCAAAACAGCCACCGAATGGGAAATTGTCAAAAACAAGCTCAAAGCAACATCTTTTTCTTGTGGTCTCTTTGATGCCGCAAGAACCAAGCGGTGAAACCGTGTGCGGGATGAGGCAATCGCCTCCTCCCGCCCCTTTTTTTGCCCCTATGTCAGTATTTTGTCTCGATCGGAACGATTTATTGACATATATCACCTCTTTTTTACGGCCGTAGGAAAAAGGCGAGAAATTTTGACCAAACATCGGAGTCTTTCCTTGTTTCCTATTATTTTGTATGATATTGATGTATGAATGAAACTCAAATCATCAAAACCTCTTACTCTGCTTTGGATACTTTTAGGCAGTGTCCGTTGAAGTATAAGTTTATGATAATTGATAAAATAAAAGCCCCCAAAACAAAAGAGGCGGTTTTTGGCGATAAACTCCATAAAGCATTACAATTTTTCCATAGTAAATCACCGGTCTCCCCTACTCTGGATGAATTGCTAAATTATATTAAAGAAATTTGGCCTGCCCGCAACGCCTCGCTTGCGATGGCGGGCGGGGAATCTCCATTTAATGAATCTGAGGATTTAATTTATTTCTCTGAAGCAATTAAAATTTTAAAAGGTTATTATGAAAATTATACCAGAATAAAAGATAAATTTGCGGTTTTGGATACTGAAACCCGTTTCGAAGTTTTATTAGAAAATCCAGCCAATAAAGACCAAAAATGCCTTTTAGCTGGAATTATTGATAGAGTGGATAAAATAAAAGACGGCATCGAAGTTATTGATTATAAAACCACTAAAAGATTTCCCTCCCAAGATGATGTAAATAGCAGTTTACAGCTTTCTCTATATTGTATTGGGGTTTTGAATCGCTGGCCAGAATTTACCAAATATGGACCAGAAAATATTAAATTAACCTTATATTATTTAAAGCATCAAGAAACAATCAGCACCAAAAGAAGCAAAGAACAATTAGATAATGTTCAGAGACAAGCTTGGGAATTATTAGCTGAAATAGAAAAAAGCGAATTTCAACCAATCCCCTCGGCCTTATGCGATTGGTGTGGTTATAGACGTTTGTGTCCGATGTGGAAGCACTTGTATAAAGAGCAATTTACTTTAGACGACCAGCAGATTAAAAAAATTATTGATGAATTTTTTGAATTAAAACAAACCAATAGCAAAAATAATAAAAGAATAAATGAGTTAAAAGAAATTATTGAAGGATATTTGAATAAAGAAAAAATAGAAAGGGTTTTTGGCGAATTGGGTTATATCACGCGCCTGCCCCAAATCCGTTATGAGTATGATATGGAAAAGGTAAAAGCACTTTTGGAACCATTTGGCAAATGGTATGATGTTTTGGGGATTGACCCGGATAGATTAAAAATAATTATCAAAACTCTGCCGCCGAATGTTAGAAAGGAAATTGAAAAAGCTAAAAAAATTGATAAGGAATATACAATAATTAAGGCAAGCGTGAAGAAAGTAAAAAAAGAATCCACCGCAAGCTAAAGCAAGCAGGCGGGCAGGGAGAAATAAAAGAGAGACCCTTACTTGGGGTCCTCTTTCTCTTCTTCAGAAGGTAAATATACAGTTGGTGAAAGCTTTTCTAGAACAAACTCTGCAAAAACCAAAAATCCCTTCTTCCACCAAAAAAGTGCTGCTTTTTTAAATAGATTAAATATTTTCTTCAATTCATCCTCCTTTTTAGATTTATTTTAGATTAGCATATTATCCTCTATTTGGCAAGTCCTGGACAATTAGCTGCTGGTTTATATCCAGCTTTTTCTGCGGCTTCAATTGAATCAAACCAGATTTTATTTTGCTCACTAATCTGTTTCGCCCCCGGACAATCTGGTAAATGATATTTATCAGAATTTTTACTTCCTACCACTTTTCCCTCGTAAATCCCCTTATTATCCTCTTGTATCCCCTTATCTCCTTCCTGTTCTGGAGAAATATTTTCTACAGAAGCAGGTTCAAGATTCTTTATCTGTATCGGTTCAGTTTTCGGCGCACTCAATCTCCCAATTCCAAAAGAAATCAAGGCAACTAAAATAATCACCCCAATAATAAATATATCCGAGCCATTATTCTTGATAAAATTTTTAAATTGTGATAACATGAATAAATATCAACGAATAACGAATTATTTTCGAATTTACGAATATTCGTAAATTCGTAATAAGATTAGTTATTCGCTGTGAGTTATGGCGAAGACTAAATCAGCGGGTTCAACTAAATTAGGACGAGATTCCCAAGCTCAATATCTGGGAGTTAAACTTTATGCTGGGCAAATCGCCAAGCCTGGCAGTATTATTATTCGCCAAAGAGGGACAAAATTTATCCCCGGCAAGAATGTTCGCCGAGGGAAAGATGATACTTTATATGCGATTAAGGCTGGACAAGTAAAATTCAGAGCGAAAAAGAAAATAAATTTCAATAAAAGTAAACGTTTAGCTAAGGTTGTGGAAGTTCTTCCTTAGATTTCTCTTCTATCACAATCAACTTTATCTCGGCTTCTAAGCCGTGGTCAAATAAAATAGTTACTGGAAATTCCCCTAATTCCTTGATTGGTTGGGGAATTTTTATTTGTTTCTTTTTAATATCAAATCCCTTTTCTTTAAGAATTTTAGCCACCCTAACCTCGTTAACTGAGCCATAAAGTTTACCATTTTCATCAACTTTTTCAATAATCTCAAATTCCAGTCCATCAATTTGGGATACTAATTCCTCGACTTTCTTTAATTCTTCCTCAGCTTTTTTAGCCTCTAATTCTTTTTGTCTTTCTAATTCTTCGATAGCTTCTTTGGTGGCTAATTTAGCTAATTTTTTTGGAAATAGAAAATTTCTGGCATAGCCATTAGCCACATTTTTCACATCATCCTTTTTACCCAAATTCTCTACATCTTGTAATAGTATGACTTTCATAGTTAGAAATTAGCTATTCAGAAATTAGAAACTGGTAATGGAAATTAGCTATTTTCCATTTTCCAGTTTCTATTACTAATTTCCATTTTCCATATAACTATTTTCCAAGTATTTCAATTGCTTTATCTAATTGGGGATCCCTATCAGTATCTATATCCTCCTGGGTTAATTCTATTTCAATATCTGGCTTTAGACCTTCATCAGCTATTGAAATTCCCGAAGGTGTAAACCATTTGGCTACTGTTATCTTTAAAGATGAGTTATCTCTCAAGCTTTCTAAGGTCTGAATAGAGCCCTTGCCAAAGGTTTTCTCTCCGATTAGTTTTATTCCTTTTTGATCTCGAAGGGCACCAGCTAAAATCTCTGAGGCTGAAGCTGACCCACCATTAACTAAGACCACCACTGGAAAATTTTGAAGATGGCGGTATCCCCTACTTTTATATTCATTAGTTTTGCTATCTTTAAATTCCTCTTTAACTACAACTTTATCTTTAGGTAAAAACCAGCTAGCCACCTCATTAGCTACCTCTAAATAACCACCCGGATTATTTCTTAAATCAATAATAATTCTTTTGGCATTATTTTTTAAAATTTCTGAAACAATATCCTCAAATTTGGAAGGTAAATTGCTGGCAAATTGATAAATTTTTATATAAGCGATACCATTTTCTTTCATTTCCCATCTTGCTACTGGCACTACAATTACATCCCTAGTCAAAATATATTCTTTGGGTTTATCAAAGGTTTTCCTCATTATAGTCAGTTTCACTTGAGTGCCTTTTGGACCTCTAATTAAATTTACCGCTTCCTCAACCAACATACCATCGGTTGAAGTATCATCGATCTTTAAGATTTTGTCTCCTGCTTTTATGCCCGCTTTGTAGGCAGGAGTGCCCTCAACTGGGGCGACCACGGTTAAAACCTTTCCTTTTATCCCTAATTCCATTCCCACTCCCTCAAAGCTCTCATCGCCAGAAACGCTTTTTATAAAAGATTCGGTCTTTTCTGGTTTCATAAAAATTGTGTAATCATCGTCCAGAGAATCAGTCATTCCCGATATAGCGCCATAAAGCATTTGTTGATAATCAATTTTATCACTATCCACATAATTCTCTTCTATTTTTCTTAGGGCTTCCCAAAATAGACTAAAGTCGATTACTTCTGGTTTGCCCAATTCTTTATTAAAAAATATTCTTTCATGAAGAGCTGGCGAGGGAACAGATTTTCTTCCAATTAAAAATCCCCCGAGAAACAAAACAATGGCTAATATAATTGCTATAGGTATTACAAAATATT
>JBMORO010000056.1:0-5093 GCA_049322295.1 Patescibacteria group bacterium | reverse complement strand
TTGGAGAAATAGTAATTGATAAAGATAATTATACTAAGACCCCGGGATTATTTGCTGCGGGTGATATTAGCGATATAAAATACGAACAAATTGTTATTGCCTGTGGTGAAGGCGCCAAAGCCGCCTTGGCAGCTACGGATTATTTAAGAAAGAAACAATGAAAATCTATGATTTAATTATTATCGGGGCGGGGCCGGCAGGGATAAGTGCCGGTATTTATGCCAAGAATTTTGGTTTAGCTTGTTTGATTATTGGCGAGAATGTCGGAGGTTTAGTTAATGCCGCTTATAAAGTGGAAAACTACCCCGGCATTTTTAATGTTACAGGTAAGGAATTATCGGATAAATTTGAAGAGCATCGGAAACATTTAGATATTCCCCTAAAAGAAGAACGAGTAGAGAAAATAAAAAGGGGAGAGGTTTTCGAGATAAAAACCGACACTGATGAATATCAGGCAAAATCAATTATTTTGACTTTGGGTACTGACGTGAAAAAATTGGAAATCAAAAATATCAAAAAATTTGAAGGAAAGGGTGTAAGCTATCGTTCTGGTGAGTGCGTCCTAATTTTTGAGAATAAAATCGTAGCCATTGTCGGGGGTGCTAATGCGGCGGTAATGGGCGCAACAATGCTAGCCGAGAAAGCAAAGAAGGTTTACCTGATTTATAGGAAGGAAAAATTGAGAGCGGACGCCATTTGGATAGAACGACTTGAAAAACTTAAAAACGTAGAAATAATTTATAATGCCAATGTTGTAGAAGTTAAAGGAAACGATTGGCTTAAAGAAATTATTTTGGATAATGGCAAAAAATTAAAAGTTGACGGGTTGGTGATTGAAGCCGGGTCAGCGCCGAATACGGATTTAATTCAAGATTTAGGCCTGAAGACCAATGAATATGGTTATATTGAAGTTGATAAATCCCAAGCAACCAATATTGAGGGTGTTTTTGCTGCGGGAGATATTACCACTGGCTCTAATAATTTCCGTCAGATTATCACCGCTTGTTCTGAGGGCGCCATCGCTGCGCTCAGCGCCCTAAATTACATTTCTAAGAAAAAGTGATATAATTAACTTATATAAGCAGATAAACGCGGATTGAGACGCAGATGTACGCGGAAAATCAGCGCTAATCAGCGTATATATCTGCGTAAATCCGCTTCTATAAGTATGTTTATTAAAGTAGCAATTAATGGATTTGGAAGAATAGGTCGAACATTTTTTAGATTAGCTCACGAACGTCATGAATTAAGAATTGTGGCCATCAATGATTTGGGCGATTTAGAAAATCTGGCCTCTCTTTTAAAACATGACAGTGTTTATCGGGATTATAATCACAAAGTTTCGATTGATGTTAAGGCAAGAAAATTAATCGTAGATAATCAGAGAATTGAATTTTTACAAGAGAAAGATCCAGCTAAATTGCCTTGGAAAAAATTAGGCATTGATGTGACTGTTGAATCAACTGGTTTTTTTGAGAGCTTTGAATCAGCAGGCGCTCATTTAAAAGCTGGGGCAAAAAGAGTGGTAATTACCGCGCCTGCCAAAGATGATGATGAGAGTTATAAATTGGGAGCCACAGTTTTATTAGGAATAAACGAAAAAGATATGGCGAAAGTGAAAATTACCTCTAATGGTTCATGTACTACCAATGCCGTAGCTCCGGTTGTTGCTGTTCTTTCGGAAAAGCCAGGCATTAAAAAAGCAGTTTTGAACACTACCCACGCTTACACCGCTGCTCAAAGAATTGTTGATGGTCCGGATGCTAAAGATTGGCGCAGGGGGAGGGCCGGAGCAATTAGTTTAGTTCCTTCAACTACTGGAGCAGCAATTGCCGTAACTAAGGCAGTTAAAAATTTAAAAGGACTATTTGACGGCATTGCTATTAGAACGCCGGTTCCGACAGTCTCTTTAGCTGATATAACATTTATTGCTAATCGGAAAACTTCGGTTGAGGAAATAAATAATATTTTGACCCAAGCAGCTAAAAAATCACATTGGAAAGGAATTCTGGGAGTAACCAAAGAACAATTGGTTTCTTCTGATTTTATTGGCATTACCACGGCCAGTATTGTTGATTTAAATTTTACCAAAGTGATTGACGACGATTTAGTAAAAGTTCTGGCTTGGTATGACAATGAATGGGGCTATTCTGCAAGTTTAGTTGAGCACGTTATTAAATCAGGAAAATTAATTCATAAATAAAATGATTTATTTAGGGGCGGATCACGGAGGGTTTAGTTTTAAAGAGAAAATTAAAGAATTTTTAGACGAACTCAAAATTGAGTATCAAGATTTGGGTAATTTGAAATTTGAGCCATTGGATGATTTTTCTGATTTTGCCTTGGCTGTGGCAAAAAAAGTAGCTGAAACAGGCCAAAAAGGAATTCTTTTCTGCACCAATGGTTTGGGGATGTGTATTGCGGCAAATAAAATTAAAGGAATTAGAGCAGTTGTACCCACAACCAAAAAATCTGCTCAACAATCACGAGAACATTTAGATGCCAATGTTTTATGTATTGGTGCTCATGTAATTTCTTTTAGAGAAGCCAGAAAAATAATCAAAATCTGGTTAGAAACAGAATTTTTTAGAAAAGAAAAATATATTAGGAGATTAAAGAAGATTCAAGATATTGAGTCTTCAAAATAAAAAATCAAAAATAAAAAATAAAAAACACAAACCAAAAACAAAAATTTTTTATATTTTATATTTTATTTTTAATTTTCGAGACCTATGGTCGAGATTATTCCGACAATTTTAGTAAATAACTTCGACGAAGTTAAGGAAAGAATCAAAGCAGTGGAAAAATATGTAAATTGGGTCCAATTGGATGTAATGGACGGAGTTTTTGTTAATAATGAAACCTGGCCTCATTCAGTTATTCCAGGAATAGCCAAGAGAGGGAAGCCATTTCTGAAAGAATTAGAAAAATTAAAGAAATTAAAGAATAAAGTAAAAATCGAAGCTCATTTAATGGTGGAAAGACCCGAAGAAGAATTTGATGAGTGGTTAAAAATCGCGGATAGAATAATTGTTCATTTTGAGTCAAAAATTACTAATCGAGAATTAGGAATAAGAGAATTAATTAAAAAAGCCCACAAAAAGAAAAAAGGGATTGGTTTGGCTTTAAATCCCGAGACCCACTATGCTGTGGCAATGCCGTTTTTAAAGGACTTGGATTTAGTTTTGTTTATGACTGTTCAGCCAGGTTGGGGAGGACAGGAATTGAAAGGTTGGGTTTTGAATAAGATTGAGTTTTTGCGCAACAAATGGCCAAAAGGTAATATTGAGGTGGATGGTGGAATAAATGATGAAAATATAAAACGTATATTTAAATCCGGCGCCAATTTAATTTGCGCCGGCACCTATATTTATCGAGGTAAAGATATTAGACAAGCCATAAAAAATTTAAAAAAATATGTTTGATATTGTAACTTTTGGGTCGGCAACCAGAGATTTATTTATAAAAAGCAAAGATTTTGAGACCTTGAAAGACAAGAGATTTAGTACTGGTCAAGGTCTTTGTTTTAATTTGGGCTCAAAAATTTATCTTGATGATTTATTTTTTGCTACTGGCGGCGGAGGGACAAATACGGCAGTCACATTCGCCAATCAGGGATTAAAAACCGTTTATGTGGGAAGGGTGGGGGATGATCCTGGCGGGAAAGCAATATTAGACGAATTGGATAAATTGAGAATCAAAAGATTTGTTTCTATAGATAAAAAAATAAAAACTGCTTATTCCATAATTCTTTCTGTATTGAAAAAAGAAAGAACAATTCTTGTTTATAATGGCGCTTGCCATTATTTAGAAGTCGGAAACGTACCATTCAATCAGTTAAAATCTAAGTGGTTTTATATTGCCGGACTTTCGGGCAAATCCAAAGAAACGCTTTCGCCGATAATAAACTTTGCTAAGAAGAATAAAATTAAGGTTGCCCTGAATCCGGGCGTAGCCCAATTGACGCTGGGATTGAATGGTTTAAAAAATATTCTAGCTACGGTTGATGTTTTATTGTTAAATCAGGAAGAGGGAGCAAAATTGGCTGGCCTACCATTTAAAAAAGAGAAGGAAATTTTTAAGAAATTAGATAAGTATGTAAAAGGAATCATAGTGATGACCAAAGGACCAAAAGGCGTAGTTGTTTCAGACGGAAAATATATTTATTCTGCCGGAATATTTAAAGAAAAAAGATTTGTTGATAGAACTGGAGCGGGCGATGCCTTTGGTTCGGGCTTTGTTTCTGGCCTAATCAGAACTGGCAAAATTGAACAAGCAATCAGGCTGGGTAGTGCCAATGGTACGGCCGTGGTAGAAGAATTGGGTGCGAAGAATGGATTATTGACAAAGAATAAATATGAGAAAGGAGCGAGATGGAAAAAGTTTAAAATTACAAAAAATAAATTATGACCTCGCAAGAATATCTTGCTAAAATTTTAAGAACTGATTCTCAAATAATTTCTGATTTAGAAAAGAAAATGTCAGCTCTTACTAATAAATATGGCATTATTGACAAAATAGTAAAAGAAAATGAACAAAGAATTAATAGAACTCTTGATTTACTTGGTTGCCATGATTATCGGGTTGAGAATGTTCGCCGGGCTTTAATTACTAGATTACAAAAAGATGATAGGGCTTTGTATAAGTTATTTAAAAAACCTAGCGGAATAAGCGCTGGCGGGTTGAAAACTCTTTTTAATTTTGCCTTGGAATTGGCTCATATCGGGTCTCTTTTTGTTTTAAAAAAAGAAAAAGCCGAAGAAATTTTAAGAAAAAATCCTCCACCGAATATTATTAAAGCCCTAAAATACAAAGACGTTGAAGAGCTTTTATTCAAAGAGGACTTAATTGAGATTTTTTCAGCTCTCAGATTTGTTGAAAGTAATGACTGGATGCACAAAACATTTGATGAAACATATAAAAATTTAAATCCTAGTGATTTTGAAAAAAGAGATATTGAATTAAGGGTTTTATCGGGTAAGTGGTTAAAGATAGCCGAGAAATTTATTGGTAAGAAATATCATAATCTAAGTCATTTGAAGGAATTAGGAGTAATTTTTGTTATTCCCTTAAAGATTGATAGTCCGGGAGAA
>JBMORO010000055.1:0-5304 GCA_049322295.1 Patescibacteria group bacterium | reverse complement strand
ATAATTTTACCCATCCATTCTTTTTATTTTTCAAAACCCAAAGTCCATTATTTTCATAATATTGACTGTGTTTCATTTTTGCCTTTTCATCATTCTTTGATATTTTTTTTCCTCAACTTCCAAGAGTTCTTGAGCATTACTTAGCCGAGTCAAAAGATTACAGATTTTATCGAATTGCCCTGTATAATAAGCTATCTGTTGCGGGTCTTTTACATTGCTTTTCATTCCAATAAAACATAGTTCAGCATCTTCTTGAAGTAATTCCTCCAAAATAGGATAATCCTCTAAATCTTTAATCTTTTTTAAAACCCGCAGATGAGCAAGTTCTTTTTTTTTGAGTTCAAACTCGCTGAAAGTTGGCTTGGACCTAATAAAAAATTGCCAAAAGGATTTGAGAATTTTATCTGTATTAAGAATCACTTTCTTCCTCTTCAGATGGTTCAACTTCGACAAATTGTTCTCTCTTTCACTTTTTCTTTTTCCTCTTTATAAAATATTTTTTCTTTTTAACTCGTTCTGGCAGTGCTTTAATATTTGGGGTCTCGTGAGCCCACCTTTCTGCTGTCCCTTTTGGCAATTCTCCTCTTTTTTCTTTAGCAAAAAAAAATCTCTGCTGTGCTTTACTGTGGTAAGGCATTTATCCCTCCAAATACTCTGCCTCCGGCAATTGACAACATTCTTGCTGACCTCTGATAAACCTGATAAAATCCTCTTCATTCATCGAGCGGACATTATTCTGCCAAATCAATTTGCCCTGACTATTTCTAACTTCGACCATATTCCCTTGCCTATCTTTTTCTCTTTGAACTTGAACAAAGAGAATTGACCGTTCAAAATTTGGTTTTAGTTCGACAATCTTCACATCACCATAAATATCTCCAACTTTAAATTTAGAAACTTCCTCTTTTAGAGTTTCTGATTTCTCATCCGACTTTTTGGGTTTGGGGTCTGGCATTTAAACCTCCTGTAATTGTTGGTAGAATAGATTCTACCATTTGTTGATTTTGTGCTATTTCCACTAAATTTTCTGGTAAAAACTTTTCTATTTCAACTTCTGAAAGTGGCGCTAAAATTGCCAATTCTTTTAGAATTTCATATTTTATTTTCTGCCCTATGGGATTTTGGAAAAGTGAATCCTGGCTTACTAAAGCATAAAATTCTTTTAAAATCGCTATTTTTTGCTCTTTCTCCGCTAATCCTGAAAGATGGGGAACATCAAATTCAAACTCTCCCACAAGGTCTTGCAATCCTAAATTTAATTGCTCTTTTGAAATAGGATAACTTTCCGATATTCCCAATCTTTCTTGAGTCATTGAAAGCATTATTCTTCCCAATTCTTTGAAAATTTCCACATCTTGAGAAATATTAAGCCCACTTATTTGGGTAGAGGCAGCAGATATTCTCGCTTGAGTTTTCGTAGCTTTCTCCTGAGGATTACTCATAACTCCACTTAAAATATCTTGTGGAGATTTACCAGCAATCTCTGCTCTTTCCATTAAAAAATTAATAAGGGCTAATGATTGTTGAGACATTGGAGCTATATCGTAAAGCTTGGCAAACATATCTTTCACAGTTAAACCCTGCAATCCAACCGCATCCATTTTGGCAAACCATTGAGCACCAGGAAATATTTTCTTTTGTGAAATTATTTTTGCTCTATCGTCCCAAATTGTAGGTGAAAAGTTCCCATATAAAGATGAATCCATTAAATCATTTATCTGTCCGTTAATTCCGTGCTGAATATATTTTAAATTATCTACGGTGCTAATTCCTTCAATCTGATTTACTAAGGGATAACAAACTGCAGGTATAAATGGATCTGGAATGTCCATAGATTCATAGGGATAATCCCTCTCCCAAAGAACTAATTTACCACAAGAGGTAACAATCTTTCTCACAATCGTTCCATCTTCTTTTTCAATCTTGTGAAATCCTTCCAAGATTTTATAGCGAACTGTCTTTGAACTTCCCTCTTTAGATTCTTGACTGGCAGAAGTTCTTAAAATATTCCTAAATTCTTTCTCATCAAATTTTGTCCCTTCTGCTACAATTTTCTTTGGGTCAGCCTTCCATTTTGGATTTGCTATTATCTCTGAAAGGGTATAAGGAGTTATTGTCCCAATGTAAGGCATTGTCTTAAATGGATAAGCGTAAGGGTCGTAGAAGACTGAATCCATTGTCCACATTGAAATATTAGGAAACCATCCTTGCACCTTTGGAGTAAATCTCTTACTTTCAATCAAAGGAATATTTGCTCCATTAATTTTTGCCATCTTTGTCCCTAACTCTAAAACCTTTGTGGTCCGGTCAAATTCAGAAACTTTTAAGAAAACTAAAGGAAAAGTCTCTTGAGCAATTAAAAAATAAAGCCAAAGATTTGGTAATTGATTAAGATAAAATTGATGATTGATTAAGCTCGATACTTTGGGAGCATTTATCTCAGAATCCTGGTCGCCTAAAATCAATGCTTTTGCCTGTAGTGGTTTTGGCACTGAAAAAGTCAATTGCTTCCGATACGCTACTCTGGACATTACTGAAGGATTAACCAGAGGAATAAAGAGACAAGAATGTTGAAACTCCTCTTCAGATTCGTCTTGAATCCCTTTGCGACCCGCTAACTCTTCAGAATAATTGTTGAAGAGTTGCCAGTTTTCAGTAATCCGATTCTCAAAAGTTTTAAAATACCTCTCCCAAGCATTATAGCATTCCTCTTGATATTCTGCTGGATTTTGTTTGTAGTCTTTATAATCCATTTATTACTTTTTCCATTTTCCCACCCACCATCCCATTTAAACTTTTTTATTGCTGAAATACAAGTTGCAGAGTTACAGTTGTTGAATCATTACCAGCTCGCCCCTGACAAGTTATTCTTTGATATAATGCTCCAGAATTATCTCCCGTAGAATTAGTCCATTTTGATATTTTATAGCTGGTATCATTTACCGCCCTTACTAAACTATCAACAGTAAACCAATTTGTGCCATCGAAAGAAATTTGTTGATAAAAACTTATTCTTACAGTATCTCCAGTAGCACACTTTGAAGTCTTTGTTGCAATCCTAAAAATATTATAAGCAAAACAATCCAATGTGGGAGTTGTGTCTGCTCCCGTTCCTATCACTTGCGTTGAAGTAGCGAATAGTATTTGTCTTGAATCGTGATTACCAGAAGAGGTCTGTTTATAATCTACGGGATATCCATCTGTTATTGAACGGGTGGCACCCGAAGCCATTGCAAGACAAAAAGAACAAAACAATAAAAGCCCAATGATAATTTTTCTCATTTATTCACCTCCTTTCTAATTTTTGAATGATAATTTTTATTTAACATAACTCCGCTTAAAACTCCTTATGCTCTTATTTTCACTTTGTCTATTCGCCTCTACCGTTGCTGTCCAATAATTTTTTAGCCAATAAAGGTTAATAAGCAAAGCATTCACATCGTCTGTCCCTACTTCAGGATAATCTTCTAATTTTGAGAAAAGCTCCCAATGTCTTTGTTTATCTATGTGAACTTGTTTTTGAGTAAAGAAATGAGTGATTCCCCGGGCAAGTGTAATTTTATCTTTTAACTCTGAAGATTTAACTCCCTGACAATTAAAATAAATATGTCCCCGCCGGTTTGCCTCTTGTTTAAAAACATCCTGAAAAACCTTTTGCAAAGCTACCTCTTCAACTAAGATTAAAGGTTTTTGATATTGCTCCCATAAATCCACAACTCTTTTTGCTAAAGTCCAGGTATCTTCAAATATACATCTTGATTCTAAGGCATAAATATTCCCGAAATCTCTACCTTTTTCAGATTGAACACCAATAACCGAAATTCCACAACCCGAGTTCTCATCATTTTCAGTAATTCCGCCTGGGTCTATGGCAATTTGGCGATATAACCCAAAGTTCTGCAATTCAGAGAGCCGGAAATCAACAACCCAATCAGATTTCAAAGGTTTAGATTCCCGCATAAGCTCAACATCATTTTGATATTGAGCCGCAAAGATTACAGGATTTTGTCTTTGGAGTTTTTTAAGATATTCAATAGGAAATTTCTTTTCCCAAAAAGAAGTGCCATCATCTAAAATTGCTTTCTCTCTGCGGATTTTAAGCCGTTGTAGTTTAATCTCCTGCCCATAGAGGTCATTAGGGTCATATCGAGTTCCAATCAATCTTAAAACTTTCAGCTCTGAATTTGGCTCTAAAGTTGGTAAAACATCAAAGTTAAGCCGGGCATTCATTTTCTGTCTTGACTCAAAAGTTCTAGTATTTTCAAAGGTGCAGAAGTCATCTAATAAAAGTTTATCGAAATGTTCTGAAGCCACCGCAGAGGAATCCCCACCAAAAGCAGTAAGATTTGCCTCTTTCTCCTGTAGTTTAGCTCCCTTAAAACTTAATTTATCTTCACGCCAAATTTCACCTCGTAGGTTTCCATAAATTGTTTGAAAACTTGGTCTTTCAAAACATCTTTTTATTTGTTGCAACATAGCGACAGCTTTTCCTCTAACCTCTGAGCCAATTCCAATTTTAATTGAATAATTTTTAAATAAAAGAAAATCCCGCAGAATATCATAAACATTGTCTGCAATGTTAAGCACAGTTGTTTTGAGAGAACCACGAGAAGCAAGAAAAAGTGTCCAAAGATACTGTCTCTGCCATCGTTGCCACTCATAGTGAAACTCTTCAAAGTAAAACCCTGTTTCAGTTGGGGGAAACAAGATTTCCTGAGTCAGAAAATCGAGACGCTTTAACCCCGTCTCTGCTATTAGATTCTTCTTTTCTTTTGTTAAGAACATTGTCAGCAAACTGATTAATAATTATATCACCAAAAACCATTTGACCTATTGGAACATCGTGTTTAATTTCTTCTTTGAAAATTCCCATCCCCTTAAAAAAAGCAATAGTAACTTGAGGATTGCCCCTTTTTAAATTCTTTTGAAGAGAATTAAAACCTTCCGGAAAAAGTAGGGCTAATCCTTTTCTCAATTTTTCAATATCTATTTTTTCTAAAATTGCTTCGTCAATTTCTTTAATAGCCCGGTAGATAGTGCTTTTGCCTTTGCCTCTTTGTTTTGTAATCAATTTAACAGGCAATCCAGCTTTATGTTCAGCCCAAGCAGCAATTTGCTGGACTGTAAATTTCTTAGTTTTTATCCGTTTTCCCATATTTCCAAAGTAAAAAATCAAAAAAGGTTTAAAATTGTCAAGAAAAAATAGCTAAATTAAGAAAGGATACCACAAGATGTTGTGGTTTTTTTTATTCTGATGGAATTTTTGAGGATTTTTTCATCAGTTGACCATTTACAAAAACAGAG
>JBMORO010000054.1:0-5646 GCA_049322295.1 Patescibacteria group bacterium | reverse complement strand
CCGTTTTCTTTTTCTCTAATTCTATAAAGTACTCAATTCTCTTTCTGATGGCTTTGAAATTAGTTAATAGACCCCCAATCCAGCGAGAAACCACATAAGGCATTTTATATTTTTTGGCCATTTCCTCGACTAAAAATTCACTCTGAGGTCGAGTTTCCACAAAGAGAATTTTGCCATTATTCTTTTTTATTTCTTTTATAAAATTAATTGCTTTCTCCAGCTCTTTCATTGTCTTTTCTAAATCAATAATGTAAATATTGTTTTTCACTCCGTAGATATACTGGTTCATCCTGGGGTTCCAGTTCGATTTTTTGTGACCAAAATGAACACCCGCCTCCAACATCTTCTGGGCTAATTCTTCAGAAACTATTGAATTGTCTTTTTCTTTGGCCATACCCCGTACTGAAACTTCGACAGCAAAATGCTGGCTATCGGAGTTTTAAGGGTTAATAATTATAGTTAAATAAACTTTATCTATCTCTGCCCCGTAGATGCGGTCGCCTCTGGCGACCAGTCGAAGTTCTAGTACGGGGCATAATAAAACTTATCCTATCACAATGTCCTTAATAAATCAACAGTCCTCCTTGACCGTTTATTTTCTTTATTATAACATAAATATCTGTATGAAGAAAGATATTCACCCGAAGTACTATCCTAATGCTATAATCCACTGCGGATGTGGAAAAGTTTTTAAAATTGGTTCGACTAAACCCGAAATTCACGTGGAAGTTTGTAGCGCCTGCCATCCTTTTTATACTGGTCAGGATAAAATTATTGATACTGCTGGTCGGGTGGAAAAATTTAGGAAGAGACTAGCCAAAGCCAAGAAAAAAGGCCAATAACCATCCATAAACCCTAATGAATACAAATCCCAATAATGCAATAATAGAAATAAGAGCAGGAGCAGGCGGCGACGAAGCCGCTTTATTTGCAGCTGACTTACACAGAATGTATACTAAATTCGCCGAGAAACAAGGATGGAATGTTAAAACTTTAGATGATAATGTCTTACAAATATCTGGCCAAAATGCTTATGAATATTTGAAACAAGAAGGTGGGGTTCATCGAGTCCAAAGGATTCCTAAAACTGAAAAAAGCGGGAGAATCCATACTTCAACTGCCAGCGTGGCGGTCTTACCTCAGATTGAACAAACCCAGATAGAAGTCAAACCAAGTGATTTAAGAATTGATTTTTTTCGAGCCTCCGGGCCAGGCGGTCAATATGTAAACAAAGTAGAAACAGCTGTCCGAATTACCCATTTACCTACAGGGATGGTGGTCTCTTCTCAAAGTGAAAGAAGTCAGGGAGCGAATAAAGAAAATGCTCTGAGCGTTCTTCGCTCTCGACTTTATGCCCTTAAAATGGAACAAGAATTAAAAAAAATAGGTCAGGAAAGAAAGACCCAAATTGGCACCGCTGACCGCTCGGAAAAAATTAGAACCTATAATTTTCCTCAAGATCGCATCACCGACCACAGAATTGGCAAATCCTGGCACAATATTGAACGCATCCTCGACGGTGATTTATGGCCAATAATCAAAAAATTCCTGAAAGTTTAATTAAATTTATACCAACTTTTGCTCGATCGAGCAAAAGTTGGTTAAATAAAATTGTCCCCTTTTTCTACGATCGTAGAAATTAGGGACATTTTAATTTTACATCCTTCATCTCTTAGCGAGGAATTTTTTCCTACCCCTTTTCTAAAATATCAATCTGCTCCTGAAATTGATTTGCTAAAACCATTACTTGGTCGCCATAGAAAGATAAATAAGATCTATTCCATCTGGAGCCAGCTAAATAAACCATCGCCGCTCTCCATTCCGAGTTATAGGTCTTCTGGTCAGCCCCTTTATTGGCTAAATAAAGAGCAGCAGCCACAAAAGCATCCTTAATATCCCAAGGCGATGGCGGATTACTGCCTGTAATTTCGGCTATCCTCTGCTCATAGCCTAACCAGGTAGCTGGCATAAACTGAGCTGGGCCCATTGCCCCTCCCCAACCATACCATTGTTTCTTAGATACTGGATAAGTATCAGGACTAATATTCAGTTTCTCGCAAATTTGTAAATAATAAGGTCGCTGACTTGGCTTCATATCTGTTCGCCAACTCCCAGTACCAACATTTTTCCCTAATTCTGATTCTCGACTCAAAATAGCCAAGAGGAAAGCTGGTCTTACTCCGGTATAAATAGAGGCAAATTTGGCAAATTTATAAGCCTCTTCAAACCTTAAAGAGCCATCGCCAATAAATCCTTTCAGAAAATAAAGTTTATTCTTTACTGCTTCTATATCAAGCTGAGTCTTTTTAATTAACTGGGTAAATAATTGTTCCTGACCCTTTGTCTGTACTAAAAGATTCTTTTTTTCTTTCTGTTTCGATTCTAAAGTAGCTCTTTGGTCATCTTGGATAGCTCTTAAACCAATTTGTTCTTCCTTTTCCTCAGTAAGGAGGGCTTTTTCTTGCTCTAAATTTGCCTTTAGATTAGAAATCTTGGTGAGAGCCTGTTGAATTTGATTCTGAAAATTCTCTAAGGAATTAACTTCGGACAAGAAATCTGATAACTGGGCTCGGCCCAAAACTATCTCTAGATACGAAACATCATCATATTTACTAATTTCTCTAATAAGCTCGCTTAAGGCGGTCTTCTCTAAATCAACTTCTCGCTCCGCTTCTCGAATTACCATTTTTTTCTCGGCTATTTTTCTTTCTAATCTTTGAACAGCCAAATCAATTCTTTTAATTTCTAATTCGGCTTTATTTATTTCGCTATCTAAAATCGAAATTTCTGTCTGGAGAGTTCTGGCCCGTCGCTGATTGGCAGTTATTTCGGTTCTATATTTGGTAATTTTTTCTTCCAGTTCTTTTATTTTTGCTTCCATTTCCTTTTCCTCGTCTGAGGTTTGAGCAAAAGACAACCCCCCACCTCCAAAGAGATATGGGATAAATAAGCTGATTAAAATCAGCAGAGACAATAAAATATTTAATTTTTTAAAACTAACCATTTATTTCTTTTTTCCGCCTTCGTCCCGACCCATCGGGACTTCGGCAGATTTCGCCCCCTTCGATTCCTTAGAAGGTTCAACTTCTTTACCTTCCATAGCTTCAGCAATGGAAGGTTCTCCTACTTTCTCTACTTCTTCAACTTTAACCTCTGGTTTCTCTTCCAATTCTTTTAATTCTTCTTCAGTCCTGGGTGGTTCAACTGAAATTATTACCTCCTCTAAATCAGCTAAAATTTTTACACCTGGAGAAAGTTTTAAATCCTTGGTTCTAATATGTTTATCAAAAGAATCCAAAGAAGAAATGTCCACTTTAATCTCATGAGGCAAGTCTTTGGGCAAGGCTTCAACTTCTACTTCGGTAATATTTTTTACTAAAACCCCGTCTAAATTTTTAACTGCTGGTGCTTCACCTTCAAAAACCAAAGGTACTTCAGCAGTAATAACTTTATCCATTCTTACTTGGTAAAAATCAATGTGAATAAATTTATCAGTAACTGGATCTTTAGCAATATCGTGAATTAAAACATCCCTCATATCATCTTTGGAATTTGGTTTTTGGATTTTGAGCTTTAGTAATGTGCTTTCCCCTGCCTCATCAAAAACTTTCCTAAAATCTTCGTAATTAACTTGAATCGAAACTGGCTTATGGCCAGGACCATAAACCACAGCTGGAATAAACCCTTTTTCGCGAAGGGTCTTTAATCTTCTGCCAGCTTCTTCTCTGGCCTGGGCTTTTAGTTCTAATTCCATAATATTTGTATCCTACCAAAATTTTATTTAGAAGGCAACCCATCTGAAATTCCTCTTTACTTTTGGCGAGGAATTTATTTTCACTGAGACAATTTCGGAGGCAAAATGCATGGTTTCGCCGAAGGCGGAATTTTGGCTGAGAATTAGTGCGGCCCCGCGCTGGCGGGGCTGACACGTGTCGACATGAAAATAAATTCCGAGCCTAAACTTTCCCTTGACTTCCAAACAATTTTATCTTCTCAGCAACGATTTTCTTCATTTCTTCTATTGCTGGAACGAGAATTTTGTAGGGTTTTATTTCTTCGGGATGTTCTTTTATTCCCTTTTCTAATCCTTCGGTATAAGCAATTCTTATTTCAGTATTGATATTTATTTTATTTATTCCAAGTTTAATTACTTTTTTTATATCCTCATCTGGCGTGCCTGAGCCACCATGAAGAACTAAAAATGTATCGGGTAAAACTTTTTGAATTTCTTTTAATCTATCAAGATTTAATGGCGGATTTATCATCCCAGCTTCAATGCCATGAATATTGCCAATAACCACAGCCAAAGAAGCAATACCGGTTTTTTCCACAAATTCTTTTGCTTCTTCTGGCTTGGTCAAATCTTCTTCTTTAATTTCAATTTTTTCTTTATGAATTTCTGAAACACCCTTTAAATATCCTAATTCTGCTTCAACTATTATGTCGGGATTTTTCTTTTTAGCATATTCAACCACTTGTTTGGTAATTTTAACATTTTCTTCGAAAGGCAAATTAGAACCATCAAATTGAACCATATCATAACCAGCATCAATTGCCTCTTTAGCACTCTCAAAACTTTTACAATGGTCAGCATTTAGAATAATTGGCAAGCCAGTTTCTTTTTGCCAAACATTAACTAAAGCAACTGCTTGCTTTATTCCAATAAATTCTCTTTCTTTTTCTGAGGTACCAATAATCACTGGCGATTTTAAATCCTTGGCCACTTCAACTACTGCTCTGATTTGCTCGTCAGTAGAAATGTTAAACTGGCCAATGGCATACTTATCCTTCTTTGCATTTTTTAGTATTTCAATCGGATTCATCAATTTTAGGAGGTTCGACCTCCGAAGACTGGGAGGTCGAACCTCCCTATATTATAAACTTATGAAACCGCGGTCAAAATTCTCGACCATTGATTTTTCTAAATTTTCTGCGCCCAGATATTCTTCAAAAACATGATTCCACAATGCTTCTTGGTGATGATAAAGATATTTTATCCTTTCTTCTTTCTGAACCAAGGACATTACATTATCAACCAAATCAAAACTCACAAGTTCTTCTTTAAAAAATCCGCCCACCCAATCAACATCCAACCACATCTCTATATCAATATCAGCAAATCTTTTACCCAAGTAACTAATATTCTGCTCTGCTTTTTTCCAGTGCAAAGCTTCGGGATTAATATGGGGAATAAACAAACGAGGATCATTTTCATTATCTTTGGCTAAATATTGCTGAATTATTAACCAATTCATTCTATCTCTATCAAAAATACTAATATCTGGATTTTCTCCTTTTAGCAGGGAAATTAAACGACTGCCGAATCCCCTTTCTTTAGTAGCCTCTTCAAAAAGCTTAGAGTAAAAATCTAATTCGTGTAAATAATGGATAATTAAAGAAAAAAGTCTTAGGGTTTCTCCCGGACTATCAATCTTTAAGGGAATAACAAAAATTACTCCTAATTCCTTCAAATGACTTAGATTATGATATTTCTTACCAATAAATTTCTCGGCTATCTTTAACCACTTACCCGATAAAACTCTTAATTCAATATCTCTTTTTTCAAAATCACTGGGATTTAAATTTTTATATGTTTCATCAAATGTTTTGTGCATCCAGTCATTACTTTCAACAAATCTGAGAGCT
>JBMORO010000053.1:0-5956 GCA_049322295.1 Patescibacteria group bacterium | reverse complement strand
GATCCAATGCCGCCGATGCTGAAACCCGTTGATTGGTTAGAAATTAAGAAATTCTTTGAAAAAGAAGTGATTGTTTAATAAATTAACACTCAAACCTATGAAAAAAATTTGGATACCGATTATAGTTATTGTAATTATTATTGTTTTGATTGTTGTGTTCTATAAGCCCGCGCCGAAGGGGACGATTAAGATTGGAGCGATTGCTCCTTTAAGTGGTGAAATGGCAAATTGGGGAGAAAGCATGAGGGGAGGAATAGAAATAGGAGTTGATGAGATAAATTCTTCTGGCGGCATAAAAGGTCGCCGCATAGAAATTATTTGGGAAGATAATCAGGCATGCGATAAAACAGCTAGTGTGACAGCATTTAGAAAACTGATTGATATAGATAAAGTGAAAGTAGTAATAATTGGTTGTTCTGGAGCAACCTTATCTGTGGCTCCGATTGCTGAAGAAAATAAAATTATTTTGTTAACACCGATGGCATCGGCGGCCAAGATTTCAGAGGCAGGTGATTTTATTTTCCGTACCTCTATTTCCGATAATACTCAGGGAAAAATTTTGGGAAAGTATATTATAGAAAAATTAAATTTCGAAAAGATTGGTGCAATTTATGTAAATAATGATTATGGAGTCGGATTATTTGATAATCTAAAGAATAGCTTCGAAAACGCAGGAGGTAATATGGTTCAGGCTGAAAAATATGAATTCGGTGCAACCGATTTTAAGACGCAGCTGATTAAAATCAAAGCACAATCACCAGAAGTTTTATTAATTATTTGTTATGGCTCAGAAGGTGGTTTGATAGCAAAACAGGCCAGGGAATTAGGTATGGATATTCAAATTATAGGCACTGATAACTTTGGGACAAAAGAAGTAGTTGAAGCTGGGAAAAGTACAGTTGAGGGCAGTATTTTTAGTACGCCAGCATTAGACGATACAAAACCAGGGGTACAAACTCTGAAAGCAGAATTTCAAAAGAAGTATGGCAAAGAACCATCTATTTTAATTGTCGTTGCTGATGCTTATGATGCGACTAAAATATTAATAAAGGCTATTCAAACGAGTGGATATGACTCTTCTGGTATAAAAGATTATCTGTATTCTGTGAAAGATTATTGGGGCGTAACCGGAAACATTACAATCGATAAAAATGGTGACGCTGAAAAGCCTATTTCTTTGCAGACCGTCAAAAACGGCCAGTTCGTGCCGTATGAAGAATAAGTAACTAAGCTAATAAGCTAATAAGCCGGTAAGCTGGTAAGTTGGTAAATAACTTATTGCTTATCGTTTACACACTTACAACCGATATAAAATCTATGAAAAAAATTTGGATTCCGATTATAGTTATTATAATAATTATTGTTTTGATTGTTGTGTTCTATAAGCCCTCACCGAAAGGAACAATAAAAATCGGGGCAATTTTACCGTTAAGTGGGAAGGCGGCGTCATACGGCCAATGGGCAAAAAATGGTTTTGATTTGGCAGCAGAGGAAGTGAACTCCTTGAGAGGTTATCCTTATAAATTGGAATTGATTTATGAAGATGATACCGGTGATCCCAAGACGGGTGTTAGTGCAATACAAAAATTAATCTCTGTCCAGAATCCGCCAGTGATTATAGGAGTTATATTAAGTAGGATAGCCGTTGCTTGTGCTCCGATAGCCGAACAGAATCGGGTAGTACTATTAAGCACGAGCGCATCTTCAGATGAGATAAGAAATGCGGGAGATTATATTTTTAGAGTTAGGGAATCGGGTATCATCCATGGCCAATCAATGGCTGATTACGTCTGGAAGAAATGGAGCAATAGTAAAAAGACGGGTGTTCTTTATCTCAATGCCGAAAACGGCATTACTTATGCTGAAGCGTTTAAGAAAAGATTTTTAGAATTGGGTGGGCAGATTGATTTGTACGAAGCATATAATGTAGGAGAAACAGACTTTCGAACACAACTATTTAAAGTGAAAGATAAGAAAATTAAAATACTTTATGTGCCTGGAGAGGTTGCGGAAATTAGTCAAATATTAAAACAGGCTCAAGAATTGAGTTTGAAAATACAATTTTTATCGTCCGTTGGAGCAGAAAATCCTAAACTTATTGAAATCGCTGGTTCAGCCGCAGAAAATTTAATTTATACTTATCCTGCTTTTAATCCTGATTCTTCTGATGAAATTGTTAAACAATTTACTACTAAATATTCAGAAAAATTTGGGATAAAACCAGAGTTTATTGCTGCTAATAGTTATGATGCCATTAAAATTTTAGCAGAGGTGTTTAAAAAATACGGTTATAAATCAGACCAAATCAAGGATGGACTGTATAAGATTCAAAATTATGATGGAGTAAGTGGCAATTTAAGCTTTGATGAATATGGTGATGTAATGAAACCCATAATGTTTAAAACCGTCAAAAACGGCCAGTTCGTGCCGTACACAGAGTAGCATACGAATTCCTATTCGAATTAAATTCTAATTAAGATACGAATATTAAAGATTCGAATAAAATTCGATTATAATTAGTATAAAAATTGGAATGTTATCTATCCAAAATCTAAAATCCGGATATAACGGGATGGAGGTGTTGCATGAGATTGATTTTGAGGTGAATCCAGGAGAAATTGTGGCCATTATCGGGCCCAATGGTTCTGGCAAGTCAACTCTTTTAAAGAGCATTTTTAACTTATGCGAGATTTATTCGGGCAAGATTGTTTTCAAGAACAAAGACATTACCAAACTCCCGACCCATTATTTAATTTACGAAGGAATCAGTTATGTGCCTCAAGGCAGGCAGGTTTTTTCTAATTTAACTGTTCGGGAAAATCTGGAAATGGGCGCTTTTATAATGGAAGACCATGAATTGGTTAAAAGAAATATTGCTGATGTTTTTGAAAAATTTCCATTCTTAAAAGAAAAACAAGATGATTATGCTTTTGAATTATCCGGTGGCCAGCAGCAAATGTTGGCTATTGGCCGGGCACTGATTCAGGACCCGGAATTGTTATTACTGGACGAACCATCTCTGGGATTGGCGCCAAAGGTGATAAAAGAAATTTTTGAAAAAATACAAGAAATAAATAAACAAGGAGTATCTGTGATTATTGTTGAACAGAACGCAAAACAAGCAGTAAAATTAGCCAATAGAACCTATATTTTAGAAGACGGCAAAATCGCTTTAAAAGGCGGAAAAGAGATTTTGAGTGATAAAAGAATAAATAATATTTATTTGGGAGGATAATAATATGGAAGAACAAAAGAAAAAATTTAACCCCTATATGGTAGTTATTATGATTTTAATATTGATTATTGCCGCTTTTGCTTATAATCAATGGGGTAAGAGATTTTTGCCCAGTCTGGAAAAAACCGGTGAAAGCAGCAAACCAAAGAATATAAAAACCGAAATATTTAGAGATGATATTATAATAGGCAATGTTGATGCGCCAGTAAAGATTATTGAGTATTATAGCTATCTTTGCGGTTATTGTAAGATATTTGAAGATGAGACCAAGCCGAGAATTATGGAAAATTATATAACTACTGGCAAAGCAAAGTTTATTTTGCGTCCTTTCCCGCCTTATGAATTAGGTCAGGCGGTTTTATGCGCTAAAGAACAGGATAAATTCTTAGAGTATCATAATTATCTTTTTGATAATATTGAGAATTTAGAGAAAGTTGACGATTTAAAAACATTTGCTAAAGATGTAGGGCTTAATGAAAGTAAATTTAATGAGTGTTATAATTCGGGAAAATATAAATCAAGGACTGAAGAATGGTATAAGCAGGGAATGAGTGATATGGAAAAAGCCAATATTCCCTCTGACCAAAGAGGAACGCCAGCATTTTTTATTAATGGTGAAGCAATTATTGGTGCCCAGCCATATGAGAAGTTTGTAGAGGCGATTGAATCTAAACTCAAATAGAAATTAGCTGTTCAGAAATTAGAAATTGGTTATAGCGGGGCTTCGCCCCGCTTTTCCATTTTCTATACGACTAGTTTCCATTACTAATTTCTATTTTCTATATAGCCATTTTCCTATATAATAGGAGTATGGACAAAAAACAGGCAAAAGAGAGGATTGAGAAATTAAAGAAAGAGATTAATTATCATCGGTATTTATATCATGTTTTGGATAAGCCGGAGATTTCTGACTCGGCTTTTGATACATTGAAAAATGAATTAGAAGAATTAGAATTAAAATTTCCTGATTTAATTACTCCTGATTCGCCAACTCAAAGAGTGGGCGGGAAACCTTTGGAGAAATTTGAGAAATTTAAACATCCTGCCCCCATGCTTTCTTTTAATGATGCTTTTAGCCAAAAAGAGATGGAAGATTGGATAGTAAGGAATGAGAAAATAGTTAAAGATTTCAATAAGAACGGCTATTACTGCGAATTAAAAATTGATGGTTTGGCTATTGAACTAGTTTATGAAAACGACATTTTAAAAGTAGGAGCAACCCGAGGAGATGGATATATTGGTGAGGATGTGACTAATAATTTAAGAACAATTCACGCAATTCCTCTAAGATTATTGGCCAAAGAATACATTCTCAAGAATTTAAAAAAAGAAGGTTTGAATCAGATTGCTGAAAAGGTTTCGAAATTATGGCCCAAGACACTAGTTATTAGGGGTGAAGTATTTTTAACCAAAAAACAATTTGAAAAGATTAATAAAGAACTTGGGAAAAAAGAGGAGAAAACATATGCCAACCCCCGAAATTTAGCAGCTGGTTCGGTAAGACAATTAGACCCGAAAATTACTGCTTCTCGGCACTTGGATTCTTTTACCTATGATTTAATAACTGACCTTGGTCAGAAAAATCACGAAGAAGAACATAAAATTTTGAAAGCCTTTGGTTTTAAAACTAATCCCAATAATAAATTCTCTAAAAATTTAAAAGAGGTTGAGGAATTTAGAAATTATTGGGAAAAAGCCAGAGAAAAACTTCCCTATGAGATTGATGGGATTGTGGTGATAATAAATGATAATGCTATTTTTGAAAAATTAGGGGTAGTTGGTAAAGCTCCTCGAGGAGCAATTGCTTATAAGTTTTCTCCCAAAGAAGCTACTACCATTATTAAAGAGGTGATTTGGCAGGTTGGTCGGACTGGCGTTTTAACTCCGGTGGCAGTTCTAAAACCAGTTGAGGTTGGGGGCGTGACAATTTCTCATGCCACTCTCCATAATTTTGATGAGATAAAAAGATTGGGAGTAAAAATTGGTGATACGGTAATTGTTGGTCGGGCGGGAGATGTTATTCCTGATATAAGGCAAGCCATGAAGCATTTAAGGACGGGCAGAGAAAAAGAGATAAGAGTGCCGAATAAATGTCCTTTTTGCGGTTCAGGAGTAAAAAGAATTCCTGGAGAAGTGGCTTTTAAGTGTTCTGCCAAAAATTGTGGAGCAATTCAAAGGGAAAGAATTTACCATTTTGTCTCTAAAAATGCTTTTGACATTGTTGGCGTAGGACCGAAAATTATTGACAGATTCTTAGACGAAGGATTGATTAAAGATGCTAGCGATTTATTTTCTCTGAAAGAAGAAGATATAAAATATCTTGAAAGATTTGCTGAAAAGTCAGCTTCCAATATCATTAATTCAATTCAATCAAAGAAAGAAATTAAATTAGAAAGATTTTTGTTTGCTTTAGGGATTCCTCAGGTTGGGGAAGAAACTGCTTTTGATTTAGTAAAGTATTTTTCTGATTTGAATAAAATAAAAAGTGCCTCGATTGAAAAGCTGGAAAGAATTAGAGATATTGGTCCAAAAGTAGCTGAATCAATTTATAAGTGGTTTAGAGAAAAAAGAAATTTAGAATTCTTAGATAAATTAAGAAAAATAGGAATAAAAATAGTTGCGGAGAAGAAAATAAAATTTAATCCAAAAATAAAGGATAAAACTTTTTTATTCACTGGTGGATTAGAAACCTTGACCAGAGAAAAAGCCGAGGAAATAGTC
>JBMORO010000052.1:0-48418 GCA_049322295.1 Patescibacteria group bacterium | reverse complement strand
CTCGTTTCGACACGCGTCGACGCCCCAACGAGGCGTCGCGCTCCGTCTCGCCCTCGCTCTCCCGCCAGAGGCGGGAACCGTGCCCGCTCGGGCTGCGAAGGGTCTCTCCTGAGAATAATCTTTATTTAGAGATACCCTATATTTTAGAAGTAATGCATATTACTGGCTATCCGAGGGCAGGAAGTTTTAAAGAATGGTTTTATAAAATTTTAGCTAGGTTATTTATAAAATATTTTGCCAAAAAAGCTAGGGCAGTCCGGGTAATTAATCAAAACCAAGTCCCCGAGTTTCTAAAACAGTCAGGGGTTGATGAAAAAAAAATAAAATATATTCCTGCCTTTTATATTGATTTAGAAATATTCAAGCCCCAAAATCTTGAGAAAAAATACGATTTAGTGTTTTCTGGGAGATTGGTTAAAAACAAAGGAATCGACTTGTTGCTTAAAGCAACAAAAAAACTTAAATCCCAAACCCCAAATTTCAAATTTATAATTATTGGCGACGGACCATTAAAACCTAAAATAGAAAAATATATTGCGAAAAATAGATTACAGGATAATGTAGAATTTGCCGGCTGGTTGCCGAGCATAGAAGATGTGGCAAGAATCTATAATCAGTCAAAGATTTTTGTAATGCCATCTTTTAATGAGGGAGGTCCGAGAGTTTGCTTAGAGGCGATGGCTTGTAAATTACCAGTAATTACAACTAGAGTTGGAGCAATGATAGACGTAATCAAAGACCCTTCGAGGAGCTCGGGGCAAGCTAACGGGATATTTATTGATTGGGATAATGATGATATCACTGAGAAGATTTTAGATTTATTAAAAGATGAAAATTTACGTAGAAGAATTGCTGAAAATGGCTATAATACAGTCCAGCAATTTGAGAGAAAAAAAGCAATTAAAAATTATGCGGAAGCGTACAAAAATTTGTTATATTCTGCCAGAATATAGCGAAAATACTGCTGGTCATTTTTATCATCACTACGAATTTTTAAGAGAATTATCTAAACATTTAGATATATTTTTAATAATAGAGAAATCAGACACCAATAATGTAGAATTAACAAACAAGTTTTATATCCAAAAGTTTAGATTTATTCCCTTCAGATTTTTAGAAAGTTTTTTTGCACTTTTAAAAGCCAGATTTTTAGGATACAGAATTTTTTACACCCATATTTGTTATATTGGGGCAATTAATGCTGGAATTATTTCTAGGATATTTGGAGGAAAATCATATTACTGGAATTGCGCAATGAATTGGTTATTTAAGCAAAGAACATTGCCTGGTCTTGGTTATAAATTGAGTTTGAAATTATCCCATTATTTAGTAACCGGCAGTAAAATTATGAAACAAGGATATAGCGAACACTACAATTTGAGCCCCCAAAAGATAAAAATAATGCCAAATTGGATAAATCTAAACAGATTTAGTAGAAGCAGAAGAACGCAGATAGCAGCGCAGAAAGACGCAGAATTCAGCGTTGATTCGCGTAGTCATCAGCGTAAATCAGCGAAACCGAAGGTTTTATTGTTTGTTCACTGGTTATCAAAAAGAAAGGGCGCTGATATGATTGTTCCAATTATGAATAATTTAAAATTTAAAAGGCCCGGAGCCATCCCACCTAATAAAAATTTAAATTTAATGGTTATCGGTGACGGGCCGTATAAAGAAAAATTATTAGAAGAAATTGAGAAAAATAAATTAAAAAACTTTATTATAGTTGTGGGGGCTGTGCCAAATAAAGACCTTGTCGAATATTACGCCAAAGCTGATTTATTTATTATGCCGTCAATGGAAGAGGGTTTTCCACGGGTTTTATTAGAAGCAATGGCCATGGGTATTCCCTATATTGCTTCTGACGTGGGGGCAGTGCGAGAAATTTCCCCAGAGACTGCCCAGAGATTTTTAGTCAAGCCGGGCGATATTGAGATGTTCGCCCATAAGATAGAAACATTGCTTTCGGACAAAGAATTATATAATAGCTTTAGAAAAGAAGAATTAGAGAAAGTTAAAGAATATTCTTTGGATAAAATTGTTAATAAATTTATAAAGTTATTTAAATGAAAATTGTATTAACAACCAGTCCTCGGGCGGAAGGAGACCTTGAGCGAAAAGGTTTGCCCTTTTTGGGCATTGGTTATATTGCCGCTTATATAGAAAAATTTAGTCATCATCAAGTTGAAATTTTTGATGCTCATACTTATGGTTTTAGTCCTTCTGAGGCAGCTAAGAGAATTTTAAATAAAAATCCAGATGTAGTAGGAATCCATTCCATTACTGATAATAGATTCAAAGCTATTGCCCTGGCTAAAGAATTAAAGAAAAATAACCCCAAGATTATTACCCTATTTGGCGGACCGCATTTTTCTTTAACAACCAAAAATGCCTTAGAGATTGTGTCGGAAATAGATTTTATAATCAGGGGGGAGGGTGAAAAAGCAGTTGTTCAATTTCTGAATACTTTGGAGGAAAAAGGCGATATTGATAAAGTTTCGGGTTTGGCTTACAGAGGACAGAGTGGCAAAATTATAGAGAAGCCTTTAACTGATTTGATAATGAATCTTGATGAGTTACCAATGCCAGCTTGGCATCTATTTGATTTGAAACAGTACACTCGACCTATTGATGGTACTAATATTAGGGCAGTTGGCGTGTTAAGTGGTCGGGGCTGTCCCAATGTTTGTGTTTATTGTGCTAATGCCAGGACAGTTTTAAGATTAAGAAGTCCTAAAAATTTTGTTGATGAAGTTGAATTTTTGCACAAAGAATATGGATATGAAGGATTTGATTTTTGGGATGATACGATGACATTGGTTCACGATCATGTAAGGGGGGTTTGCGAAGAAATTCTAAAAAGAAAACTCGATATTGTTTGGTATGCCAGAGCAAGAGTTAATACTGTCAATGAAGACCTTCTTAAATTAATGAGAAAAGCTAATTGTATTAGAATAAGTTATGGGATAGAATCGGGTAGTCCGAAAATTTTAAAAGTTATTAAAAAAAACATAACCGTTGAACAAGCAAAAGAAGCTGTCCGACTTTCTTCTAAAGTTGGGATGGCGGTAGTGACTAATTTTATGGTCAATTTGCCCGAAGAAACAATGGAAGACCTGAAAATGACTATAAATTTAATGAAAGAGCTTCGAGAAATTAGAAATTCTTATCCTGCTTATGGATTTACGGTAATTTATCCTGGCACAGAATTAGAGCTTATGGCAAAAAAGCAAGGTATTATGCCTTTGGATTTTTCTTGGAATAGTCCTTATCAGTCAGAGAAATATAAAATTACTGGCGATGACCCCTCTCTATTTTTAATGGAATGGCCCGGCAAGGAAATAGAAAAAATTAAAGCTATTATGACAAAAGAATTAGGCACAAGAGGAGGGATTTTGAAGAAGGGATTTAGGAAACTTAGAAAGGTTAGATCAATCGGAGACTTAAAATCATTAATTAAGACAGGGTTAAGGTATATAAAAAAATGAACTCCGTTAGACATAGCGTTATTTCTAACGGGGCAACCCAAAACAAAAAATGTCTAAGGGGATGAAAATAATTTATATTACTACATCGGTGATTCCAGCCGAGAAGGCTAATTCTTATCAGACGATGAAGATGTGCGAAGCTTTTACTAAACTCGGTGGCGAGGTTGAGCTTATTATACCTGTTCGTTTTGGTGGAGTTGTTGAAAAAGCCAACCCCTTTGAGTATTACGGAATTAGAGAAAAATTTAAGATTAAAAGGGTTTTTTCTTTAGATTTAATTCCTTTTAAAAAATATATTGGTCATCTTGGTTTTTGGGTTCAAAATATTAGCTTTGCTCTTTTAACATTAATTTATTTATTTTTTAAAAGGTCTGATATTATATATTCTCGAGACAGGTTTACTCTTTTATTTTTAAGTTTGTTTAAAAAGAATTTAATATACGAGGCTCATAGTCTACCATCCAAATTTAGATTTTATGAGAAATTTTTATATCAAAGAATAAAATTTGTTATTGTTATCACTAAATTAATGAGAGAGATTTTAATGAAAGAATCAATTAAGGAGAAGAATAGAATATTTGTTGCGCCTGATGCCGTTGATTTAGAGATGTTTGATAGAATTAATAAATCAAAAGAAGAACTTCGCCAGGAACTAAATTTGCCCCAGCATAAAATATTAATTTCTTATATTGGTCAATTTTATACAAAGGGAAGAGAGAAAGGTCTTGGGGATATGCTCAGAGCTCTAAAAATTTTAAAAGATGAAGGCAGAGGAGATTTGATGATGATGTTTGTCGGCGGTAAAGAAGAAGAAATTAGAGATTATCAAGAAGAGACAAAAAGAGTTGGCCTTTTAAATAGAGATTTGATTTTTGTTAAAAGGGTTCCATTTAGTGAGGTGCCTAGATATGAGAAAGCTTCGGATATTTTAGTTATTCCTTTTCCCTGGGAAAAACATTATGCTTACTACTGTTCCCCTTTAAAACTTTTTGAGTATATGGCAAGCAGGAAGCCAATAGTAGCCTCTGACCTTCCGTCGATTCGAGAAATTCTTAATGAAAGGAATAGTATATTAGTTAAACCAGGCGACCCATCATCTTTAGCTAAGGGGATTGAAGAATTTTTGAATAAGCCGGACTTAGCTAAAAGAGTTTCTGAACAAGCATCTAAAGATGTTCAGAAATATACCTGGGGTAGACGAGCAAAAAAGATTTTGGAGTTTATCCACAAAAGTATTCATTGACTTTTATCTTTCTGTTATAATGAAAATAGTTGTCGATTTAATAAAGGTCGATATTCTGATAAGAGATTGTTTGCTGATGTATAGTGATGCATAGCAAATAATAATTTAATAATCATTAATTAGGTTAAAATATAGATTATGAAAAAAGCAAAAGAATTTTTTGCAGTATTATTCAGTATTATTATCTGCGTCTTAGTGGTTTTTGTGGTGGTTAAAGCAACCACTACAGTTGGTAATAATGTTAGTGTGGGAGGGGTCTTAAGTGTGAACGGTTCAGGCACTGCTACAGAGTTTTCTGTGCTTGGTACTGCCTCTATTTCAGAAGATCTTTGGGCATCGGGCAGTTTCCAATTCGGTGGAGGCGAGAGCACAGCCACAGTTAGCTATTCTAGGCTAGGTTCAAACACTACCGGTCATTCCTTAGCTGATGCCGATGATTTATTGGTTAGTGGGCTATTAGAAGTGGATGATGCGGTTTATTTTGATAGCACAGCTTCAGTTGCTACTTCGCTAAGAGTTCCCATGCTTTACGGAAACGTTGATGCTGGAGGGTATCTCAGAATTGGGGATGAGGCTCTTACTAGCCATAGTTTAGCCGCCGAGGATGACTTATTGGTAACCGGTAAATTAGAAGTAGATGGTACTGCTTATTTTGATGGTCAGGTATCATTATCTAGTAATGGTCTTCTTTTGGATAATGGAGTAGATATTCTAACTGGAACAGCTTCTCCCCAAGGTAGTACTACAAACTGTAGTGTAGGCGATATTTACATTAGAACAGGCGCTACATTAGATACAACTCTTAACATTTGCGATGAAACAAATGTTTGGACTCCAGCGGACTTATAGAATTAATATAATTAATCGGAAATTAATCTATGCGCAAAAAAATCCTTACAATAGCGTTTCTCTTGATTTTTACAGCAGGAATGTTGGGTTTGCCTTGGTTTGCCCTTGCAGCTGATGAGCTTAGTTTTAATGCTGATACCACCATAGTTCTGGATAATGGCATGAGTTTTACAATTATAGCTGGTTCCTTGGCTGATGAAATGAGTGTTTATTCTAGTTATATGACCTTTACCTTGTCAGCTAATTCAAGCGTGGAAATAAGGTCTTCTGATAGATATCTGTTTAATAGTTTAGCTGAAACTGATTGTAATTATAATTCTTCTTATTCTAGAAAAGTTCTTGGTGGCAGCGGCACCCAGACAACCATCACCATAACACCCTCTACAGAAACCTGTCCTTCTTGGGGAAGTACTGGTGGCGGAGGCGGAGCCGCTCCAGAACCAACCACTCCATCTAAGCCAACAACTACTACTGGTCAGGTCACCGCTACTCCTTCTGGCGGAGGAAAGACAACTTTAACTACCAATGAAGAGAATAATATTATAGTTGATTTACCAGCTAATGCAGTTAGCTCTTCAACCGAAATAAAAATTGTCGCTGATGAAAAAGCTGAAGTGGTTAGTACCCGTTCTCTTCCTTCAGGCAAGAGCATAGCTGGTGGTTATGCTTATAATCTAACTGCCACTGCTAATGGAATGGCGGTGGCAACTTTTTCCAAAGATGTAACCCTGACCTTTACTTATACTGATACCCAGATTAGCGATTTGAATGAAGATAGTTTGAAGATTTATTATTGGGATGGAAGTAAGTGGTCGGCTTTAACTAGCACACTTGATAAGGCCAATAATAAAATCACAGCCGCTACCAATCACTTTACTTATTTTGTGATATTGGGCGATTCAGCAGCCAAGAAAATGGCTGATCCAAAAGACTATGGTCTTAAAGAAGGAGATTTAATCAGGGCTGAAGGAGATTGGGATGTCTTTATCGTCAATCAATTTGGCTACAAACGCTTATTCCTTAATCCAACCATTTTTAATATGTATGGCCATTTGGGTGGTTGGAAAGCAGTCAAAACAGTAACCAAGACAACCCGAGACGCCTTTGTAACTTCTCATCATTACCGCTATGTTGATTCTCCTAAAGTATATTTGATGAAAGTAACTGGAGAAGATACTGGTACGCTTCACTGGATTAATATGACTGCTGAAAATTACTTAAGTCAGGGAGGAAATGCTAATGCTATCTTCACCATTAACAAGAAAGAACTTGATTGGTATTCCAAGGGAGCGGATGTGACTTCGTTGTAAGAGCAAAAGAACAAAAAGAGTTTACCCCGTACTGAAAAAAGCACTAACTAAAGTTTAATTTGGTCATCAAAGATGACTAGTGCTTTTTCTAGTGGGGGGTTTATTTTTTTAGCGAAACATGATAGGATAAATCCATGTGCGGTATTAATGGCTTCAATTTTCGGAGTGAAAATTTGATTGAGAAAATGAATAATCGAATTAAACATCGAGGACCCGACCAAAGCGGGATTTTTTTAGATAATGATATTTCTTTGGGTCATCAACGGCTTTCGATAATTGATTTATCAGAAAGAGGAAAACAGCCGATGTTTAATGAGGATAAATCCCTTTGTGTTATTTTTAATGGGGAGATTTACAACTTTCAAGAGTTGCGCAGGGATTTAGAAAAAAATGCCCATAAATTTATTTCTAATACAGATAGCGAAGTAATTCTGCATCTTTATGAAGATTATAAAGAAGATTGTCTGAAATTTTTAAATGGCATATTTGCTTTTGCTATTTGGGATATTAAAAATAAAGAATTATTTTTGGCTCGGGATAGAATAGGTGTTAAGCCCCTATATTATTATAATCAAAATGGCAAATTTATTTTTTCTTCTGAGATTAAGGGAATTTTAGAGCATAACATTGAAAAAGAAATAGATTTAGAAGCGTTCAATCACTATTTTAGATTGCTTTACGTGCCAGCACCGTTAACAATGTTTAAAAATATATATAAGTTACCCCAAGGACATTATTTATCTGCCAAAGGCGGACCAGCCTCGGGCTGGAAAATAAAAATCCGAAAATATTGGGATATAGAGGATTTTTCTAATTTAAGCTCAAAACAGGAAATTATTGAAAAAATTCAAGAATTAGTGAGAAAGTCGATAAAGGGTCAGTTGATATCTGACCGACCGGTAGGGATTTTTTTGAGCGGGGGCATTGATTCAACTTCTGTTTTGGGGGTTTCTCGAGAATTCTTGGCGGGAAAAATTAAAACATTTTCGGTTGGTTTTGATGTTGATGATCCGAATAATAAATTCAATGCCGATTTTCTTTTGGCTCATCAAACCTCTAAATTTTATAATACTGACCATCATGAGTTATTAGTTAAAAGCAGAAATATTTTAGATAATTTAGAAAAAGTTATTTATCATCTAGATGAACCAATTGCCGAACCAACCCAAACTGCGACTTTTTTGCTTTCAAAATTAGCCAAAGAAGAAGTGGCTGTAGTTTTAGGCGGAGACGGAGGAGATGAACTATTCGGTGGATATAAAAGATATTATTATAGTTATTTATTGAGCAGATTTTGGGCAACTAAATTGTTTCCTTTCTTAAAAACGAAAATTTATGCTAGATTTATGTTCCAGAAAGAAAAAGAGATTGGCAAAATTATAAATAAAGAGATAAATCAGAACAAATTAACCAAGCAATTCTTCAAAGAAAATTATTTCAATTCGCATGGGCGCATTCGGATTGCCGAAGCCCGAAGGGCGAAGGCGCGCTTTTCGGATGCTGATTTTGAAAAATTGTTTATGCTAACTGATTTGAAAACTTGGTTAGCCGATGAATCTTTAATGAGAACAGACAAAATGACGATGGCTTTCGGGTTAGAACAGAGAGTGCCAATTTTAGACCATTATTTAGTTGAATTGGCAATGAAAATTCCCAGTAAATACAAGATAAAAAGCAAAAAAGAGGGAAAAGCAATTTGGAAAGAGGCAATAAAAGAATACTTGCCGAAACATATTTTAGAATCAGAATACAAAAAAGTTTGGCTTACCCCAATGTCTCAATGGCTAAGAACAGATTTAAATAAATTTGCCAAAGAAATTTTATCAGAAAATTATTGTTCAGAAACCAAAAAATATTTTAATTTTAATGGCATCAACAAAATGTTCGGTGACCATATCGAAAAAAGAAAATATAATTTAAACCTAATCTGGGCCCTGATTACTTTCCAGATTTGGCATAAAGAGTTTATAGAAAAATGAAAATTTGTTTTTTAAATGAAAATTTGGATATAAAAGCAGGGGTAGGAAGATTTGGTAGGGACGTGGTAGAAAATATTTCAAAGAAAGAAGGCATCGAAGCAATAGTTTTGACCGAGCAGGAAAGTGGACATAAATTAGAGAGAGCCGTCCTCCGCAAGTCCTATCTTATGCGGCATTTTCATAATATTTTTGTAAATGCTTTTAAAATTCGGAAATACATTAAAAAATGTGACATAGTTCATGCCTTAGACGGCTATCCCTATGGGGTAATTGCTGCTTTAGCCAATATTGGTTTAAATAAAAAATTGATTATTAATGGAATTGGCACTTATTCAATCCTGCCTCTTGATATTCCCCTAAAAAAAGGTCTAATGAGTTGGGCTTATAAAAGAGCAGATAGGATAATATGTATTAGTAGATTTACTGAAAAACAGATTTTGAAAAGAGTAAAGTTAGATAACACAATAGTGATAAATCACGGAGTTAATTATGATAAATTTAATAGAAGCAGATTAACGCGGATTAAAACGCAGAAAGACGCAGATGCGAAAGTTATTTTAAGCGTTGGAGCGTTAAAACTGCGCAAGGGCTATCATATTTCTATACCCGCAATAGCCGAAGTTAAAAAGAAATACAAAAATATAAAATATTGGATAGTAGGAGGACACCCCTCAGAATTTTATTCGGATTTAATTAAAAAATATAAATTAGAAATGAATGTTAAATTCTTCCAGAACATATCAGACGAAGATTTAATTGAGCTTTATTATTGGGCGGATATATTTTTATTAACTCCAATTACTATTAACAATAATGATTTTGAGGGTTTTGGTCTAGTGTATTTAGAGGCAGGAGCTTGCGGAAAGCCAGTGATTGGAACCTATGATTGTGGAGCTGAAGATGCTATTATAAATAATGTAACAGGATTACTTGTTCCTCAAAGAGACACTCAAAAAACAGCTGAGGCAGTTTTAAAATTACTTAATAATGATGCATTGTTAAGAAGATTGGGTGAAGGTGGTAAAAAAAGAGCCCAGGAGATGAGGTGGGACAATGTGGTTGAGAAGTATCTTGAGATTTATAAACAGGTATTATGGTAAATAACGAGATAGTTAAAAAATTCAATAAGATTTTTCATAATGAGGAAGCTAATTTTTATGACCAGCAACATTTAGAGATATTAAGAGAGGGGGACAATTGGAAAAATTTTTGTCAGAGATATTTAGAACACTTATCACGACCAATAACCGTCTTAGATGTAGGCAGCGGAACTGGTTTTGTACCTGCTATCTTGGCTCAATATTTAACTCCCCAAGATAAAGTTATTTGTGCCGACATTTCTCTTAAGATGTTAATGATAGCGAAAGAAAAATTAAAAAAATTTTCTTGTCAATTTGAATTTGTTGAAACAGACTGCGAAGAAATGCCATTTTTAGCCAATACTTCCATTGATTTGATAACAGTTAATTCAGTTTTGCATCATTTGCCCGGCTATCATAAGTTTTTAGAGGAAGCCAATCGACTATTGAAATCAGAAGGAATAATTTGTATAGCCCATGAACCAAATAGAAAATTTTTTAAAAATTTCTTACTGGTCTTTATATTTCGTCTCCTGAGTTATTTTTCTGTTAAATTAAGTAAATTTAAAAAATCTATACAAAATCAAAAAATTGTCTTAACTGATGAGATCAATGAACAACTAGTAAAGGAAGGAATAATCAAATCGGGACAAAAATTAAACGACCAAGAAATTCAGGCATTGGTAGATATCTGGTCTCCCACTGTTTCATCCAAAATAAATAAAGAGGCTGGATTCGACCCCCTTCTAATAAAAAAAGAATACTTCCCCACTTCTAAGTTATTATTACTTAGAACATACAATCATCTTGGCAAAATTGACTCTTCTAAAAATTTCTTTTTGAGGTATTTAGATAAATTATTTTCAAATCTATTTCCTAGGAGTGGTTCTTCTTTTTGGTTAATTATTAAAAAACAAGGCCTATGAAACTATCTATAATAATTCCAATTTATAATGAGGAGAAAAGTATAAAAGAGTCTTATCAAGAGCTTAAAAAAACTCTGGATAATTTATCTATTGAGTACGAGATAATAGCAATTAATGATGGTTCCAGAGATAATAGTTATCAAATTTTGAAAGAGATAACCGCGAATGACCCTCTTTTTAAGGTGATTAATTTTAGGAAAAATTTTGGTCAAACAGCTGCTATTTCAGCTGGTATAGATTTTTCAAAAGGCGAGATTATTATTCCGATGGATGCCGATTTCCAAAACGATCCTGCTGATATTCCTAAATTTTTAGAGAAAATAGAAGAAGGTTTTGATGTAGTTTCGGGCTGGCGAAAGAAACGTAGGGATAAGTTATTTACCAGGATAATTCCTTCAAAAATAGCTAATTGGTTAATATCCGCTATTACTGGTGTTAAATTGCATGATTATGGCTGCACAATGAAAGCTTATCGGAAAGAAGTGATAAAAAATGTTCGTTTTTATGGAGAAATGCATCGGTTTATGCCAGCTTATGCTTCCTGGTACGGAGCAAAAATATCCGAAATAGTTGTTAATCACAGACCGAGAAAATATGGCAAAACCAAATATGGCATTTCTCGAACTTTCTGGGTTATTTTAGACCTTTTGACGGTTAAGTTTTTGACTGATTACTCCACTAAGCCAATGCATTTTTTTGGCAAGGTTGGTTATTGGTCATTGTTTTTAGGGTTTTTATTCGCTCTCTGGGCAATCTTGCGTAAGCTTATTGAGGGCAAATCCCTTGTTGACACTCCTCTTCCTCTTTTGACCACCTTTTTCATTTTGGTTGGTCTCCAATTTATTTTAATGGGGCTTTTAGCTGAAATTATGATAAGGAATTATTACGAGTCCCAGAAAAAACCTATTTATTTAATTAAAGAGAAAATTAATTTTGATAATATCAACGAATAACGAATTATTTTCGAATTTACGAATATTCGTAAATTCGTATAGATTAGTTATTAGTTGATGAAGCGAAGCGAACATGTGTGGAATAGCGGGTTATATTGGTGATGGAAATCAAAAAATTTTGAAAAAGATGACAGATTTAATCAAGTATCGCGGTCCAGATGATGAGGGTTTTTATTTAAAAGAAGGGGTTGGTTTAGGAATGAGACGGTTAAGCATTATTGATTTAGTTACGGGCAAGCAGCCAATTTATAATGAAGATAAATCAGTGGTGGTGGTTTTTAATGGCGAAATTTATAATTTTCAAGAGCTCAGGAAAGAGCTTATTTTGAAAGGACACCGATTTTACACAGATTCAGATACTGAAGTAATTGTTCATCAATACGAAGAGAATAAAGAAAATTGTTTTAAAAGATTTAACGGGATGTTCGCTATTGCTATCTGGGACAATTCTTTGAAAAAAATAATTTTAGCTCGCGATCGCTTAGGTAAAAAACCACTTTACTATACTTTACAGAATAATACGTTTATATTTGCTTCAGAACTTAAAGCCCTTATTTCTCATCCCTCTGTAAAAAAGGAATTAGATTTTAATTCTTTGAACAAATATCTAACCTACGAATATATCCCTGCCCCTTGGGCAATATTTAAAAATGTTTTTAAATTAGAACCCGCTAATTATTTGGTCTATTCAGCTAAAGAAAAAAATTATAAAATTAGGCAGTTTTGGGATATTAATTTTAATCCTATTTCTAATTTTATAAATAAAGAAAATTGTCTAAAAGAATTGGAGAATCGACTAAGTCAGGCAGTTAAATACCGTCTGATTTCTGATGTTCCGCTAGGGGTTCTTTTAAGCGGAGGACTTGATTCAAGTACCGTTACCTACTACGCTCAAAAAAATTCAGATAAAAAAATAAGAACTTTTTTTATTGGTTTTACAGAAAAAAGCTATGATGAGTCCTTATATTCAAGTCGAGTAGCAAAGTTTTTGGGCACTGAGCATTATGTTAAAATTTTAAAACCCAAAGATAGTTTAAGATTGATTCCTGAGATTTATAATCTTTTAGATGAACCATTAGCTGACCCATCTTTAATTCCTACCTATTTATTGTCAAAGATAACTCGGGAGGAGGTTACAGTTGCTTTAGCAGGTGATGGCGGTGATGAGCTTTTCGCTGGTTATGACACTCACCTTGCTCATAAAATTGTGAAATATTATGAGATTATTCCTGAATTTTTACGCAAAAATATTAATAAAATTTTATTAAAATTTACAACTTTATTACCGGTTTCTTACAGTAATTTAAGTTTTGATTTTAGGTTTAAAAAAATGCTTTCAGGTCTGGACTATCCGATTAATTTTCGTCATCAAGTATGGCTAGGAGCATTTTTGCCTTCGGAGAGAGAAAATTTATTTACCCCCGATGCAAAGAATAAAATTGATGAAGGTCTCTTATTCAACGACCTTAAAAGACATTGGGATCGCTTTCCTCAAGAATCAGTTGAAAACAAGTTATTATATTTGGATTTCAAACAATACTTACAGGATGATATCCTAACCAAAGTTGACCGGGCAAGTATGTATAATAGTTTAGAAGTAAGGGCACCATTTTTAGATTATCGGGTAGTAGATTTTGTTTGTTCTCTCCCCTTTAGTTATAAATTTAGATATTGGCAAAGAAAATACTTACTAAAAGAATTAATGAAGGATAAGTTACCGGCAGAAGTTATTTATCGGAAGAAAAAAGGATTTGGTATACCATTAGCCAAATGGATGAAAAAGGAATTGAAAAAATTAACCCTGGATTTATTAGAGAAAAACAATATTAAAAGGCAGGATATATTTAATCATATTTATATTGAAAAATTATTAAATGAACATTTCAATGGCAAGAGAGATAATAGAAAACTTCTCTGGGCTTTGATGGTATTTCAAATTTGGTATAAAAATTATTACAAAGTGTGAACATTTATGAGAATATTAATGCTCGCGCCCGAAGAATTTTTTTCTTCTACCGGCACCCCCTTTAGTATTTTATATCGAGCGAGGGTTCTTAGTGAGCTTGGGTACGAAATAGATATCTTAACCTATCACTTAGGAAGTGATGTCAAAATAAAAAATGTAAAAATCTATAGAATCTGGGCACCGTTTTTTATAAAAAAAATACCCATTGGCTCTTCTATAACCAAGATATTTCTTGATCTTATACTCTTTTTGAAGGCCTTCAGCTTACTTTTAGGGGGAAAATATGGTCGTTTACATGTCCACGAAGAAGCGGCTTACATGGGTATTATTTTTAAAAAGGTTTTTAAAATTCCCTTGATTTATGATATGCATTCTTCCATACCAGAGCAACTTTCTCATAATCGAAATACCCTTTACAATAACAAAATTTTAGTTGGTTTAGCTAAATATTTAGAAAAATTAGCCCTCAAAATCGCTGATAAAATTATAGTAATTTGTCCTTATTTATTAGAATTAGCTAATAAAACCCATCCCTCAGAAAAATATGTTTTAATTGAAAATTGCCTTTCTGATGTAGATTTTTCTAGAGTAACAGAAGCCAATCAATCAAGGGTTAGAAAGAAATTGAATATCCCCGATGAATATAAGACCATAGTTTACATTGGCACTCTGGAATATTATCAGGGCATTGACTTGCTGGTTAACAGTATTCCTTTGGTTTTAGAGAAAAATCCTTTGGTTAAATTTGTGATTGTCGGTGGCTGGGAAGAACAAATTAAAGAATTTAAAGATTTAGCCGAATCTTTAAAAGTAGCAGAAAATATTATTTTCACTGGTCAGCGGGAAATAGAAGAAATACCTGATTATTTAGCACTGGCTGATGTTTTAGTTTCTCCCAGAATCAAAGGGACCAATACCCCCTTAAAAATTTATGATTATCTTAAATCAAGAAAGCCAATTGTGGCCACTAATTTATTGACTCACACTCAAGTTTTAAATCAGACCACAGCTATTTTAACCGAGCCCAAGCCAAAGGAATTTGCCAGGGGTATAATCAGTGTTTTAGAGAATCCGGAATTAAGTGCCAGGATAAGCGAGAAGGCCAGAAAGATAGCTGATTCTAAATACAGCGAAAGAGAATATATAATTAAAGTAAATAAAATTTATGAGAGAAAAATTTAAACAACAAAAAGTAGGTAAATTTTATGATTTGGTCTGGGGTAAATATATACCAGAGGAAGAAGAGCATAGAAAACATTTAGAAATCTTTTTTAAAGATGAAGAGATAAACAAAAAGAAGATTTTAGACGCGGGTTGTGGTACGGGTATATTTTCTGTTATTTTTGCCAAGAAAGGAGCAGAAAAAGTTTTTGGTATAGATATCAGCGAGGAAAGCTTAAATACCGCAAAAAGTCTAGCCAGGAAATTTAATCTAAACAATATTGAATTTAAAGTCGATGATATGCTTAATCTACAATTTCCTGATAAATATTTTGACATTGTTTGGGCTTGGGGGAGCGCTCATCATACCACCAACCCACTTAAAGCGATTGACGAATTAATCAGGGCCCTAGCTGATCGTGGTGTCTTGTTTATTGCTTTGTATAAAAAAACTAACCTTACCTGGTTGCATGAATTAATTAGACGGATTTGTATTTTGGCTCCTCGTTTTTGCTGGGTGCCACTTTCAAAGATAATGGCTGTTTTTTTGTGGCCGGTAACCAAAATTTTTAAAAGGGAAGAAAGCAAAAGAAGGGGCGAAAAATTAGAAGAGTTGATTTTGGACTGGTATTTTGTTCCTGTCCGCCACTATTTCAATCCTGATTTTATAAAAAATTATCTAGAAAACAAAGGTTTTTTTATAGAAAAATATCTTCCTCTCTGCGGAAGATTTGAAAGTACTACTAATTTTATTTTTAAAGCCAGGAAAAAATAATTTATTTAAATTTCAGTAATATAAAAATTTTATGAAAGTATTGTTAATAATTCCCCCGAAAGGTTATTTAGCCACTACTTGGTCTCGTGAAAATATTATGCCTCCTTTGGGTGTTTTATATTTGGCAGCATTTTTAGAACAAAATGGAATTGAAGTAGAAATCATCGATGCTTTTATTGAGAAATATTCTTGGAATCAATTAAAAAAAGCATTTCTTGACAAAAAACCAGATGTGGTTGGAGTGAGTTTTACTACTGAAACAAGATTTGATGGTTTTAAAACAATTAAGATTGCCAAGCAAGTTTTACCAAATTCTTTAGTAGTAGCGGGCGGAGTTCATGTTTCATTAACACCCCAAGACACACTTTCTTATATTCCAGAACTTGATATGATTGTGCGAGGGGAAGGAGAAGAGACCTTTTTAGAGTTAATAAAGACATTCGAGAAAGGCGAAAGTTTTAATAGAGTTGCAGGTATATCTTTTAGGCAGAACAATAGGATTATTCATAATCCTTCCCGAGCACCTATTAAAGATTTAAATAAAATTCCTTTTCCAGCGCGCCACCTACTTTCTAAAAAATATAAACTTACTTTAGATGTGCCAGGAAAGGGGAAAATTCCGGCTGCCCACATAATGAGTAGCCGAGGATGTCCGATTGGTTGTAATTTCTGTGCCAGTTCCCAGATGTGGGGGAGAATGTTTAGATATAGGTCTCCAGAAAATGTTTTAGCAGAGATAGAATGGTTGATTAAAGAATACGGGGTCAGGGGGATATGGTTCTTTGATGATACACTTACAATGAACCGCGAAAGAGTTAGAGATATTTGCGATTTAATACTAGAACGACATTTAGATATTTCTTGGTATTGCGAAGTTAGAGTAGATACAGTGGACAGAGAATTATTAAAAAAAATGAAAGAAGCTGGCTGTTATCAGGTGTGTTTTGGGGTAGAATCTGGTTCACAGAGAGTTATCGATGAAATTATTGGAAAAAAAATTACTTTAGAGCAGGTAAGGAAAGTAGCCAGGTGGTGTGGAGAGTTAGGTCTTTTGATTTTCCCTACTTTTATAGTAAGTCATCCCACGGAAACATTTGAGGAAGCCCAACAAACCATTGCTCTTATGCGAGAATTAAAGAGCTATGCCCAAGGAGACGTTACTATTGGCATTCTTAAGATATATCCTGGAACAAGATTAGAAGAGTATGCCAAAGAGACAGGCTTTTTACCATCTGACTTTTCTTGGGCAGCAGAAAATGACTCTCGAGTTATATTGCTTCCTACAGTAGCAGGAAATGCTCCCTTATTTATTGATAAATTAAGCTGGGAAGAAATTAATGAAATTCTTTTTGAATGGAGAGAACTCAGCCACTATCCTCTTTTAAAGAAAATACCCGGTATTCTTAAAGATATTAGATCATTGGCTGATTTAAAGAGGTTATTTATTGCCCTTATATCTTTTATAAAGTATTTATTTAAAAAGTCATTTATTAGAGAAAGAAATTAAGATGAAAATTGCTTTAGCAATTTTAAGAACTACTTTGGGGGTAGTTGGTCCTAGCACCGTAGATAATTTAGCCCAAGGCTTACAGAAACTGGGCGCAGAGGTAATTTTGCTGACTGCCAAAACTTCAGCTAAGCCGTCTTATAAAAAAATCCATTATGCTCCCTTTAGTTGGAGTTTAGCAAAGTTACCTTTGTGTTTAATTTATTTTATTAAGAACGTTCGTCGGATTTCAAAACAAGTGGATATTGTTCAAGTTTATTTACCATCTCCTGCATTTGCTTTTGTTGGCGATATTATAAGTTTTAAAAATAGAGCTCCGATTATAGTGGTTTTTGAATCATCTTTAATAGAGAACTATCGGATAATTATGCCATTTTTTAAGCAATCCCCCCTTTTTTATTTAAGCCGAATTCTTATAAATAATTCTTTGATTGGGAAATTTACAAAGTTTAGTTGTTGTAAATATATTGTGAGCAGTGAATATCAAAAAAATCAACTTTTATTACTGGGTTATCCAGAAGAAAAAATCGGTGTAACTCCCAATTCAATAGACATAAATAAATATATTAGATGCGATACTACAGCGCTCCGAAATAAATTTGGTTTATCGAATAAAATAATTGGTTATCTTGGTCATTTTACTCACAATAAAGGTGCTGATTTATTAATAAAAGCATTTAAAGATATATTAGAAAAAATTCCCAATGCAAAATTAGTTTTGGCTTGGAGCGAGTTAAGTTCTGGGAAAAGACAGGTTGAAAGGAAAATAAAAAAAGAAAGACTTGAGGAAAAAACAATTATTTTAGGTAAAGTAAATACTCCCAAATTTCTTTCTGCTCTAGATATTTTAGTTTTACCTTATCGAGTAACTTTTGCTACGCAATTATTCCCCAGCACCTTATTAGAAGCAATGTCAGTAGGTGTGCCATTGATTACTACTAATATTAGACCCTTAGATGAAATAGTTGAAGATGGTAATACTGCTTTAGTTGTTCCTTCTGGCAATCCTCAAAAAATAGCCGAAGCAGTTATAAATTTACTTTCTGATCGAGAATTAAGAGAAAAAATGGTTATAAATCAAAGGAAAATTGCTCGTCAAAAATTCAGCCAAGAGAATATTACTAAAAAATATTTGGAATTATATAAAAAAATAAAAAATGGATAAAAAGCAAATTTATTCTCAAAAGCAGATAGTAGAGAAATACGACCACTGGAGATTTGGGGGAAGAAGCGGGAAGTTTGTAAATCTTAAGGAGTTAAGTATTATCGAAGAGTTATTAAAAGGAGTACGAGGAAGGATTCTTGATATACCTTGTGGTACTGGTCGTTTAGCTAAATACTTGCTTATAAAAAATCCAAATATAGATATTGTTGGAGCAGATTATTCTTTGGAAATGTTAAATTTGGCAAAAGACGCAGGTTATAAAAATGTGGTTAGGGCCGATGCTTTTAATCTGTCTTTTAAACAAGGTTTTTTTGATTGTATTGTTAGTTTGCGTTTTATTTTTCATTATAAAAATATTTACCCCCTTTTTCAGGAAGCGGCTAAGGTGCTTAAAAAAGACGGGGTTTTAATCTTCGATACTTATAAATGGAGTCCCTATCAAATTTTAGGTGTCTTTTTTAAAAAATATAAAGATAAAGTATTTATTCATTCGCGAGAAGATATAAAAAGCATATTAGAAAAATCTAATTTTAAGCTGATAACTATCAAACATTGTTTTTTATTTTCTCCTTTAATATACCGCTTTCTACCAATTTCTTTAATCGCAGTTCTTGATAAGTTAGAAAAAATATTTCCCCAACAACTGTTAGTTAAATCATTTTATAAAGTAAAGAAAATGTAGAATATGAGAAAAACAGCCAAAAGAAATATTATAGCTCTTATTATTACTATTATTTTAGTGAGTATTTTAATCTCCCAAATTAATTTAAATGATGTTTATTTGATAATTAAAAATTTAAAACCTGTTTATTTTATTTTTGCATTTTTAATATTTATTTTAAGTAATATTTTTAGGGCGATAAGATTTAGGTTTTTACTACAAAAACCAATAGGTTTTCTTTCTTTATTTAAGATAACCTCTATCGGGATTATGGTTAATCAAATATTACCAGCAAGGGCAGGTGAGTTATCTTATCCTTATTTATTCAAGAAGACCCACAACATTTCTTTAGAAGAAGGATTTTCTCTTTTAATTTCCACCAGAATTTTCGATTTACTCGTAATTGTTATTCTTTTTTTGCTATCATTATTTTTAGTAATTAGAGATGGAATAGTAAAAGTAAAAATACTTATTTTAGGAATTATTGCTTTAGTTATTACCATTTTAATAGCATTAATATTACTATTTGCTGGCAATTGGATTTTAAGACAAATCAGAAAGATAGCTGGAAAGAAACTTAATTATAAATTTGTTAAATCTTTTTATAATGGCCTTGGAAAAATTATTAATAATTTATCGGCTATCAAATCTCCAAAATTATTTTTTCCATTGATTTTATTTTCTGTTTTTATATGGCTAACAATGTATTTTTTAAATTATATATTGGTCCGCAGCCTGGGTTTGGAATTTGGTTTTTTTGAGAACGTTTTTGTGGCAACCTTTTGTTTAATTACCTCTGTTTTGCCAATTCACGGTTTTATTGGTCTTGGCACTACCGAGGGTTCTTGGGCAATAGGAATGCTTTTATTAGGTTATTCTAAAGGAATAGCTATTACCTCTGGTTTTGGTATTCATATCATTAATTTATTTTTTTCTTTAATTGTAGCTGTTTTTAGTTTTTTAACTATCAAGTTTAAAGATAAAATTTAAATTATGAAAAAAGTATTAATTATTATATTAGATGGTTGTGGAAAAGACGCATTTTTAAAAGCCAATACTCCAAATATCGATAAAATGATTAAGGAAGGACTTTATATTAAAGATTGTCAGTCAGTTTTTCCAACTATTACCGGACCGGCTCACCTTTCTCTTTTAACAGGGGCCTACCCAGAGAAAACTGGAATCACTGGTCATTTTTATTGGGATAAAAAAAGAAGAAAATTAATAGATATAAATGGAATAAAATATTGTCAGACAGAGAGCTTGTTTAATGTTATTGAAAGTTATAATAAAAAAAGTTTAGTCGTTGGTCCACGGGCAGTATGGTTTGAGTCAGGAGATAATTTTTTTCATAAAATCATAAGAAAATTTGTGAATAACATAAGCTCAAGTCAATTTATTATGCAAAGCCCTTATCTTTTTAAAATTTTAAGATATTTTAGAGATAATAATTTATTTTTAAATTTACTAAGAGGGAAAAACTCTAATATTGCCGAGACTCTTAAAGATGATAGATATATTTTCTTTTATCTAGTTTTAGGTGAGCCAGATCAAGTGGGTCATGAATATGGACCAGATTCCTCTCAATATCTAAAGGTTATAGAAGTTTGTGATAAGAAAATAGGTATGTTTATGGATTTAATTAAGCAGTCTAAAGATGAAATAGCCCTTATTATAACTTCAGACCATGGTCAGGTAAAGATAGATAAAAGAATTTCTTTGGAAAATATTTCTTTAGAAAAAATCGGATACAAAATTAGCAAAATCTTCCCTCATCCTATCGGGAAAGAAGTAAGGATAATTGTCTATAATAAAGGAAAGAGCAATATGGCAATAGCTACTCTAGTCACGCGCCATGTCCAGATTTGGCTAAATAATCTAAATGATATTCCTAGAATAATTGATTTTTTTAAAGAATTAGAAGGGGTGGAAAGGGTTTTTACCAAAGAAGAATCTTCTAAATTAAATTTAAATCACGAACGGTTGTCGGATATCACTTTTGTTTTGAAACCAGGTTATGGCTTTACTACTAATAATTGGGTTGGAGACCACGGAGGATTAAGTGAAGAAGAGATAAGAGTGCCTTTAATAATTTGGGGCAAGACAGTTCCTCATAAATCTATTGATTCTGCTTCCATAGTAGATATTGCTCCCATGGTTTCTAAAATTTTAGGAATCAGGACACCCAAAGATGTCCAAGGTAATCCACTTTTTTAAATAAATTATGTTATCGTTTTTCTTGGCTATAATTTACTTTTCAATGTTATTCTTTTTTGGCTGGCAAATTGCCAGATATCTTTTAAAAGAGAATAGAATTGAACATTTAATTGGGCTTTCGGGCATTTTTGGTATTGGATTATATTTATTTTTAATTAACATACTGGGATATTTTATTCCTATAAAAATAACCTTTTATCTGGTTTTATTATTAATTTTTATTATTGGCATAATATTATTTTATTTTAATAAATCAAAAGCCTTAGAGTGGGGGACTGATAAAAAATGGAGAAAGATTTTATTTGGTTTTACTATTTTGTTGGTTATTAGTAATGGTCTGATTTTTTTTCGAATGCCATTGAAAGGCGATATATTGCAAGCTGGTAGCATGCCAACGGCTGCAACTATGGCTGAAGGGAACTTTCCCCCTACAGAGATTTGGGAACCAGGACACCCCTTAGTTTATCATTATGCCTTTGAACTTCTGACTGCCAGTATTTATAAAATTACTGGATTACCTTTATACCTTGCCTACAATTTCCTGATTGCAATTCTTATAGGAATTTTATTTTTATTAGGATTTATTTTGGTTAAGAATTTTTGTAATGACAATTTTAAAGCATTTGTTTCGTCATTGATAATGCTTTATGGGGGTAGTTTGGTTTTTTTAAAAGGGATAAATGGAGTTTCTATTTTATACAATAAATATATTCTTCAGCAGGATATTTATGCTCCTTTTAAATTTGTGCTTCAATCTATTGAATCAGTATTTTCTATACCTGTTTTGGAGAATATGTTAAAAACCTCTTGGAGTGTTTTGGCTTTTCCCTTGATGGTTGTAATTGTTTATTTATATCTTTATTCGATTAAACACGAATATAGTAAAAAAATTGCCCTGTTTAATAGTATTCTCTTGGCTCTACTCGCCCTTAGCGCTGAGACCTATTTTGCGATATTTTGTTTTGTTTTATTTATTTATCCTTTTGCCTATGGTTTTATAAAAAAAGATTGGTTTACTGCTAAAAGATTTTTAATAATTTCTTTTTTAATTGTATTAATTGCCTTACCAATTGCTTTTTTCCAGGGAGGGGTTTTGAAAACTCTCTTGATGCCAAATCCGAACCCGAGTGCTACGGAATACTATTTTACGAGCCAAATTAATAAAGTTTTTAAGATTAACAAAACTCCCTGGTTATTGAATACTGATTATGGTGAATATGGAGTTAATTGGCTTGCGATTTATGATTCTAAATTTTTATTAGAATTGGGATTGCTCTTATTTTTATTTATTCCTGCTGTAGTTTTTATACTAAAAAGATATTTCCAACCTGGTCTGATGCTGGGGATGTTATCAATTACATTTTTCCTTATCCCGTTTTTTATTAATTTTGTTCATCCCGGAGATATGCGGCGGATTTTTTATCCATTTAATTTATTCGGCGGATTAATCGTGGGTTTATTTTTGATGGCTTTATATTTATTAGTTAAAAAAAGATGGTTAAAAAAAATTATAATTTTTATCGTTATTGTTTTAATAGCTCAGACAGTACTTTTTCAGTTGTTGTTTTTATCAATTGGTTATCCACCTGGAACATGGAATGGCTCTGATAAGATATTTGGGCGAGCTAAATCTTTTGAAGGTAGGGTTTATAATTGGGTGAGAGAAAATACCACCCTCGATGATTATTTTCTTATCCTAAAAAAAGAGGATGATGATTTGGAGGCTGCTCCTAATCATAGGTTTGTCTTAAATACCGGAAGGATGGCTCCAATTTATGCTTATCATTGGGATAATTATCAAACTGGAAATTTGCCTTCTTTTCTTGAGCCCGATTTGTTTAGAAAAATTAGAAAAGAGTGCGATGCTTATGGGATTAAAAATTTGAATTACGATTATTTATACGTTAATGAAAGATGGCCGAGTGATTTAGAAGAAAAATGCTTAGCTAATAACAATTTAGAACTTATTTTTCAAGCCAAGGAAGGGGATGAATTTGTGAGGATTTATAAAATAATTTATTAAAGAGATAAAATATGCCAGTAATTTATCAGCCAGTAAGAGTTTTATTAGAAGAACAAGTTAAAAAATATAGCCATTATATAAAGGGAAAGGTATTAGATGTAGGAGCAGGTAGTTTTAGCCGGTACGAAGGGTTATTTAATTGTTCCGAATATATAAAAATGGACGTAGAGAAAGGGAATAATGTCGACATTGTGGGGAGAGCCGAGAATATTCCATTTAAGAATGAAAGTTTTGATTCGGTGGTATGTACAGAGGTTTTTGAACACTTAGAAGACCCTTATAAAGCTGCTGGCGAAATTTATCGAGTATTGAAAAGGGGAGGATATTGTCTTATTACCACTCCCCAAACTTGTGAATTACATGAGGAACCAAAAGATTTTTTTAGGTATACTAATTTTGGGTTAAAAAAGATTTTTACGGTTCAGGGTTTTAAGGTAATAAAATGCGAACAGCGAGGCGGATTTTTTACTACAATCGCCCAGCAGAAAATGCGTTACCTGGTAGACAGATTAAATCTTTATCAAAAGAAATGGTCTAGATTATTAAATCCAGTTTTCAAATTATATAGTAAACTTATGAACTACTTAGATAAAATAGACGATAGTAAAGCAAATCAAAAACATACGCTGGGGTGGTGCTTGATTTTACAAAAATAAATTTTGATAATATGAATATTTTATTTTTATCTGGAGAGTTTCTACCTTTTAGTGAGGGGGGTTCTGGAGTTGTGGCTTATAATTTGGCAAAAGGACTGAAAGGTAAGGGTCATAATATTTTTATTATTACCACTGCTCAAAGTAAATTAGGTGAAGGTAAGTCTAATTTAGGCGGCTTGAAAGTTTTTAGAATTTATTCTAATTATCACCCTCGTTGGCAGGCCTGGTTAAGCTTATATAATCCTCAGACAGTTTCAAAAGTTAAAGAAATTATTAAGGAAACAAAACCCGATATAGTTCATGCTCATAATATTCATCATTATCTTTCTTATCATTGTCTGAAAATAGCCAGAAAATATGCTAAAGCTATTTTTCTAACCGCTCATGATGTAATGTTAATTCATTATGGGAAACTAATGCCTAGAGATGGAAATTGTTTTTATAAAATTAGTATTTGGGATCAGATTAAAGAAGCCAGAAAAAGATATAATCCCTTTCGTAATGTAATTATCAGGTGTTATTTGAAATATGTGGATAAGGTATTCGCCGTCAGTAATTCCCTTAAAAAACTTTTAGAAATTAATGGCCTTAAAAATGTAGAGACAGCTTATAATGGAATTGATATTGATAATTGGAAAATGGAGCCTAGAAAGGTTAAAGAATTTAAAGAAAGATACAATCTCCAAAATAAAAAAATAATTTTATTCGGTGGTCGACTTAGTAACGCAAAAGGAGGCGAAGTTATTTTAAGGGCAATGGTTTGGGTAACAAAGACAATAAAAGATGCTGTTTTATTGGTGGCGGGTAAAGAAGATTGGTATGCCCAAAAACTACTTGAATTAGCTCAGGAGCTTGAGATAACTAATAACATTAAATTTACTGGATGGCTTGATCGCGAAGTAATGAAATGCGCTTTTTTTGCTTGCGATGTTTGTGTAACCCCCTCAATCTATTTAGATCCCTTCAATTTATTTAATATTGAGGCGGGGGCGTCTAAAAGGCCGGTGGTCGGCACTTGTTTTGGGGGTACGCCAGAGATTGTATTAGATCCCGCCTATGGCGGGACAAATACCCAAACTGGTTATATAGTCAATCCGAATAATATTAAATTAATGGCTGAAAAAATCATAGATTTATTAAAAAATCCAGGAAAGGCAAGAAGATTTGGAGAAGCAGGGTACGAGCGCGTTAAAGAAAAATTTTCACTCAACAGGCAAGTCGATGAAACATTAAGATGGTATAAGAAATATTTATGACTGACATTATTCTTTTTTTTCCATCTTACGAAACTACTGATGTTAGATTATTGCCGATGAGTGTTTTATCGGTGGCTGCGCCATTGGTTCAGAATGGCTATCAAGTAAAGATTATTGACCAGCGAGTTGATAAAGATTGGAAAAAGAATTTATTAGAAGAAATTAAGGAGAAACCGCTGGCCGTGGGTATCTCGGCCCTTACAGGTAAGCAAATTTTAAACGGCATAAAAGTGTCTAAGCTAGTAAAAGAAAACAGTGACATCCCGGTTATTTGGGGAGGTGTTCATTCAAGCTTAATGCCTCATCAGACCATGGAGAATAAATACATTGATTTTGTGGTTATTGGTGAAGGGGAGGAAACTTTTTTAGAATTAGTGAGAGCTCTCAGCTCCAAAGGTTCTTCAGAGAACATTAAAGGACTTGGTTACAAAAAAAATAATAAAATTTTTATTAATCCGCCGAGAGACTTTATTGATTTGGATAAATTACCGGAGATTCCTTATCATCTAATAAATATTGAAAACTATATTGAAAAGAAATCTTTTGCTACAGGTAAACCAGCTCGCGATATTGCTCTTTATACCAGTCGGGGGTGTCCTCATCGTTGCGGTTTTTGTTATAATAAGGAGTTTAATAAACGAAGGTGGCGAGGAAAATCAGCTGAAAGAGTTGTTGAAGATATGAAGAAGCTAATTGAGGATTATCGGGTTACTTCCTTTAATATAGAAGATGATGAGTTTTTTGTCGATATTAAGAGGGTAGGGAAGATCTGCGAATTGATTTTGAAGGAAGGCCTTAATATAGAGATTTTTACAAATTGTCGAGTTAACTATGTGGCCAATAATATGGATGATAATTATTTAAAACTTCTTTATCGAGCAGGGTTTAAGACTTTGGCTTTTGGAGTAGAGTCAGGGTCTGAAAAGATTTTAGATTTAATGCGTAAAGATATTACCATTGAACAGGTTTTTGAAACAATTAGAAAATTAAAAAAAGCCGGCATAAATTCAAAATATTATTTTATGGCCGGTTTTCCCACCGAAACAATTGATGATTTATATGAGACTACTGATTTGATTTATAAGATGAAGCAAATAAATCCCCAAATCAGAATTCCCGCCTGGCGAATTACCACTCCCTTTCCAGGCACCGAGCTTTATACCGAGAGCTTAAAGCATGGCTTCATCCCCCCAAAATCTCTTGAACAATGGGCTGATTTTAGCTTTGAAACTTTTAAAACGCCCTGGATTAGCAAGAAACAAAAAAGAATTATTAGAAACGTTGCTTTTTTGATTGATTATTTACAAATGGGTGGGACTAAAGGGAAAGGAATTTTCTTTCAGTTAGCCAAAATTTTTGGTAAATTGGTGGATTGGAGATGGAAAAATCATTATTTTCCTTGGTTGCCGGAAAAATATATTATTAATTTTATTTTAAAGATTAAATTTTTCTAAATAAGAACATGGAAAAGCATACGGTAAAGAGATGAGCAATTAATTGAGCTATTATAGCGCCAATTATTCCATAAATAGGAGTTAAAATAACGAGAAGAATTATAGATATAAGAGGAGAAATTATACTAAATTGATAAAGCTCTTTCTTTGCCATTTGAGCTTGAAAAGAGAGGGCAATAAGGGAAGCTGGAAAAGTAAGTATTGTTAAAAAGAGCAGTTGTGAAAAGAAAACTGATTCCGTATATTGGGGGAAAAATATTTTATAAAAATAAGGCGCAATAATAATATAAAGCAGAACCAGGGGAGCAATTAAAATAGTGGCTTTCGCAACTTTTTTTAGGAGGTTTTTTTTAATTTCTTCCATAGATCTGGTAGCAAGCTTTGGCAAGGCCAAAAGACGGATATTTTTTAGAAATATATTTGCCTCGGAAACAGGCAGAGTGGCAAAGCTGTAGATAGCCACCTGGACAGCTCCCAAAAAATGAAAAAGCAGTAATCGATCTATCTGGGCGGCAATTGTATGGACTATCCTTAAAAAACTTAAGTGTTTGCCAAAATTGATGAATTTTTCTTTTTCTTTTTTGTTGGGCGGAAGTCTTTTTAAATTATATAAAAGAAAAATACTTCTTAAGAAAGTATTAGAGAAAAAATATATTAAAACAAGCCCAATAAGGTTTTTTGTGAAAATTAATGTTATAATAATAGCAAAAGCGGATATTATTTGGGTTAGAACCGTATATTTAGTCTGAATTCCAAAAAGTTTTTTGCCGCCCAGATAAGAAAGATAGATTCCCGTCGCCTCCATTAGAGGGAAGAAAACACCAGCAATTACAAAAGAAACTGTTAAATCAAGATTATTTTTAAAAAAGAAATAACCAGCGATAATTAGACAGGTTAAGCTTCCTAAAATCCCCCATCTAATTTTTTCTTTAAAAGCTTTTTTAAAGCAGCCCTCAAATCTTTTAGCTACAGCCTGGAGAAGAGCATCGTCCATTCCCGGCAAAGCAAAGATTCCAATCATTGTCATTATTGAAAGAATATAGCGATATTCTCCGTAGGTTTCTTTTGGCAAAAGTCGGGCAAAAACCATTGCCAATAAAAATGAGGCGGCAAAGCTAATAATATTACCGATAGTAAGATAAGAACCCTGGGTAGCAATGTAGACAATATCAGTCCCAGTGAATTTCTGAGATTTGATAAGGATTTTAGAAATTATTGATTTTAATTTTTGCTCCATGGTTAAAATTATTTCTCATCTAAAGAAAAAAATTTTAATTGCAATTTCTCTTTTAGCAATATTTTTTCTCGCTATCATTGTTTGGTATTCTCCGATTATTTTTAAGGGTTATCCAACTCAGACTATTTCCAAAGAAATGATTTTAGCTAAAAATTATGCCAAGACGGGCGTTTTAGCTAACGAAAATAATTTAAATATAACTCTTGCCCCGAGTTTAATTAGAAAAGAGGGTCATCCCTTGGTAATGTCCGAATATCTTGGTTCGTTTTTTTATGCTCAAATTTTTAAAATTATTGGCCTTCCAGATTATAATAATTTAATCTTATTTTCAGTTATTTTATATGCCTTAATTTTGGTTCTTTTTACAATTTTAACTTTATATTTATTTAATTTTAAGATAGCGATTGTCTTCTCTTTAATATATATTTTTTCGCCCGTTGGTTGGGGTTTACCCCGCTATTTAGGAAGTTATGAATTTTGTTTAATTTTTTGGGCTCTGTTTTTTGTCTTCTACTTTTTAGGAGTTAAGAGAACCGAACAATCTAAAAATAAATTTAATAATCTTTTTTTTATTATCTCTGGAATCTTTTTAGCTTTGTCGGGTTTATCTAAAGAGGTTAGTTTTATATTCGCTTTAGCTTTTTTTATCTTTTTGTTAGTTAGAAAACTTAAACAGCAACTGATGTACGTTTTTATTCCCTTTATTATATTGATTATAATTTTTTGGTTGCCATCAGTGATAAGCGGTCAGAATAGATACATATCTTTATCCAATAGTCAAGCCAAAGAAGAATCAATTTTTTCGGTCTATTTGCACGTTTTTCCAGACCCTTATACTTACTATTTTGAGAAAGAAGAATTTTTAGAAAAATTTAGGGAAGAAGATTTGGGTTGGTCAGAAAATTTAGAGACAAAAAAGGTTTTAACTAATTTTGGTTTTGATAAACCAGGCATTATCGATCGGTTTAGAGTTGGTATCTATATTCTGTCCCAACATTTTTTTAGATTTTTTTCCTTAGAGGACATTGGCGGACCCTTTATTGCTATGTTGTTGATTTTGGGGATGGTTTATTTAAGAAATAAATATAAATTTTTATACAAATTAGCTCTTTATTGGTTGGCTATTTCTTTTCTTGTATTTGCTTTTATTATTCTGGCTAGTCGTAATCACCTAATGGATTTTATTTGGCTCCTATCATTGTTAACTGCTCTGGGTTTATTCTATTTAATTTATATTATAAAAGAACATTTTAAATTAGAAGGGAAAATTTTAACGTTGTTCGGGGTATTAATAACTGCTCTGGTTCTTTATCATTTGATTTTAGTAAATCATGTAGTATTGGGCAAAGAATATGATAAAGATTTTGTGCCCAGAAGCATGGTTTATGCTCGAGAGATTAAAGAACTTGAAATTAGCGACGCGGATGTAATTGCTATACCGTCTGATTTTTCAAATCAGATTAATACCTTAAATTATTTGACCGATAAATCATTTGTAATTTTTCGAGCTCCGACGCTGGAAAGATTATTAAAGGAAGGGGAAATAAAAAATGCTTTTGAAGCTTTTAAGGTAAGATATATTTTAGGATATCCAGACCAGTTATCTAAAGAAATTATAAAACAGACACCGGTAATTAATATTGCTTCGAGTTCAATAAAAATTGAGTTAGAGCAAGTTTCAGAGAGCAAAAGCTTTTTTATGAATCTGATAAGATAAAGAGGATATGGTTAGGGCATTATTTTTCTATCTTGCCCTTAACAACTAAAGTATGCCCTTTTTTAGAGTGAGAGAATAGAAAATCCTCTAACAAAGCTAACTTTCCCAAAATTGGGGCGATTATTTTAAACAGAGAAAAAAGTTTGCCAGAGGTAACCTTGAATAAATCAGTTTGGTGTTGATAGACTTTCTGTTTTTTTGAATAAAAAACTCTGGTCAACTCCGTAAAAAGTTCAACAAAAAGAAACATTGTATAGCGAACCGCTATAATTTTAATTCCAGCTTCATTTAGAAGCCTTTTAATATCTTTCAGATAATAACCGTCTCGGAAATGTTTTGCGCTTCCATTTTGATGCAGCGACATCCTTGTTTTTGAATATATCCTTGGTCCTTCTAAGCTAGGTGTCATTATTAGGACCTCGGCTTTATTTTTTCCCACTCGCCACATTTCTTTAATAGCAGACCGGTCATCTTGAAGATGTTCTAAAACAACAAGACTTATTAATTTATTAAAAGAATTGTCTTTAAAAGGCATTTTTTCCGCCCCACCCAGAACATAATTAGCCCTTGTTGTTTTTTGAGCATAGAGAATAGAGGGTAAGTCGTTATCTAAACCAACTAAATTTTTAGAAAATTTGCTTAGGAAATCCAAACAATGCCCCAAGCCGCAACCAATATCTAAAATAGCATCTTCGGCTTGGGGATTTAAGTATTTAAGAAGATATTTTTTCCATAACCAAAAGTGGGGGGCATATTGAAGAGGATTTTCAGCTGGTAAATTCTTAGGAAGTTTACATTTTTTAAAATCCATATTTTCAAAGACAGGAATATTGTTTATAAGAGGATACTGTCTTTGACAATTTAAGCAATTTAGAGATTTTTTATTAACCGAGAGTTCTTTTTGACAATTCGGACAACAAATAATTTTTTGGATAAAATCTGATATCATTTTTATTTTGTTAAATTATTAATAGAATTCCTGTACCTTTAGAAAATTAAGAATGTTTTCGAAATCAATGAAAGGTAGGGTATCGTCGAAGTAATAGGATAGATAGTTAAAGACAATATATAGAGAGAGAATAACTATTATCAAAAGAAGACCAATTTTTTTGTTTTTGAATATATTTTTTAAATTAATTAGGCCGTAGCTTGCTAAAAGAGCGCCCAATGTTCCAACAATAAAGGCATGCCGTGTATCTGGAAAAGGCCAAATTAGACTAACTGAAGAAAAAGGAACCAAAGCCAATAATATTTTCATTCTTTCCTTATTTTTATTCTGCCATTCTTTTAAAGCCCCCCAGAGTACCACTAACCAACCGAGCAGTCCGAAAGTAGCAAACAAAGCTAAAAGATGGGTCAAGGCACTAAGGGTTTTTATTGGTCCTTCTTCTATAATATAAGTTCTCCATACATGAGAGAAAACATCTAAATGAGAAAATGGAGTAAGGACAAGGACAGTTATTTCCCACAAAATAATGGGTGTTATAAAAAATGCACTGAATTTAATTATTTTTAGAACTTTTTCTTTCAAGCCAAACTCTTTAGAAAGTAAAACCATTGCTATGAAGAATAAAATACCCAATCCTCCATTTTCTTTCATTAGGAATCCTAGACCAGAAATTAGCCCATTAAAAATTAATAATTTTTCGTGCCGTTTTTTAAAATAAAGCAAAGTTAAGTAGATTGAAAAAATACAAAAAAACCAGGAGCCGAAATTTGTTGCCTTGAAAGCTAAAGAATAGTTAAGAGCAGGTATAGCAAAGGCATAAAAAATAGAAGCGAATAAGGCCTGTAATTGGTCTTTATATACTATTTCAGTTATTTTGAAAATAAAATAGATGGCCAGCAAATAGAATACGATACTTTGAATTAACAAACCCATTCCTTCTCCCAGAAATTCAAATGGTAAAGATAGCAAGGGCGCCAGCGGTCTAAAGATCGAAATCCATACACTCACCAGAGGATCTTCTAACCTACCCATCATCCAATGGGCAGCTCGGATAAGCGCCCTACTTTCTTTTTCTATTAAGACACCAAAAATTAGAAAAACAGCAATTAAATTTATTATAGCTAAAATTAAAGCAAAAATTAGATATTTGTTTGGCTTTTTCATATTTTATAGCCCCAAACTACGCCCTTAGGGGTTTAATAAGCCAGCAGATTAGTCCGATTAAAGTTGCTATTAATGCCATTATCAGAATCAGAGCCGAAAAAACAACCGCCTGCTCCTTGAGGATTCCCAGGGGGGAGAGCAAAAGGATTAAAGCAGCATCTCGGGTGCCTATTCCAGAGATCGACACGGGAATAAGCGTGACAAGCCCGGCAATAGTGACCGAAACGGCTAGATATAAAAATGGAATGTCCATATTCATGCCTCTGGCCAAAATATACATCTGCAAATAATAAAAGCCCGAGGATAAAGCGGTGATAACCATCATTATCACGTAAGCCCTGAGCTTGTAAATCTTCAAATCTGCGATGAAATCCTGGAAATTTATTTTCCAGGATTTTTGATATTTACGGGGAATAAACGCGCGGAATGCTTTATTTATTCCCCATTTAATTAAGCCGATTTTTAAAAATACTATAAATAGGCAGACCAGAACCAAAATGCCGGCAATTAGAATCAGGACCTGCTTTTGAAGAACACTAATTAAGAACAGCGAACCGATAAGAAGCACGAACAGGAAAAAAGCAAAATCTGTAATCCTGTCCAGTACAACCCCGACCAATGCCTTACCCAGAGAATGTCCGTCATTTTTTAAATACAGGACCTTGGTTGCTTCGCCCAGCCTGCCCGGGGTAAGGACTCCGATGTACAGGCCGGCGCAGTACATCAAGAACGAATCTTTCAAGCTGTATTTTATTCCTTGTTGGGTTTTAATATAGTTCCAGCAAAGAGCTTTGTTTAGAAGTATCGGGAAAGCAGCTAACATCGCAAGAATCAAAAAAAGAGGATTGATTTCTTTTATATTTTGTAAAATCCCCCCGAGGTCGATTTTTAAAAGAATTATCGCAAACAAAAATATCCCGATGAGGAAAGAATATTTCATTCGTTTTTTCTATTTGTTTGGAAATAAGATTGGATAACCCTAATGGTTTTTTGAACATCGGAAATCGGATATCTAGGATAAGTAGGGAGGAGTATTACTTCATTTGCCGTTTTTCGAGCAACGGGGCAATCACGATAGAAAGCAGAGAAACTTGGCAGGTTAGCGCAGTTTTTTAAATGCTGAGCTGCCACATCTCTTTTATGAAGCATAAGCCATTTGAGCAATCCTCGGCGATTTTTATACTGAATCGGAAAATAAGGATAAATATAAATCGAATCATTTTCATCCGGTGGGAGAACCAGTTCAGGGATATTCTGAAGACCCTTGCGGTAAGCTGCTGCTTTTTCAATGCGCATATTGCCTTCAACATCAATGCGGTTTATTTGCGAAAGGGCCAGGCGCGCCTGAAAGGGGGTATAGCGTGCAAAATAAGGGGGCGGGATTTTTGTTTTTAAACCAGTATCCAGCTCAATCTCTACCTGCTGATTAATCCACTTAATATCGTGAAGGAAGCCATAGCGGAATATCCAATAAGTTAGGGACTGAAAAATCAGCGGAAAAGTGAGAGCATCTCTCATTAACCCCTTTAATATTTTTTTGAAAATAAACAACGGGGATTGGTATTTATACTGGCTGAGTTCAGAGCGGATTTTATCAATCAGGGCTTTGTTTTCTGAAACCACTGCCCCCCCATACCAGCTGTTGATGTTTTTATACATTCCGAAGCTGTAAACTCCAGCATCGCCGATTGTTCCGAGCCGCTTTCCTTGCTCCCGGGCGCCGAATGCCTGAGCCGCATCTTCGACAACAGGTAAATTGTGTTTATGACAAATTTTTAGGATTTCATGAGTAGGCGCTCCAATGCCATGTAAATGAGTAATTAAGACAGCGCCGGTGTTGGTATTAATAAGCTCTTCAATTTTATTAGCATCTATATTACATGTTCGTTGTTCAATGTCAGCGAATACAGGTTTTCCGCCAGCACAAATAACCATATTGACTATGTCGGCAATGGTATAAGGAGACATAATGACTTCTTGGCCTGGCTTAATTAAATTTTTTAATACCAGATAGATGCCGACTCGATTCATCGGTATACAAACCACATAAGAAACCTCAAATTTCTTGGTTAATGCCTTTTCGAGCTTTTCAACATCATTTCCCTTATTAATTCGACCCAAAATTAAGTCGCCTAAAAAGGAGGTATAACTTTTGAGTCGGGTATAGATTCGATAGCGTGGATGTGGTGCTGAAAACATAATTCTATGATAAAATATTTAAGTGATTTAGGCAATCTCAAGAGAATTTTTATTGACACTTCTAAGGCAAAAAGGTATCATACTAATTAAATAATATGAAAAAGATATTATTACTCAATCCACCGGGAGACAAAATTTATTTCCGCGATTATTACCGAAGTAAGGCATCAAAAGCTAGTTACTACTATCATCCCTTAGACTTGCTTTATCTGAGCGGAAGATTTTCAAAACAGGATTTTGATTTGGATATTATAGACGCCATTGCCGACCAGCTTTCGCCAAATGACTGTCTGGAAAAAATCAAAAAAATATCGCCAGATATAGTTTTATCTTTGGTGGCCTCCCCTTCTTACTATAAAGATATCGCCTTCCTGAAAAACCTAAAGGAGGAAATTTCCGGTTTGATTCTCATTGTCACTGGCGACATCTACCGCGAATTGAGAGAACAAACTTTTACCATAACTCCTTTTATCGACGTTGTTTTGCTTGATTTCTCAACCGACGATGTTGTCCGTTATCTCAAAAACAGCCAGGGCGGAAAAATAAACAATGTTATCTATAAATTCGAAGACAAGGTAATTATCGGTGATGAAATTCACGGCTCCGGCGAATTTGACGTGCCCCTTCCCAGATGGGATTTGTTTCATCTCGAAAAATACAGCTTTCCTTTTACCAGGAAAAGAAAGTTCGCCAGCATCTTAACTGACTTCGGCTGTCCCTATAAATGTTCTTTCTGTGCAATAAATACCCTTGGCTTTAAACTGAGGCCTCTCGATTCCGTAATGAAAGAGCTGGAAATACTAAAATCTTTGGGAGTAAATGAACTTTTTGTCCGTGACCAAACATTTGGAGCCAACCAGAAAAGAACAATCGAATTTTGCGAAAATCTGATTAGGAAAAATTTTAATTTCAGCTGGACCTGTTTTTCGAGAGTTGATGTAATGGATGAGGCCATTCTTACTTTGATGAAAAAAGCAGGCTGCCACACTATTATGTTTGGCATCGAATCCGGGAACAACTCCATTCTTAAAAGCGTTGAAAAAAATATCTCTCTCGAACAGGTAAGGCAAGCGATAAATCTTTGCCGTAAATTAAAAATTAGAACTGTCGGCACTTTTATTATCGGTTTGCCCGGAGAGACTAGAGAATCTGTTTTAAACACAATTAATTTTGCCAAATCCCTTGATTTAGATTATGCCTCTTTCAACATCGGCGTGCCTGAGTTCGGGGCTCCTTTCCGGAAAGAAGCTATTGCCAAAGGTTGGGTGGATAAAGACAATCTAGAGATGGATTCGGCCAAAGGCAGGCCGATCTGGAAAAATCAACTTCTGTCAAACGAAGAAATCTGGCAACTCCACAAAAAGGCGCTGAGGTCTTTTTACCTCAGGCCGAGGTATCTTTTAAAACGGTTGCTCGCTCTGAAAACCATAGAAGAAATAAAGCAAACAGCCAAGGAAGCTATTTCATTACTTTTTCAGTCTTAGCCCTATTGATTAATGATGATTCTTTTAAATAGGGGATAAAGCCGAGGGAAATCACAACCATATCAATAGTGAGGATTAAGAGAGAAAAAAGCAAAGCCGGTTCCTTGTTTATGCCGAATAAGCCGAACAAATAAATAATCGCTGCCTCTCTGGTTCCTATTCCGGCTATAGAAATCGGCAGGATGGTTACAATAGTCGCCAAAATAGAAATGATGCTCACGGCTAGGAACGATAAATCCAGATTCAGGGATAGGGCAATAATATAACGGGCAAGGAAATAGAAAAGCCAGCCGATAATTAAATAAAGAAGGAAACAGACAACGTCCTTCTTTTTTAAATTTTTGATGCCCTGCCAGAGCTTAGCAAAAGTAAAACGGCCGTACTTGCCAAAATCAATTGAAAAAAACTTTTGTACCAATCTTGTAAAAATTTTATTAACCCGAGTTTCTTCACCTATCAGCAGAAAAACAAAAATAATAGCTAATACTAAAATTACACCACTTACCACTACGTATAAGCCAACATTTTCAACAAAAAAGAAAGAAATCAGCGCTCCGAGGATTAAGATAATCAAAATATCAATTATTCTGTCTAAAATAATACTGAGCAGAGAACGGAAAACACTGTAATTTTTGTGTTTAAGGAAATAAACTTTAATCACTTCTCCTAAACGACCAGGGGTAATCACACTAACGAATGCGCCTAGCCAATAGAGAGTTAAAGAGTTAATTTTTGAGATAAATATCTTCAAAGAATTTAAAATAGTTTGCCAGCGCAGAGATCTGGCGATAATTTCCAAAATCATTAATACGAATGCCAGAATCAGCCAGGACCATTTCAATGAGCCGAGTTTTTTAAAAAGAAGTTGATAGTCTATTTTTGAAAGAATGTAAAGAAAGATTATTGGCCCTAATATCCTGAGAAAAAATTTAATTTTTTTATCAAATGATTTCATGGATTAGTTATTTCTCTAATCTTAAAAATAATTTTGCTCCATTGTATAAATTTTTTAAATCAACTAAGCTTCTAATGCCAGTGATTTTACTCCAGATATATTGGGGCCGGATATAGTATTCCCGATAAGCTCGTTTTTGCCAATATAGAATTTTTTCAGCCGGCAAACCAGGTAAGTTAAGGGGTGGTAAATTATTAGATACGAGGGTAAAATCTTTCCATTCAAAATCAGGCCGGAAATAACCTAATTTTTTAGCTTCATAATAAAATTCTGTACCAGGGTAAGGACTGGCAACGAAAAAAGCAATAGTATCAGTATTTAATTTTTTGGCTAAATTAATACTTTTTCTTATAGTTTCTTCAGTCTCGCCAATGTTGCCGATCATAAAATTGCCGGCTGTTTTGATGCCCGCCTCTTTAACTAATTTTGTTGCCCGGTAAGCGTCTTCGACTTTAACCTGTTTTTTCATATGGTCAAGGATTCCCTGATCACCGGATTCAAAACCAAACATTAATTTTTTGCAACCCGCTTCTTTCATTTCTTTTAATATTTCTTCATCAACAAAATCAACCCTGACCATACAAACCCAAGCAATATCTAGGTTTCGCCTCTTAACCTCCCGACAGAACTCTATAGTTCTTTCCCTGTTAACTGTAAAAAGTTCATCGTGAAAATTGAATTCCCCCATCCCATATTTATTTATACATTCTTCAATTTCATCAACTACATTTTTGATACTTCTAAATCTGACCCTTCTTTGCCACATAAAACTGGCCATACAAAAAGTGCATTGATAAGGACAACCTCGAGAAGTAATCATATTTCCTGCTTTTTTATTGCTTATTCTTTTAGTAGGAGGAGGGAAATAAAGATCTAAGGGAAAGAGATCGCGAGCTGGAAAAGGTAAACTGTCTAAATCCTCAATTCGCTCTCTTAGTTCGGTTTGATGGATATTCCCATCTTCATCTTTAAAAACAATGCCCTTGATTTGAGATAGGGGTTTATTTTTCTCTATTGCTTCAATTAATTCGGTAAAAGTAATTTCTCCTTCATAAATTACAACAATATCAATATTTTTTTCAGCTATAGTTTCTCTTGGCAAGGCAGTGGGATGGGGTCCGCCAACCACAATAATGATTTTGGGAGAGATATCTTTTATAATTCGGCAGACCTCTAAAACTTGGGTAAAAGCTGGCGTTGGGGTAGTAATACCAACTAAATCTGGTTTCATTTCCTTTATCTTTGCCCTGATTTGTTCGTAGTGTAAACCAAGGGCCTCACAATCTAAAACCTTAATTTCTATATCTGGTCTTTTTTCTCTTAAATAACCTGCTAAATAAGCCAAATTTAAAGGTAGGGCTTTGCCGCCGTGACCCTCAAGTCCTCCATAATCAGTAAAAGGTGGATTTAATAATAAAATTTTCATATAAATTAACTGGCGAGAAATCGTCTGGCAAGCCAGAAAAGTTCTCTTAAAGAAATTTTGTGGGGCATTATTTTAAACATCAGACAATAAGCTCGCCAGAGATGATAGATAGGCGAGTAAATGAATCTTAAATATTTATACTTAATTAAAAAGTTTAAGTATTTTCTTAGAAAGGGGAAGCCAATAATTATTGCGAAAATTCTTTGTAAGTTTATTCTCTCAGAGAGATTTTTTAATTTTAGAGGAGTAGAATCAAAGAAAGAAGATATTTCCTCAAAATTTCTTGGCTGATATTCACCTGATTTTATAGCAATATTATAAATTTCCGTGCCCGGATAAGGGTTTAATAAAGAGACCGTGGGGTAGTCAGGTTTACAAATTAAGTTTAAATCCAGTGTTTCTACATCATCTTTTAAAGAAGAAGTTGGATTGGCTAATATGTTTTCAGTGATAAACCTTATTTTATATTTTTTTAAAAGATTTGCACAATTAATTAATTGCTCCTTTGATAAATTTCTTTTCAAAATTTCGTTTCTAATTCTGTCATTGCCCGCTTCTATAGCAAAGGTAACACTAATACAATTCGCCTTTTTTAATAAAGCCACGACCTCCTCGTCGACTAAATCTGCTCTGATGTTACACTTGAAAGGAATTTTCGGATATTTTTCAGCAAATTCTTTGAGCCAATCTTTACTAATATTAAATGTATCATCTTCGAAATGGACTCTTTCTAAAGGATAGTCTTTGGCTACCCCTTCAATTTCTTTAATTACATTGTCAACGCTTCTCTTTCTAACATATCTTTGCCCTTGATACATTACTTTTAATCGACGATTGAAGCAATAGGTACAATTGTAAGGGCATCCTCTTGAGGCAATGAAATTATGGATTTTTGAAAATTTCAGTTCTTTATGATGATTGAGAAAAGAACGGTCAGGGAAGGGGATAGAATCTAAATCTTGCTCTAAGGGTTCGAGAGGGTTTCTTATAATCTCACCATTTTTAGATTTAAACCAGAAGTTTTTTGTGGCAAAATAATTTTCTTCTTTCTCTATTTTGTTAATTAATTCTAAAAAAGGTTTTTCACACTCGCTAAGACCAATAATGTCTACTCCCTCAGATTTTATCATTTCTGGATAAAAAGTGGCATGAGGACCTCCACAGATGGAGATAAAATTATATTCTGTTTTTAGTTTTTTATTTAAATTTAAGTAATATTGATGGAATCCCGTTCTTAAAGAATAAGCAATAATAGTCGGCTTAAAATGTTTAATAACGTCTTTTAAGTTTTCTCTTTTTGGGTCGCAGATACGAATATCGTGTTTGTCTTTTGCCATTGTTCCCAAATATAAAATCCCCAAGGGCACCCGATAGATAGTATTTTTGTCTAAAAATTTATTTATAAATAGAACTCTCATATTCTATCTTTTAATCCCCAAGATCTTTAAACCCGCCTTAAATTTCTTTTTGAGATCATCAAAGTTTTTAATTTTGAAAAAGCTTTTCAAAATATACGAGGGTCGACCATAAAAGCTTTTATAAAATTTTTTTAGAAGGGCAACAAGTTCTTGTTTAGAAAAACTTTCTTCCCAATACTGAGTAGTTACTCCTTTTTCTGGATTACGGGCAAATTCCCGCCAATAATCGCTTTTTATTACTCCTTTTTCTAAAGCCAGATAGTAAAGTTCGGTAGCTGGATAAGGGGTCAAAATAGTGATGTGAACAAAGTTGGGGTTTATTTTTTTAGCTAATTTTATCGATTCTTCAATGTCCTTTTTTGTTTCGGTTGGCGAACCAATCATAAAATATGCCAAAGTTTCAATTTTATATTTTCTTGCTAAAGAAAAAGCCTTTTTAACTTGTTCTAAAGTAATCCCTTTATTTAAAACTTTTAAAATTTTCTCTGTTCCAGCCTCCACTCCAAAATGAATACGAGCACAGCCAGCTGCTTTTAATTTTTTAACTAGCTCCTCGTCAATTGTATTAACTCGGGCCCTGATATCCCAAACTATTTTAAGATTTCTTTTTATAATTTCCTTACAAATATCTAGAACTCTTTGTCTTTGGACTGTAAAGGTATCATCGTAAATTAAGATTTCGTTAATTCCTAATTTTTTACATTCCTCCATTTCATCTACCACATTTTTAGGAGAACGGGCTCTGAACCTCTTGCCCAAGTGGGGTCGGTCACAAAAAACACATTTGTAGGGACAACCCCGAGAGGTAATCATGGTAGTTATTATTCGTCCTCCAGCTAAAATTGAATTATATTTTTTAATTGGCGTTAAGGTTCTGACAGGAAAAGGCAAGGAATCCAGATCTTCTATAAAATCTGCTTGTCCATTATTAATTATTTTTCCGTCTTTTTTATAAACTAATCCTTTTATTTCTTTTAAATCCAATTTATTTTCTAAGGCTTGGGTTAATTTTAAAAAAGGAATCTCTCCCTCTCCAGTAATTACATAATCAACCCCATTTAAGTTGATTGTTTCTTCGGGGAAAATAGTGGGGTGGGGTCCTCCGAGTACAGTGATAATTTGTTTATCTAAATCTTTCTCTACTTTTCCTATCAGATTAATAGTTTTTGAAACATCTATTATAGTAGGGGTCATGGCGGTGATACCAATAATATCCGGGTTTATAGATTTGATAGAATTTTTAAAGTTATTATCATAGTTTAATTCCTCGACCTGAGCATCCAAGATATTAATTTTATGTTTAGAATATTTTTTTAAATAAGCAGCAATATACAAAATACCGAGCGGGGGATTATATCCCCGCTCTTCTTCTATAAAACTTGGATTATCAGCCACAATTTCGTTGAATCGAGGCGGATTTATTAGGAGGATTTTCATAAAATATTAAGTTTTCCGTTTGGTTATAAGGTCAGCAATCATGCCAATCGCCAATAGTTGGATAGCTGAAATTAGTAAGATTGCTATCGTAACATCCATAATTTTAGCAGCGAAGAAATAACTGAAAACAAAGACCACCACAGCTGATAGAACCAATATTGAACTTAAGGGCACAAAGATTTTAAGCGGATTAAAATATAAGATAGTTCTTATTATTAACTGGAAGAAGTTTAAAGTATCTCTAATCGGTCTAAATTTAGATTTCCCCCTTCTCTTTAAATAATTGATGGGTAAATATTTAACATTATAACCATTGGTTAGGCTTGCTAAGGTTATAGTAGTTGTAAAAGAGAAGCCGTTTGGTAGAATGTAGAGAAATTTCTCTATCAGGGGTCTTTTCATAATTCTTAAGCCGGAATTGAGATCAGGAATTTTGCTTTCTGAAAGATAGTTAGCCAATCTATTAAGAATCCATTTTGCTGGTTTTCTTATTAATGGAATTTTTGTTTGTTTTCCAGTTCTTGCCCCAATTACCATATCATAGGAAGAAGCATATTTTATTAATTCTGGGATTGATTCATTTGGGTAAGTGCCATCAGCATCAATGATTAAAATTAATTCGCCCTGACTTTTTTTAAATCCACTCTTAAGACTTGCTCCATAACCTCGATTTTCCGGATGTTCAATTATCTTTATATTAGATATTTTTTTTAAAATTTCTCCGGTTTTATCAATTGAGGCATCATTAACCACTATCATTTCGTAATCTAAATCAAGCTTATTTAATTCTTGTTTTAATTCCTTGATTATCCGTTCAATTGATTCCTCTTCATTATAAGCCGGAATTATTATCGATAGATTCATATTTGGAAATTGGCTATATAGAAATTGGAAATTGGTAATGGAAATTGATGATTAGAAATTAGAAACTTACCTGATTTCCATTTTCTAATCTCTATTACTAATTTCTATTTTCCATACAACTATTTTCTATCGCCCGCCGCCGCGGAGGATAATATTAATTGTTTTTAAGATAATACTTAAATCTAGAATAAAAGAACGATTTTTAACATAGAAAAGGTCGTGCTGAATTTTCTCAAAATTATCTTCCAGTGATGAGGTGTAGCCGTACTTGATTTGTGCCCAACCAGAAAGCCCTGGCTTGATTAGATATCTTTCTTGATAAAATGGTATTTTAGCTTTCAATTCTTGATGGAATTCTGGTCTTTCAGCTCTTGGTCCAACAAAGCTCATTTGTCCCCTGATAACACTCCAAAGTTGGGGAAGTTCATCTAATCTTGTTTTTCTTAAGAATCTTCCGAATTTAGTTACTCTGGGGTCATTTTCTTGAGCCATTTTTGGTCCGTCTTTTTCTGCCTCTTTTATCATTGAGCGAAATTTAATAACTTTAAATGGTTTTCCACCCTGCCCAATTCTAATTTGTTTGTAAAACACTGGCCCAGGCGACTCACTTTTTATCACTAAAGCGATAATTAACCAGAAGGGAAGAGAAACAATTAAAAGAGCAGAGGCAAAGATAAGGTCAAAAATTCTTTTGAAAGATTCATATAAGACCCTATTTCTTTGGGAGATGTTCTCCAAAAACCAGACCTGGTTGATAGCAGCCAGAGGAACCTTCTGGGTAAGATTCTCATAAAATTCAGAAAGATTAACAAAATCAATTTTATAACGAATACATTCGAAAAGACTTTGGATTAAATCAGGGGATTGGTAAATTTCTGGAGCAACTATAGCTACGGCAATTTTTTCTTGTTCTAATGCTTCTTTTAGATTTTTTAGCCCTTCGGTTATTTTAATCTCGGGTAAATCGGTTTTGTCTATTTTTTCGTGATTTTTTATAATTAGCTTTAACTTATAGCCGAGCTGGGGATTTTTTATTATTTCTTTGGCTAATTCTATGGCTTGAGGATTATAACCAATAATTGCGGTATTCACCTTTATTTTCATGGAGCCGGCTACTAAATTGAATAGATATCTCCATCCGTAAAACAAAACCACGAAGACCAATATATTCAAGAAAAGGTTGGTTTTCGGAGTAATTGCCCCAAAGGCAAAATTAGGAGCAAGATAGAAAAATACTATTGAGATAAGTCCGCCAATAATTAAAGCCCTAATTAGAGCCGAAGAAAATTCAATATTATTCTTAGCAATATCCAGCTCATAAAGATCGTGAATATAAAAGATAATCAGCCAGATAAGATAAATTATAGAAAAAGGGAAAAAGTGAGTCTTTAGAATATCGAAATCAAAGCCCTGATAGCGGATAGTCAAGGCAATAATTAGAGAAGCATATAAAATCAAAATATCTCCTAATAAAAGAATAAATTTTTTAGTCCTCATATATCTAATTTTGGATTAATTTAATTCTATCTCAATTTATTGCAATTGACAATAGATTTTGAGGTAAATTATAATAATAGTATAGTAATGAATGCCTCAGATACCTATGTAAAAATTCTTCGTTGGGGAATTTTTATTTCCCTGTTTTTGCCTTTGGTTATTTTCTCCCAATATTTATCGCCATTTCACTTTGGAAAGATGATTGTTTTTAGAACTTTAGTGGAATTAATGGCGGTTTTTTATATTCTTTTAATTTTAATTAATAGGGATTATCGACCAAAATGGAGTTTAATTTTAATCAGCTTTTCTATTTTTACTGGTCTTTATTTTTTAACTGGGCTTATCGGGGTTAATTTTTATAACAGTTGGTGGGGTTCGCTAGAGCGAATGGGTGGTATTTTTAGTTTCTTACATTTTTGGGTTTATTTTCTTATCTTGACCAGCATTATTAGAGTTAGGGAAGATTGGAACAAAATTTTGAAAATATCAGTTTTTGTTGGTTTTCTTTCAATTTTATTTGCTTATGGTCAACGCTTGCGTCTGGGAGATTTTTTTGTTGGTTGGCAGCATGGCGAGAGAGTTATTGGCACTATTGGTAATCCCGCTCTTTTTGCTGGTTATCTTTTATTTATTATTTATTTGGCTCTTTTATTTTTGTTAAAAAACGATACAGCCATCTGGCAAAAGGGATTTTTTGTCGCAGTAATTATTTTGGGTATTCCAGCGATATTGATGACTGCAGTTCGAGGGGCAGTTCTTTCTCTTTTCGGTTCTGTTTTTCTTTTGACTCTATTTTTTGTTTTTGCTTCAAAAAATCGGAAAGCAAAAATTTATCTATCAATCGCTATATTAATTTTTATAATTCTAGCTATAGGAATCTGGCTAAATAGAAATCAAGGGTGGATAAAAAACATTGGTTGGTTAAGTAGAATTACTGATATTTCCAAAGATACTTCAACCGTCCAGACCAGATTATGGTCTTGGAAAAGCGCTATTTTGGGATGGAAAGAAAAACCGATATTTGGTTGGGGACCGGAAAATTTTATGTTTTTGCATATGAAATATTTTGATCCACGTCACTTTACCGGCTTAGGGGCAGAGACAATCTGGGACAGAGCCCATAACATTATTTTGGAAATGTTATCTACAGAAGGAATGATAGGGCTTCTAAGTTATTTATCTATTTTTATTATCATTTTCTATTTGCTTATTAAAAAATTTAAAGAAAAAAAAATAGATCAAGCGACTTTCGGGGTGTTATCAGCAATGTTAATTGCTTATATTGGTCAGAATCTTTTTATTTTTGATACTTTTGCTAATTATTTTATGTTCTTTTTGGTTCTGGGTTACATTAATTATTTGGGTAGAAGCGAAAACACGCAGATGGCTACGCAGATAAACGCGGAAAAAAATAAGCAAGAGGAAATGAGGCCTTCAATTTTTTTAACTATTATATTATTAACTATAGCTGTCATTATCGCCTATCAGACCAATATCAAACCAGCTCGAGCTAATTTTGCTTGTACCCGAGCAATTATAGCTGGTCGAGATGGTAATGCCCAACAGGCATTTAATAAATATCGAGAAGCCCTTAATTACAAAACTCCCCAGGGTAGTTATGAAATTAGACATAAATTAGCCACTTTTGCTATTCAAGTTACCGAATCTCAGCGTCAAAAAAACAAAGATTTTGACCCAGCCTTGCTTTATTATGCGATTAATGAGGTGGAGAAAAATATAGAAAAATACCCCCAAGATACCATCCCTTATCTTTATGTGGGAAGAATGTATATTCTATTAATAGATAAAGAGGCAGGAGCTGGCGACCAGGCAGAATCCTTTATTGGGAAGGCCCTAGAGCTTAATAAAAAAAATCCCCGAATCTGGTATGAATTAGGCCAGGCTCAGTTTTCTGAGAAAAAATATCAGGAGTCATATCAAACTTTTAAAAAGGCCCTGGAGCTTAACCCCAAAGTAATGATTTCTTATTGGTTTCTGGGAGTGAGCGCCTATTACCTAGGACATTATGAAGAGGCCGTTACTAATGTGGAGAAAGCCATAGAAATAGGCTATGATTATAAAAATAGTATTTCTGATTTAATGCGCTTAGTAAATATTTATGAGAAAGTTGGCAATTACCAAAAAATTATAGGATATTATCTTTTAGCTATTGAAGAGCAACCCCAAAATCCTCAATTTTATGCTTCTTTAGCCGCGGCTTATGCCAAGGTAGGGAATTATGATAAGGCAAGGGAGATGGCTTTAAAAGCAGCCGAGATTGACCCATCGTTTAAAGATGAAGCTGAAAAATTTATTAATTCTTTGCCCCAATAGGTAAAAACCTTGAGTCTGCTTCTTTGGCCGAAGGTGCAGACTTGACAACCATTTTTTAATTTGCTAAACTGAGATTAGTTGAGTGGGTATTGTCGAAAGACAGACCCTGAGACTAGGGGAGAAACCTCTGGCTAGTTCCGAGGTTTCTCTTTTTATCCCCACACCAAATTTTGGTGTGGGGATAAATTGACATCCCGATTTAAAATCCCTATACTAAAAATATATCGGGACTAAGAAGTCATGATATAAAAGGGCTGGGAACAAGTACCCACTCAACACCTAGTATTGTTAGCGAAGCAATCCCGTTTAGGCAGAAAGGAACCCAGAACAAGTACCCACTCAACACCTAGTATTGGGGTTAAACTTTCTGGGTTCCTTTCTGCCTAGAATTTTCGGGAGGGTTAAACCCCGAACTGATTTTACTGAGTATTTTATCGGCGAGGCGCTCTCTAAGAAAGGTCTATTCGACCTTGCGCCTCGTAAGAGAAGAGAATGATTTTTAATTTTTCTCTTCTTTTTATTTTAATAATGGTAAAATCAGTACGGGGCATGCTTTCCCAGCCCTTTTATTACCTTTATATTTTTTTTATGATACAATTTAAATAATATGGTTTCTTTTTCGAAATCAAGAAAGATTTTATTGACCCTGCTATTTTCAGGCGGGATTTTTATTCTTTTATATTCCTCAGCTTTAGCCATTGAATTAGGTGAAAAGGCAAATTTCTTTATTGACCCTTCTTATGACTTTAACGACAGAACAGAAATTTCAGCCACCCTAAGAAAAATTTCTGATAGAGTTTATTTCTATATTGAAGATGAATATTGGGATGCTCTTTCTAGCTCTGAACAGGTTTCTTATCTCAACCTTCTTAGTAATATAGCTAAAAATTTTGATAATACAACCTATCCAGCTGTCCGTTATGTTTTTGGTTCGGAATGGAAGCCGGGCATTGATGATGATGAAAGAATAACAATTTTACTTACTCAACTTAAATCAACTGCTGGCGGCTATTTTAATTCCAAGGACGAAATATCTAAATCATTGGAGCCAACTTCTAATGAAAAAGAAATGCTCTATGTAAATGTCACTCAAATTAGCAGCGCCTTAATTGATAGTTTTATATCTCATGAGTTTCAACATCTGATATCCTGGAATCAGAAAGAAAGGACTCAGGGGTTAGTCGAGGAAGTTTGGCTAAACGAAGCAAGAAGCGAATATGCGCCCACAGCAGCTGGTTACGACAGTGTCTATACAGGCACAAACCTAGAGAGGAGGGTGAATGATTTTTTAGCTAATCCCTTTAATTCCTTAACCGAATGGCAGGGAGACCGCTTTGATTATCCCTCAGTTAATATTTTGGGTCATTATTTGGTTGAGCAATTTGGTGAAAATATATTTTCTTATATGCTACAAAATAATAAAGTTGGTATTTATAGCATAGAACAGGCTTTAAAAGATAAAGGTTTTAATTTCAGTTTCTCTCAAGTTTTTAACAATTGGGCAGTGGCTAATTATCTAAATGATTCTTCTCTAAGCGATGGCCGCTATGGTTATAAAAATCCCTATCTTAAAGGAGCAATTAATGTTTCGCCTATCACTTACAGCATTGTTTCAACCAGTGTTATTAGTATTGCTCAAAATATTAAGGATTGGGCCCCTTATTGGTATCGTTTTATTAATAAACAAGATACTGGAACCATTGCCAAGGATTTAGAAATAGAATTTGAGGGCTTGGTGGATAGGGGTAATTTTAATGTCATTTATATTATTGAATATAAAGAAAAGCCAGTAGTAATTAATTTGTTGAGTTTGGCGAGTCAAAAAGGAGTTTTAAAAATCCCAAATTTTAAAAATGACGTTGAATCAGTGACAATTGTAATTTCTAACCAATTTAAGAAAAGTGGTTTTAATACTAATGAATCATTAACTCCTTTTATTCTTTCAGTGGCCACGACTGTTTTCCAAGAGCCAGTGAATCCACCCCCATCCGAACCCCAGCCAGGCAAGATGGCTAAACCAGAAGATTATGGTTTAAAAGAAGGAAATTTAATTAGGGCTCAAGGCGATTTTGATATATTTATTATTAACCAATATGGCTATAAAAGATTATTCCTTAATCCAGCTATTTTTAATATGTACGGTCATTTAGGTGGTTGGAAAGCAGTAAAAACCGTAACCCCTCAAGTTAGGGACGCATTTATTACCTCAAATTATTATCGCTATATTGATTCGCCAAAGGTTTATGAATTAGAAGTAACTGGCGAAGATACTGGAAATTTACATTGGTTAAATATGACTGCTGAGAACTTTTTAGCCCAAGACGGTAAACCCGAAGCAGTGTTTATTATCAATAAATCAGAACTTGACTGGTATCCCAAAGGAGCGGATAAAACTTCATTATAAAAAGATTTTAATATTACAGGTATGCTATATAAGATTTTCGGTGATCCGAATAAGAGGTATTTAAAGAAAATTCAGCCAATGGTTGATGAAATAAATAAGCTCGAACCAAGATTCGAGCGTTTTTCTAATGAGGAGTTGAAAAATAAAACCATTGAATTTAAAGATAGGTTGGAAAAAGGAGCATCCTTAGATGAGATTTTACCCGAAGCATTCGCCGCTGTCCGAGAAGCAGCTAAAAGAACTTTAAAACAGCGTCATTTTGATGTTCAGTTAATGGGTGGGATAGTTTTACATCAGGGAAAGATTGCGGAAATGAAAACTGGAGAAGGCAAGACCTTAGCTGCCACCTTGCCTTTATATTTAAACGCCTTAGAAGGAAAAGGAGTTCATCTGGTTACAGTTAATGATTATTTAGCCAGACGTGATACGGTTTGGATGGGACAAATATACCATCTTCTTGGGTTGAGCGTGGGATGTATTAACCACGAAGCTTCGTATATTTATGATTCTAATTTTGGGACATCCGATGTCCCAAATATTGACGATAATGTTAGGACATCGGATGTCCTTAATATTGATAAGAAACGTGACCAGTTAGGTGGATTTAAAATAGTACAGGAATTTTTACGGCCAGTTTCCCGAAAGGAAGCATATCAAGCCGATATTCT
>JBMORO010000051.1:0-6172 GCA_049322295.1 Patescibacteria group bacterium | reverse complement strand
GGTACATATCCTAACCCGCCCTGGATTTCAATTTCCATTTCTAACTTGGCTTTTTTATCAGTCAGAGTAGCAATATGAGTATCTTTATTGATTATTTCCAGCTCAGCACTCAATTTTATATCTTTGGCTTTAACCTCTTTCTCGCCAACAACTTTTAAATCAACTTTTAAGGGCAGAGCTTCAGGAGCATGCATTCTAAATCTAATCTGCTTTAAATTCAAAATTAGATGAATAACATCCTCGGCTACATAAGGGATGGTGGAAAACTCATGGCTTACTCCTTTGATTTTAACTGCGGAAATAGCTGCCCCAGGCAATGAAGATAAAAGCACCCGCCTAAAAGCATTACCCAGACTCAAACCATAGCCGGGGTAGCAACCATCGATTTCAAAAACTGCTCGATTTTCTCCTTTTTTAATAATTTTAGGTTTCTGAGGTAAAGGAATTTTGTGATTCATAATTTTATTGTTAAAAGTTAATTGTTACTCGTTAATTGTTACTTGTTACCTACTATAATATTCTACAATCATTTGTAAATCAGCCGGAATTTCCATCTCTTCTTTAGCTGGCATAGATAAAATAGTTGCCTGCCAGTCTTTTTTATCCAAAGAAAGCCAAGTCGGAGGATTGTATTTTTTAAGTCTTGTTTCTAAATTGCTAAATAACGGCTTATTTAAACTTGATTTTTTAATCCTAATAATATCCCCTTTTTTAACATGAATAGAAGGAATATTTATTTTTCTATCATTTAATAAAATGTGACCGTGATTGACAATCTGACGAGCTTTGGCCCTGGATTCAGCCAACCCTAAGCGAAAAATCACATTATCTATTCTTGTCTCTAATTTGGTCAAAAAAACATCTGTAACCACGCCATGCGACTTGGAGGCTTCTTTAAAATATTTCTTTAATTGTCTTTCCTTTACTCCGTAAATTTTTTTTAGTTTTTGTTTTTCAGCTAATTGAGTGCCGTATTCAGTTAAAGCGTGTTTTCTTTTTCTGCCGTGTACGCCCGGTACATATGGTTTTTTTATCATCGCACATTTAGGAGTAAAACAACGCTCCCCTTTTAAAAAGAGTTTTTGACCTATTCTTCTACACTTTTTACAAGCTGACTCTTTCATATATTTATACTCTGCGAGACTTAGGTGGTCGACAGCCGTTGTGAGGAATAGGCGTGATATCTTTTATTGATAAAATCTCTAAACCATTGGCTACCAAAGCTCTTATTGCTGCTTCCCGACCTGAACCTACGCCTTTAATAAAAATATTGACCTCTTTAAGCATTAATTTTTGAATCTTATTCATCAAAGAATCAACTACCTTGGTAGCAGCAAAAGGAGTGGCTTTTTTAGGTCCCTTAAAACCAACTCCTCCTGCACTCTCCCAGGCTACCACATTGCCATTCAAATCAGTAATAGTGACAATAGTATTATTATAGGTTGACTGAATATAAACATTAGCTACTTCCATTTTTTTAGCCTTGACTTCTTTCTTCTTTTTAATAGCCGCCTCTCTAACTTCTCCTTCCTTTAAGATTTCTTCGGTTGTTTCTTTAATAACTTTCTTCTTTCCCACAAGTGTCTACAAAATTACTAATTAATTACGAATTTACAAATATTTGTATATTTGTAGAAATTTGTATTTAGCAGCCATTAGGTCTTTTCTAATTTTCTCTTTCCGCTTCCCATTGTTTTTCTAACATTACCTCTCACGGTTCGAGTATTAGTCTTTGTCTGCTGCCCCCTGACTGGCAAACCTTTAATATGACGAATTCCCCGATAGCAACCAATCTCTTTTAAACGTTTAATGTTCATCATCTTTTCTCTCTTCAATTCTCCTTCTATCTTAAATTTCCTGCTTTCGATTATTTGTCTTAATTTATTGAGCTGCTCCTCGGTAAGTTTTTCTGTTCTAATATTAGGATTAATGCCTGTTTCACTTAAAATTTTGTTACTTAAAAACCTCCCTATGCCGTAAATATAGGTTAAAGCAATTTCTATTGTTTTTTTATCAGGGATATTAACCCCCGCAATTCGTGCCATGGTAAAATTTATCCTTGTCTTTGTTTATGTTTGGGATTAGAACAAATAACGTAAATTCGACCTTTGCGTCGAACTATTTTACATTTTTTACAAATTCTTTTAACCGATGTTCTTACCTTCACAGATGTCTACAAAATTACGAATTAAGTACAAATATACGAAAAAAATTTGTAATTTGTATATTTGTAAAAATTTGTATTTCGTATTCTTATTGTTATTTTTCTCTATAAACAATTCTTCCTTTGGTATTATCATAGGGACTTAACTCCACAGTTACCTTGTCTCCAGGCAAAATCTTAATGAAGTTAATTCTCATTTTTCCCGAAATATGGGCAAGAACCTCTGAGCCGTCATCTAATTTTACTTTAAAATTAGCATTGGGTAAGCCCTCAATAACCAGACCATTCTTTCTAACTCCTTGTTTTTTCATGTTTTTGAAGTATATCTTAAGATATAAAAAACGTCAAGATTTTTTACTCTGGTTTAACGATTATTTTAATTTTATTTTTATTTTTGGGTATTGATTTAACCCAAAATGGCCAGAATATCACTTTCGCGGTCTCAATCTCGGTCAAGGAAGAAAGATATTTTCTTACCTCAATCTCATTCTTGCCTGCTAAGTCGTTTTTTATTTTCTCCTCGTCAAGTGTCCAGGCTGTCTTGGCTTCTACCTGAGTTGAAAAATTAGCTTTGCCCTGACCGGAATCAGTCTTTGTATTCTTATAAGTAACTTTTATACTTGAAGGAATTAAAAATTTATTCTCAGAAATTTTCTCTTTGACATTTTCTTTTACTAAAGTCAAAACATTGTCTTCTTTAAAGGCCAAACCCCAAGCCTTAACTTTTACAGTAATAGTAAATTCTTTACCTGGCTCGTCGGCCTCTAGAGTGGAGTCAGATTCTACCACTTCTAAGGTCTGGCTATTATCTAACATTTTTAAATCGCTGGGAATTTTTTTGTTAAATTCATCTTTAACTTTGTTTTTTAGTTCTAAAGAAACAATCTCGGTTGCTCCTTCTATATCTTGTTTAGTGGCTACCCTCATTTTCCCTTTGGCTCCGCCAGTCATTGGCTCGGTTGATACCCCATAAAAACCAATATATTTTGCTGTCCCTTCTCCAAAGCCCGGAATAGTAAATTTAGAAGGACCAATATTATAACTTTCACCCGCCTCATCCGCTTCAACGGTCACTTCTTTACTATTGGGAATAATCTTTCCTTCTTCTATGCTTGCTCCGGGGATTACTACTGTCTCAGTTAATCTAAAAATTTTTCCATCCTCGGAACGAAATCTGGTTGTTTTCACTAAGGTTTGCTCGCTCGAACTATACTGATTATAAACTGTTATTGTTCCTTTGGCTTTTTCCTCTACTTCTTTTTCCCCAGTAGTAGGAAATTTTCTTGAGTCCTCTGTCTCTAATTGGAAAACCTGGGCGGGAATTTTATTATTGGCTAAATCAATTGAGTCAATATTCTTATCAGCCACCATCTCGGTTTCAAATTTAATATCCTCTTTTTTGGGATTAATTATAATCTGAGACTTGGGTAGGACAAAATATAAAACAACTCCCCCAGCCACCAAAAGAAGGAAGATTAAAAAAGTTATAATCCGCTTAGCGGTAAAAAATCTAAAGGATATTTTTTCTTTTTTTTCCTCCTCTTCTTTTCTTTTTTTAAGAAATAGTTCATCAAATTGCTCTTCTTTTTCGCCTAAATCTCGAAATTCCGTCCTTAAAATCTTTGGTGACGGCTCTACAACCACTGGCTTAACCCTTTCTTTGGGTCTAACGATATCAGAAACAACCCTTTTACCTGGTTTTAATTTTTTTTCAAACTCGAGCTGTCTTAATTCTTCACTTGATTTTACTTCCCGTGGTTCTTCAACCTTATCTAAAACTACTAAATTTACTTGCTGAGCAAGTTTTCTCACTAAACTATCAGCCGTGACTATACAAATATCCTTACCCGAGGAAAGAACTTCTTCTTTTAAAATTTTAAGGTTAATGATACTTCTTAAAGCTGATAAACCCAAGGGGATTATTAAACTAATCCGTCTATCCCGGCTTCTTTTTATTCTATCAATTATAGAAAAGAATTCTTCGTTTGGTTCTAAATAAAAATTTTCCATAATTTACCCCTCACCTTTAATTCGAGAATGATATTTCATGCCTCAATCACGCTTAAAAGGTGTGGGGTTTATCCCTGAATTAATCTCACTGCTCTCTTTAAAATAGACGAAAACTCACTCGCTTCGGCCGACTCTAAGGCCAAAGCAGCTAAAGCTAAAGATGGTATTTCATTAAATTTTGTTTTATTTCTGATTTTAGTAATTTCTCGGAGAGAAATTAAGTTTATTTTAAAACTTCCTTTTCTCTTTAGAGCTTCTTTAATTCCTGGTAACGCACTCCCTCCGCCACAAAGAAAAATCTTAGTGGGCAGGGCTTTATATCTTTTTGAAAACTCGTCTAAAACAACCTTTACCCCGCCAACCCAAAAAGAAAAGTTAGGACTGAAGAGTCTTTCTAATTTCTTTCGTGCTTCGGGGCTTATCTCTTCTTTGCTATATTTAATCTTAATTACTTCTGCTTCCTCTGGTTTTAATCCCAAAAAATCAGCAATAGTTTTAGTAAATAAATAACCACCTAAATTAAAATTTCTTGTCTCTACCATTTCCCCGCCTCTTTTAATTAAAGTAACCTCGGTTATTTTTCCGCCAATATCAATAACTAAAATGTCCTCTTTGGAAGAATGCTCTAATTCAAATGAGTGAAATAAGGCATAAGAAGGAGAATTAATGCCTACCAACTCAAGTTCTAAATAAGAAGCTAATTTTACTAATTCTTCCAACCACTTTAAAGAAGTATAACTATTAAAAATACTCAAACAAACATTTTCTCCCTGAAAACTCAAGGGATTAGCAAGATGGGTATTATCCACTTTGATATTAATAATATGGGCACTCACTAATCTCGCATCCGTTTCCGGCAATCCCGTTTCTAAACCAAATTCTTTTCTTATTTTTTCGAATGCCTTCCATTGAGTTTTCTGGACGAAATATTTTAACTCAGTTAAGTCAATTTTCTCTTTAGGATTTTCTCTTTTATAACAAAAAGCAGCACTAGTTCCTCTTAATATATCTCCGCCTATTCCTATAAAAACTTCTTCGGCTTTAAGACCTGTCTTCTTCTCAACTTTTTTAATTGCCTTCCGGCAGTTTAAACAAAGTTTTTCAAATTCATCGGAAAAATTTTCTTTAGCCCAACCCAATAAAATTCCCCTTCCTTCTTTTTTATCTACTTTCAATAATAACGCCTTTATAAATTGACTACCAATATCTAAAACTATCAGATTTTTTTGTTTAAAATCTTTCTTAAAAAACTTCATTAATTATATTATATAATTATTTTAAACCAAAGCAAAATTATTTACAAATAAATAAACCAACAATTATTTCGGAAACCGTTGCGCAGCTCCGACCTCAACTAACAAAAATAAATCTATTAATACTATTGTCGGAGCGACCTGCCCGCCATTGGCTATCGCCTCAGGCGATTGCAGGCGGGGCAACAGCAGCGCCTGGGTAAAAACATCATTTACCAATACTCGGCGACTGCGTGGTTGGAGAAAATTTCGTTGGTTTATATCACACTAGAACAGCTTTTATCCTTCTAACCCCAGCTGAACTTGCTTCTTCTTTTAAAATTTTGAAATGACCAAGTTCGCCCGTCGATTTCACATGGGGACCACCACAAATCTCCCGACTGAAAGGAGGTCCGCCTTGGGCGGATATTCCTATTGAATAAACTTTTACCATTTCTCCATACCTCGTCTCAAAAACTCCCATTGCTCCAATTCTCTTTGCTTCTTCCAATGACATTTCTTCAAAAGATACTGGCAAGTCTTTTTTAATTTGTTCGTTAACAATATTCTCAACTTTTTTAATTTGCTCGGGAGTTAATTTCTCTGAATGAGAAAAATCCAATCTTAATCTCTCAGCAGTTATATTCGAACCTTTTTGATAAACATGATTTCCCAAAATCTGCCGTAAAGTAGCTAATAATAAATGCGTAGCGGTGTGAAGTTTAGTTACTGCTTCTGAAAAATCGGCTAAACCAGATTTAAATTT
>JBMORO010000050.1:0-6467 GCA_049322295.1 Patescibacteria group bacterium | reverse complement strand
TTGGATTTTTTCATTTCCTCGATTTTTTTATTATAATCGTCAATCAATTCTTGTAATTCATCTTTGGCTTTAAATTTATCATCCTCGCGGATTTCTCCTTTTCTCTCCATTTCTTGAATCTCTTTCCAAACCCTTTCCCGATGAAGCCGAATGGAGATTCTGGCTTCTTCAGTTTTATCAGCAATAATTTTACAATATTCTTTTCTCTGCTCTTCATTTAAAGCTGGAATATTTATCCTAATCAAATCACCATCAACCACTGGGCTAAAACTTGATTTACTTCTAATTCCCCTTTCAATATCCGGTAAAATTGCTTTATCCCAGGCCTGAATAGTAATTAATCTTGGCTGAGGAACATTAATCGAAGCTAATTGTTTAATGGGGAACTTTTGATTATAACAATCAATTTCAATATCCTCAACCATTACTGGTGTTGCCCGGCTGGTTTTTATTTTCACCAACTCCCCTTTTAGAAATTGAACAGTTTTCTCTAATTCTGGCCTAAGGTCCTCTAATAATTTTTGATACATAACTTTTTAATCTTTGGAGGTTCAACCTCCCCAAAATTACGCAATATTAGGAGGTTGAACCTCCTGATATTGATAACACTAAATTTTCCAACGCCAAGCGTTGATTAACATTGGTGCTGGAAATTAAATCTTTGGTCTTTTGAATTTCTTTGATGATTTTAACGAATTTATCTCTTTGTTTGTCGGTTGCTGACCGGTTAATCAATAAATCTCGAAAAAAGAACAACCAGCAGTCCAATAATGGAAAAATTTCTGTCTCCTCTTTTGATATCTGCTCTATGGTTTTAAAAACATCATTTAATGGTTTTTGTAAAAGATTAATATATTCTTTATTTAAAAAACTTTTATAAATTTGATTTAAAGAAACGGGCTTAAATCTGACTTCTTGTAATCTGGAAAGAATAGTTTTTGGCAATAATTCTGGCTTCTGACTTATCAAAATTAAAATCGTATTTCCCAGTGGTTCTTCCAAAGTTTTTAACAAGGCGTTTGACGCCTCTGAATTCATTGTCTCGGCCCTATCAATAATAGCAAATTTATATTGACTATTATAAGGAGATAAACTTAAATGTCTTCTCGCTTCTCTAATTTGATTAATGGTTATTTCCTTTTTATCTTCTTGAGGAACAATATATATAACATCAAAGGGGTCAATATTTAAAAAATCAGCCAATTCAAAAGCCGTATTTTTCATTTCATCATTATTTCCGCCCCAAAACAGATAACCGTGTGCCAACATATTTCCTTCAAATGCCCTTTTAAAAAATTCCAACATATAGGTTTACAATATCACATTCCAATTGAGTAGACAAGTTATTTTTTCTTTCTATCTAAAATCAAATTTAATAATGCAAAATGCAATGGATACTTTCGACGAATAGCGGTGAAAGAACCAGCCATAACACTGGTTTTTCTATCAATTTCTTTGGCTCTTTCGATTTTAGCTAATCTTTCTTTGACGGTTTTATCAAAATTCTTTAAGGCCTTTTCATAGCCACCAAATCCGGCTTGAAGCCAGTAATGAACGCTGGCTAAGGTTGATTTACCAACCCCATATTTTTTCATAATTTCTTCGTATGTTTTTCCTTCCAGTAATTCTCTAGCTACCAGAATTCTCCTTGCCAGCATCACGGATTCACTCTCGCTTAATAAATCTTTAAAGAAATTTTTAATCTCCTCCCTGCTTTTTAATTGTTCAATACTTGCCCATAATAAATCTAATAATTCCATTTTGTCCTTTGGTTTAAGTTTTCCTAAATTAAATTTTGCCATATTGCTATATTTATAATTTATAAATGAAAATTAATTATTTTTAAAATCTCCCTTAGTACCACATTTCGAAATGTGGTACTATCGTCTGTTATTAATTATAACATTAAAATAATTAAATAACTAGATAATCCTATTTTTCTTATTAATTATTTTTTCTATATAATCTTTAATTTCTTTTTCAAATCTTTCCCTACCAAATTTTTGGACGTGGGCAGAGATGAATTTTGGGTCGTAATTTTTGAAGTTTAATCGTAATCTTCTTATCCCGTCGGCCAAAACTGCAGCATTTTGATAATCGAAAAATTCACCGGTCTTGCCTTCAATAATTGTTTCAATGGCCCCGCCTTTGCGAAAAGCTAAAACTGGTTTACCATAACTCATTGCTTCCACTGGAGCAATACCAAAATCATCTTCTGAGGGGAAAACAAAAGCAGTGCAATTTTGATAGTATTCCTCCACCACTTCATCTGGTTGCCAGTCCAAAAATTTAATATTTTTATTGGCTTTTCTTTGTAATTTTTTCTTTTCCGGTCCTTCGCCAATAATTATTAATTCTAATCCCAGTTTATTAAACGCCTCAATTGCCAAATCAATTCTTTTATATTTTCTTAATTGCGAAACAATTAGATAGAATTCACGGTTTTGAACGGGCGGACCCGCCCGCATCGCCAGCGAGCTGGCTCGCGTGGCGGGCGGGTATATCACCACCGAATCTCTTTTATAATACTTTTCAATCCTTTCTTGAGCTGTTTTTGAGCAAGCGATAAAATAATCCACCCGTTCGCTGACTTGTCTGTCCCAAATTCTGAAATAATGAAGTAAAAATTTAGCTCGGGCTTTATCCCATAAATAACGAGTTGGACTATAACAATAACAGATATGGGTGGTTCTTGACCGAGTAATAATGCCTTTGGCAAAAGAGTGACTCGCAGAAATTACTATGTCAAATTCCCGAAAGTCTAAGGTTTCAGCAGCTACTGGCAATAAAGGTAAAAGTAACTGATATTTTTTTCTTAAAATAAGAGGGAATTTTTGTAAAAAAGATGTTTTTATTTCCCTAGTCGTTCCAGGGCTTGCCCTGAGTTTAAGCTTGCCCAAAATCGAGGGATCATAAAACAATGTATAAATCTCGGCTTCGGGAAAAATATCCGCCAAAACCTTAAATGTCTTCTCCGCCCCGCCAGAAGCAACTAAATATTCATGTATTAGCGCTATTTTCATAGTTAAAATAAAATATTAAATATAAAATATAAAAAACACAAACCTAATTATATAAAAATTTTTGAGTTTTTTATATGTGTTTTTTATTTTTAGTCTTTTATTTTTAATTTTGAGAAATTATTCTAAGGGTTTCTTTAGCACAATTTAACCAGTTAAATCTTTTTATATTTTCGTATCCTTTCCTAATCAAATTCTCTCTCAATTCCGGATTTTTAATTATTTTATAAATTGCCTCAGCGATTTCTGAAGGATTTTCTGGGTTAACCAATAAAGCGCTATTTCCTAAAATTTCCGGCAAAGCACCAGTGTTCGAAGCAACAACTGGCACCCCGACTTTTTGGGCTTCTAAAACTGGCATGCCAAAGCCCTCATAAAACGAGGGATAAACAAAAACATCAGCATTTTTTATTAATTGCCATTTTTCTTGTTCGCTCACATAGCCTTCGGTCCCAGCCAAAATCAATTTATGAGGAATTTTACCGCGCCCACCACGCTTCGCCCTGACCGCCTTGCTCTGCTCGGCAGACGGACTAGCTGGCGATGCGGGCGGGTATTTCTCTTTTAAAATCTTAAATGCTTTTTTTAATTCTTCAATATTTTTCCTTTTATGTCCACTACCTAAATATAAAATGTACCTGCCCGTCATCGCTAGCCGCGAGGCGTTGCAGGCGGGTTTATCAACTCCATGGTAAACAACGAATATTTTATTTGGATTAATTCTATAATATTTTATTAAATCATTTTTTGTTGTTAAAGATGGAACAATAATTTTATCTACTTTTTTGGCATTTCTTTTGGTTAGAAATCTTAGAATTTTTCTTTTTAACCAGCCGTACATTTTTGGCACGGCCTCAAATTCTAAGCCCTGAATTGCCACCACTAATCCGGGATGAATCAAAGGATAAGTATGGGCTGGAACAAATAAAATATCTGGTTTACCCCCACACCAAGATTTTGGTAGTGGGGGTGAATTTTTCAACATCTCCCAACTCAATCTTATTTGCGTCCAACCGAATTTAAATGGCCATTTCAGATTTTTTCTTCCATAAATAAAAAATTGATGATTTTTATAATCATCAACCATTGGCAAGTGCTTTAATAATTGATATATATATTCTTCCACCCCAGTTCTATTTTCTAAAGAAGAGGAAATTTGAATACCTATTTTCATTTTTTATATTTTATTTTTAATTTTTTATTTCTTTGACATTATGCTTCTCTTATAAACATCTAAATTCTCTAAGGCAATACCCGTCCCTTTTACCACACAGAACAATGGCTCGTCAGCTAAATAACAAGGAACACCAATTGATTTAGTAACTAGTTCATCCATTTTATTCAACAGGGCCCCTCCGCCAGAAAGAACCATTCCCCTATTCATAATATCAGCGGCTAATTCGGGTGGAGTCTCCTGAAGAACTGCTTTTATAGCTTTAATAATTTCTCGTAACTCGCCAGAAATCGCTTCCACCACTTCTTTATTATCAATTTCAATTGTTTTTGGTAAGCCCTCAATTAAATCTCTCCCCCTAACCTCCATCTTACCCCTTTCGGGATTAGACAAAGCACTGCCAATCTGAATTTTAATATCTTCAGCTGTTCTCTCGCCAATGGCTAAATTGTATTTTTTCTTAATATAATCAGCAATTGCTCTATCAATTTTATCACCACCTGTTCTCACTGAAGACCAAGCTACTATCCCGCCTAATGAAATAATGGCCACTTCTGAGGTTCCTGCCCCAATATCAACTATCATATTCCCTGCTGGTGAATTAATGGGGATTCCTGCTCCAATTGCGGCTAAAACTGGCTCTTTAACTAAATAAGCAGCTTTAGCGCCCGATTGAATAGCTGCTTCAATTACTGCTCTCCTTTCGGTCGAAGTTATGCCAGCTGGCACAGATATCATTACTTCTGGTCTAAAGATTCTTATCTTACCTTCAGCCTTATTAATAAAATAAGAAAGCATTGCTTGAGTAATTTTGTATTCGGCAATCACTCCATCTTTTAGGGGACGGTAAGCGACAATATTATCCGGAGTTCGACCAATCATTTCTTTGGCTTCATTACCAACAGCTAAAACCCGATTATCATCAATAGAAACTGCTACTACCGATGGTTCGTTAACAATAACTCCTTTTTTGGGAACATAAACCAGCGTATTAGCTGTACCCAAATCAATACCAATTTTTTTGACAAACATATGCTTTAAATATAAACTAAATAATATGAGTCGTCAAACACGTCGGATAATTTTTCTTATTTTTGTTTTAATTTTTATTATTATTGTTCCAGCAATTATCCTCTATGCTGAGGGTTATAGTTTTGATTTAGAAAAAAGAACAATTGTTTCTAGTGGCGGCATATACCTTAAATCATACCCTCCTAAGGCAGATATTTATATCAATAATAAACCAGAAGGAAAAACGAGTAAATTCGTGAGGCGTCTTATTCCTAAGGTTTATAATGTCAAAATAATAAAAGAAGAGTACCATCCTTGGGAGAAAAATATATCGGTTAAATCAGGACTGGTAACCAGAATAGATAACATTTTTCTTGTCCCTTTTAATCCTAAGATTCTTTTAGTAGCAACTGAAAGTGATTCCTATTCTTCTTTTTTTAAAAGCCCTTATTCTCTGGACAAACTTACTGAAATAATTAAGAAAAAATCAAAATATACAATCTTTAAAATTGAAAATATAAATATTGATAAAAGCGGCAAAAAAATTTATTTTCTATCTAATAATAATCTTTATTCTGTCACTTGGGATGAAAATAATCCGGAAAATTCAACCTTATCTCAAATTTTAGTTCCTAATGTACTCAATTACGCGATATATAAAAATGGAATTATTTATTTAGATTATTTCACTGGAAAGATTTTTGAATTAGATGTAAGTAGTTTAAAATCAGCTGAATTTTTTGACCAAGTATTCCCCAGTTTTAATCAGGGCAAATGGATTTTATCTGATGATAACAAAAAACTGCTTTGCCAAAAAGACAAATCAGTAGAAATTTTATGGTTGGGAGATGAGGTGGATGTTTTAGCGACTCATAAAAAAGGAGATATAGAAAAAATTGATTTTGGACAAATAATTAGTGAGGTAATTTGGTATCCGAAAACTGACCAAAATCTAATTATCAGTACTAGGGATTCAATTTTAGTTACTGAATTAAACAACCAGCCACCGCGAAACACTATCAAATTCATCACCACCGAAACCCCCCAAATAAAATACGATGCTGATAACAGAATTCTTTACTTTTTCAGCCAGAAAAGATTGTATCAGACGGAACTGTAATATTTTGGACATTCAATGTCCAAATATTATTAAAAATAAGGACATTGAATGTCCTTAAAGTAATCTTGCCTATCTTAAAATAAAAATTTTGCCATTTGCTTGGCAAAATTGATGCGGGGCAAGTAAAAACAGCGGGGTCGAG
>JBMORO010000049.1:0-7274 GCA_049322295.1 Patescibacteria group bacterium | reverse complement strand
CTATAAAATTCAATTGCTCCATACATTGCCCCGTGGTCAGTTAAAGCCAAAGAGTCCATTTTCATTTCTTTGGCTTTTTCAATTAACTCATCAATCTTCGCTAACCCGTCAAGAAGGGAATAATGAGAGTGGACATGTAGATGCGTGAATTTTTGTTCTACCATATAATCTTATTTTATCATTTATAAAATTTAATTAGCAACTTGCTATCAAGTTTATTTTCTGCTAATATAGAGACATGCCTAATCCAAAACAAAGACATACTAAATCGAGAAGGAATAGACGAAGAGCCCAGATAAGATTAAAGAAACAAAAACTCTTCAGCTGTCCAAAATGCGGAGAGCCGGTTTTAGCTCATCGTGTTTGTTCTTTCTGTGGTTATTATAACAATCGTCAGGTTATTAATGTTTTGGCTAAGTTAGAGAAAAAAGAACGAAAGAAAAAAGAAAAAGAATTAAAAGAACACGAGAAAGAGGCTCAAGAAGAACAAAAGGTAAAACCATTAAGCTTAGAAGAATTATCAAGAAAATAACATGCCAAATCGACATTTAGCTCGTTCAATCGTGCTCCAATCCCTTTATGAATGGGATTTTAGAAAAGATAAGAATCCTGATTTAGAAAAGGTTTTAGAAAAAAATATTTCTGAATTCGGGCCAGGAATTGATGAAATTGATTTTATGAAAAACCTATCTAAGGGTGTTTTGGAGCGTCAACCACAGATAGATGAGATTATAAAGAAATCAGCTCCCGAATGGCCAATCGAGCAAATTACTATTGTTGATAGAAATGTTTTAAGAATTGGAATTTACGAGCTTTTATTTGGCGACAAAAAGGAAGTGCCGCCAAAAGTGGCGATTAACGAAGCCATAGAATTGGCCAAAAGTTATGGAGGAGAAAGTTCCGGTCGCTTTGTTAATGGTGTTTTGGGAACAATTTATAGAGAAATGGAAAAAACAAAAACATGAAGATTTTAAAGGATTTTGATAAACTTGAAAAAAATCTTGGTATAAAATTCCAAGATAAAAAATTGTTACAGCAAGCCTTTGTTCATCGTTCTTATCTTAATGAAAACCCAGGATGTAAATTAGAACACAATGAACGTTTGGAATTTTTAGGTGATGCGGTTTTAGAATTGGTAATAACTAAATATCTTTTTAATAGCTACCCCAATCCCGAAGGTGAGTTAACTACTTGGCGAGCAGCTTTGGTAAATAGTAAAATGCTTTCAGAAATTGCTACTAAAATGGAATTTAATGGTTATTTAATGCTTTCAAAGGGCGAGAGTCAAGATACTGGTCGGGCAAGGCAATTTATTTTGGCTAATACTTTAGAAGCTTTGGTGGGAGCGATTTATTTAGACCAAGGATTTGAAAAAGCGGAAAAATTTATTCAAGATAAATTGCTTTGTGAGTTGCCAAAAATTTTAGAACATAGACTTTATTTAGATCCCAAAAGTCATTTTCAAGAGCATGCTCAAGAAAAAGTTGGAATTACGCCGAGTTATGAAGTATTAAAAGAGGAAGGACCTGACCACGCCAAAAGTTTTGTGGTTGGTGTTTATTTGAATAGTGAATTAGTGGCCAAAGGCAGAGGTCCTTCCAAACAAGCTGCCCAAGAAGACGCGGCAAAAAAGGCGTTAAAAAAGAAAGGTTGGGAATAGAATGGAATTTGTTGTGCTTCCTTCCAACCACGCAGTCGCCGAGAATTATTTAATTAATGATTTGTTTCTTGCGCTGCTATTACTCGCCAAGCCAATATAGTTTGGTGTTTTTATTTTGCCTGAAGCGGGCTTGGCTGCGTAATGGTTTCCAGGAACCACAACAAATTCCTAAAATAGAGGACGATTAAAAGTTGTCTCAGTGAAAACAAAATTCCTCGCCCATACCATCTTTTGCTCGATCGGAAAAAAGTTGGTATAGGTCGGCAGATTTGAGAAAAAATGGATTTGGGCTTGACAGGATTTTGGGATGGGTGTATAATATAGGTAGAATAAAAATCTTACGAAAAAAGGAGGTTAAAAAAATGGAAAAGCGCCTTAATCGTAAAATGTTGGAAGATTTAGGATACGTGGGTTATGAGTTAGCAGATAAGGTAACGCTCCCTGTAAAGTTGGCACAAATGCTCGCTTCACCTAAATGGAAGGGAGGGCGTGGCGAACTCGTTAGACTCATTAGTATCCTTGTCGTCCAAGGGTGTGACCTTGATAGTACGGAATATGGCTTTGGACCCAGCCGCTACGCCATATTTACCAAGATTTCCGACGACTAAGGTCCAAGAAAGGAGGCCGTGATGTTAAAAACAATTACCCTTATTCTGTCTTTTGGTGTGATGACGGGAGGAGCAGTTCTGATGTATCTATTCACGAAAAAAGAAAAGCCAAATCATTTTGCTATCGCGGTTGCTCCCTTTTATGTCGGTTTCATTGCCTTTCTTTTTCAAATCTGTCGTCTCATTGTTCATGATTAAGTCTCCTCAATCGGGGGTGGAATACCTATTCCATCCCCTTCTTTTTTTACTTCTTGCATTAATTTTTATAATCTGCTATATTAAAACTTATGCTAAAAATACGATTGCAGAAAATTGGGAAGAAGAATAGCCCGAGTTATCGGGTAGCTTTGGTCGAACATACAACTTCGCCGCAGGGGAAGTTTATTGAGTTATTGGGAACTTATAACCCGCGATTAAAAAAGAAAAGTTTTAAAAAAGAGAGAATTGAATACTGGCTTTCTCAAGGCGCCCAGCCATCACCAACAGTACATAATTTATTAGTTGATGAAAAAATTATAGAAAAGGAAAAATTGATGGCGTGGCGAGCGAAACGGCGTGAAGCGAAGTCCGCCGAAGTTCCGACAGATGTCGGAACGAAGACGAAAAGCCCAGAAGTCGAATCCTCCTCCGCTCCTGTTAGAGCTTCGGAGGACAAGCCAAAAGCAGAACAAGTCACCCCAGAGCCAATAAAAGCGGAGGAGCCAAGAGCTGAAGAACCAAAACCAGAAAGTTCCGAAGTTGTTGACAAATAATTTTAAATAGAATATAATTATAAACAAATAGTAGCACTGCTGTAATTCAGCAAGATAGAAAGGTCGGCTACTAGCTAATCAGTTAATTACTAATTGAAAACATGGCTGCAAAAAACAAAGATCAGGAATTCGTAGAGTTCATTGTCAAGGGCATTGTCAATCATCCTGACGACGTAAAGGTAGATAGAAAAGTTGACGAAATGGGCGTGCTTATCACTCTTAAGGTTAATCCTGAAGATATGGGCGCTTTGATTGGTCGAGCTGGTTCTACAGCCAGAGCAATCAGAACTTTAACCAGAATTGTTGGTTTAAGAAACAATGCCCGAGTCAACCTTAAGATTGAAGAGCCGGAAGGCGGCAGACGAGCACCTAGAGCAGAAAAGAAAAGCGTTGACAAAGTTGTTGAAGATTTAGAACTATAGTCACGCTGAGCGTGATAAAAAATTCCTTGTAAGATTACAAAGACCGTGCTACTATTGTGGTGCGGTTTTTGTTTTTCTGTTTTGATAATCAAAACAGAAAAACAACCCCTCATTTTTATTGCCGTGTATGACCTTGCAGCACAGTGCCAGAATAGGGCTTCGTCCCGCAGCTGCGGGACGAATATGCTGCCGTGAACTATCTCGCAATAAAAGTGTGGGGTTTCCACATTTAATTTATGCGTTTCGATATTATCACAATTTTTCCAAAAATTTTCGATTCCTATTTTAACGAATCAATTATTAAACGCGCCCAGAGAAAAGGATTGATTAAAATTAAAATTCATAATTTAAGAGATTACACGAGTGATAAACATAAGACTGTGGACGACAAACCCTACGGTGGTGGTCCTGGTATGATACTCAAAATCGAACCGATATACAAAGCAATTCAAAAAATTAAGAAACCCCACTTCGCTAAAGCTTCGCGGGGCGGGGCAAAAATAATTCTATTTTCGCCCCGGGGGAAGAAGTTTGACCAAAAAATGGCGAAAAGATTTTCCAGATTAGATAGATTGATTATGATTTGCGGGAGATATGAGGGAGTTGATGAGAGAGTGGCAAAATATATTGCCGACGAAGAAATTTCAATAGGGGATTATGTTTTGACTGGCGGCGAAATCCCCGCAATGATTGTGGTTGACGCAGTCAGTCGGTTTATCCCGGGAGTTTTGGGCAAACACGAATCTTTAGAAGAAATCAAAGGCAGTTACCCAGTTTACACCCGCCCAGAAAAATTTGGTAAATGGCGAGTTCCAAAAGTTTTACTTTCTGGCAATCATAAAAAAATCGAAAGATGGAGAAAGGGGCTTGACAAGTGATTTTTTTGGAGTAAAATAGAAAATACATAAGTATTAATGTCTCATTTAACCTAATTATTCTAATTGACCTAAACAAACCTTATGTGAAAAGAGCGGACAATTAACGTACTTTAAAAACAGAGTTCAGTTTTGGAATTAAAGTTCAAAGATTGGGCTCTGTTTTAAATTCGCTCTTTGAAAACTTGCCCCGTAGCTCCGCCGAAGGCGGATGGTATCGGGGTCTGATGCAAGCGTAAAGAATCGAATTCTTTATAGTTGTCCTGATTCTTGTAGAAGCGGATTTACGCGGATAATAACGCAGATTTACGCGGATTTTTTCAGCGTTTATCTGCGTAGCTATCTGCGTTTATCAGCTTCTAATAATTGAGAGTTTGATCCTAGCTCAGGACGAACGCTGGCGGCGTGGATAAGGCATGCAAGTCGAGGGGCTCAATCATATGAGCCCCGGCGAACGAGTTAGTAACACGTAGGTACTTACCCCAGTCACAGGGATAATCCCGCGAAAGTGGGAATAATACCTGATGGTTCCTGTAAGGGTAAAGGGTATTTGTAGCAATATAAATACCGGATTGGGAGAGGCCTGCGGCCTATCAGCTTGTTGGTGAGGTAATGGCCCACCAAGGCAATGACGGGTAGGGGGCGTGAGAGCGTGTTCCCCAACGAGGGCACTGAGACACGGGCCTTACTCCTACGGGAGGCAGCAGTCGAGAATCTTCCACAATGGGCGAAAGCCTGATGGAGCGACGCCGCGTGCATGAAGAAGCCCTTCGGGGTGTAAAATGCTTTTCTAAGGGAGCAATCTTTCCGATTTATCGGGACTTGAGTGTACCTTAGGAATAAGGGGTTGCTAAACTCGTGCCAGCAGCAGCGGTAATACGAGTACCCCGAGCGTTGTCCGGAATTACTGGGCGTAAAGCGTCTGCAGGGGGTTTGATACGTCTTCTGTTAAATCTTATTGCTCAACAATGAGGCTGCAGAGGAAACGGTCAGACTTGAGGATGCGAGAGGCTGATGGAACTCAGAGAGAAGGGGTGAAATCCGTTGATACTCTGAGGAACACCAAAGGCGAAGGCATTCAGCTGGCGCATTCCTGACCCTCAGAGACGAAAGTGTGGGGAGCGAACAGGATTAGATACCCTGGTAGTCCACACCCTAAACGATGAGCACTAGCTGTCTGAAGTATCGACCCTTCAAGTGGCGAAGCCAACGCGTTAAGTGCTCCGCCTGGGAAGTACGGTCGCAAGACTAAAACTCAAAGGAATAGACGGGAGCTTGCACAAGCGGTGGAGCGTCTGGTTTAATTCGACGACAAGCGAAGAACCTTACCAGGGCTTGAAATTCTAGTGAAAACCTGATGAAAGTCGGGTCTTCTACAAGGACACTAGAACAGGTGCTGCATGGTTGTCGTCAGCTTGTGGCGTGAGTTGCTCCGTTAAGTCGGGTAACAAGCGCAACCCTCGTCCCGTGTTATATTTGTCACGGGAGACTGCTACATTATATGTGGAGGAAGGTGAGGATGACGCCAAATCAGCATGGCCCTTTGATGCCCTGGGCAACACAGGCGCTACAATGGCCGATACAATGGGTTGCCAAATCGTAAGATGGAGCCAATCCCATTCAAAATCGGTCCCAGTTCGGATTGAGGTCTGCAATTCGACCTCATGAAGCCGGAATCGCTAGTAATCGCGGATCAGCTATGCCGCGGTGAATACGTTCTCAAGCTTTGTACTCACCGCCTGTCACGCCAGAGAAGCCGGGAGTACCTAATGTCCCCCACACCTATCCGAAACGCAGGCATGATTTTAAAAATCAATGCTGTTGTTTCAACTGTATCATATTCTCAACAATAAGTTTGGAATAGGTGTGGGGGCCTAAGGTAAGCTCGGTGACTAGGGCGAAGTCATAAATTAGTTGTGACCCCTGACGGTAACGTCAGAGAGAAATTCGGCTATATGCTGGAAACTCTGTGAATCTGGAGCTACTCATGATAAAATATAATTATGAGTGACAAAGTTCCCAGTGCAGACAATCAGCAGGGAAGGTCCAATCTCGGTCGGATCCCCTCAGAGACTACACGCCGAACTCCTTTCAACTACGAAAAAGAAATTAAAGCCTATCTTTTAGGAACACTGCACGATGGAACATTTAGTTCTAATAAACGATTTAGAATAGCCCAGAAAGGTAAGGATTGGTTAGAGGTTCTGAAAAAGCTGTTCAAGATAGTTGGATTTAATGCTTGGATATATAAAGAAGGGAAGGAAAGAAATGTTTATGTTTTAGAAACATTGGCATCTTTTCTGGATTTCAAATTTGATCCCTTGAAGCTGAAATCTAAAAAAGAAAAAATCGCTTATATTAAAGGATTTTTCGATGCCGAGGGTGGCATTCCTCAAAATAAAAACAATAGATTCTATGTCCAGTTGGCCGTTAAAGACAAACATAAGATAGAAAAGATAAAGAAAATATTAGAAAGCTTAAAAATAAAGATAGGAAAAATTCATAACCCGAGCAAAAACGTAAAACCAGATTATTGGAGAATGTATGTTCTATCGAAATCGCATACGGACTTTGCAAGATTAATAGGTTCTTGGCATCCTAAAAAAGCCAAATTATTGGTTGAAAGGAAGATAATATAGTCCATGCCTTATGGCGACATAAGGGACAACATGAACAAGGCATCCGTAGGGGAACCTGTGGATGGAAAATTTTTTACTTAAAAACCCGCCTTTATTGGCGAGGTTAAAACGGTCGATGATAAGGGTGTTGGTCTTTGGACCACAAAGGAAGACCACAATCCGCCGTCGCTTTTTGAGCTATGGCGGACAAGTCAGGACAACTATAAAGGATTTGATGTTTGTCCCCCACCTATACATAGGTGGGGGATTTGTTATCCACAATTAAGCTATTGACTTGAAATTTTTATTAAATTAGCTATAATGAACTTAGATTTATTT
>JBMORO010000048.1:0-7372 GCA_049322295.1 Patescibacteria group bacterium | reverse complement strand
GTCCTAATTACATTTCCTTTCTGAGAGGTAACAATCAAATCTTCTTTATCGGGAGTAACTATTCTAAGAGCCACTAAGGCTCCGGTTTTTTCCGTCACCTTGGCTGCTTTCACCCCGACGCCTCCTCGATGTTGTATCTTGAAATTATTTAAAGGCGTCCTCTTCCCATAACCATTGCTACTTATAATTAAAATTTCAGGATTGGTTTTTATTAGGTCTGGACCAATTACTTCCATTCCTACTACTGCATCAGTAAATTCTTCTTTATCTTTTGTTTTACCAAAAACTCGCAGTTTTATTCCTCTTACACCCCTGGCGCTTCGACCCATTGGCCTTAAATCTTTTTCCGAGAATCTAATGGCCTGACCCAATTTTGTAGTCAGCATTATTTCATCATTACCCGTGGTTACCTTTACCCATTTTAAACTATCATCTTTCTCTAATTCAATCGCTACAATTCCACCTTTCCTGATATTAGCGAATTTCTCTATGGCTGTTTTTTTAATTATACCATTTTTAGTTACCATTGCCAAAAACCCGGCATCTGAATAGCGCGCCTCCGGCCTTTGGCCTCCGGCAATCCGAATGCGCCCATCCGAATTCCTCTTCTGTTTTTTTAAAGGAACAACCGCGCTAATCTTTTCTTCCGAGGATAGGCCTAAAATATTAACTATTGCCCTGCCCCGAGAAGCCCGAGTGGCCTCGGGAATTTCATAAGCCTTGGTTTGATAAACCTTGCCTTTATTGCTAAAGAAAAGCAAATCATCGTGGGTCGAGGAAACAAAGAAATGTTCGACAAAATCTTCTTCTTTGGTTTTAATGCCAATAATACCTTTGCCACCTCGTCTTTGGGCTCGATAAGATTTAGGGTTAACCCTTTTAATATAGCCGGTGTTAGTAACTGTAATAATAGTCTCTTCTTCGGGAATCAAATCTTCTTCAGCAAATTCTCCGACCTTAGCGGTAAAAACCTTGGTCTTTCTTTCGTCTCCATATTTGTTTTTAATTTCTATTAATTCATCTTTAATAACTTTCAGAATCTTCTTAGGACTGGCCAAGATTTCTTCAATGCTTTTAATTAGTTTCAGTTTCTCTTCCAATTCATCAAGGATTTTCTTGCGTTCCAGAGCAGCTAAAGTCTGTAATTTCATTTCCAAAATCGCTGTGGCTTGGATATCGCTCAGTTTGAATGATTTTATCAATCCGACTCTGGCATCTTCTTTATCCTTTGATTTTTTGATTAAAGTAATTACTTTGTCGATATTTTTCAAGGCCTTGGCCAAACCTTCCAAAATATGCACTCTTTCCTTGGCGCGCGCTAGATCGTATTTCAGTCTTCTAGTAACCACATCTCGGCGGTGGTCAATGAATTGCACCAATAATTGTTTTAAAGAAAGCGTCTGCGGCTGAATTCCATCAACCAAAGCAATACAATTAAGATGAAAGGTTTTTTGCAGTTCCGTATATTTATAAAGTTTATTCAAAATTTTCTGGGGAAAAGCGTCGCTTTTGAGCTCAATCACGATTCTTGTACCTTCTTTGTCCGATTCGTCTCTGATGTCCTTTAATCCATCAATCTTTTTCTCTTTGACTAATTCCGCAATTCTTTCCAAGAGAATTGATTTATTGGTTTGGTAAGTCAATTCACTGATAATTATTTTGAATTTGCCTTTTTCTTCGACAATTTCTGCTTTGGCACGGGTAAGAATCGGACCCCTGCCAAAAACATAGGCTTGGAGAATTTCTTTTTTGTTGTAAATTTCCCCACCAGTAGGAAAGTCTGGTCCTTTAATAAATTTAAAAAGATCCTCAATTGTGGCTTTTGGCTCATCAATTAAATAACAAATAGCATCTACTACTTCTCCTAAATTATGAGGAGGAATAGTGGTAGCCATACCTACAGCAATCCCTAAAGTCCCATTTAAAACAAGATTTGGAACAGGAGAAGGCAAAACGCCTGGCTCTTTTCTGGTCCCGTCATAATTATCAATAAAATCAACGGTTTCTTTTTCAATATCTTTTAACATTTCCTCACCCAATTTTGACAATTTACACTCAGTATATCTTTGAGCAGCTGGGGCATCGCCATCAACACTTCCCCAATTGCCCTGACCATCTACTAAAGGATATCGAAGAGAAAAATCCTGAGCCATTCTAGCCAAAGCATCATAAATTGCCTGGTCACCGTGGGGATGATAATAAGCCATAGTAATACCAGTAACATTGGCTGATTTTCTATATTTTGCTCCAGAAGTTAAACCCATTTCGTGCATAGCATACAAAATCCTTCGATGGACAGGCTTTAAACCATCGCGGGCATCGGGAATGGCCCGAGAAATAATCACACTCATAGCATAATCAAGATAAGATTCTTTCATTTCTTGACTAATTTCTCGAAACTGAATTCTTTTATTTGTTTCTGGCTTGTTGTTTTTATTTTTCTCCTTCATTTTGTATTTTCATCAACGAATATCTAATCAGTTACGAATTTTCGAATATTCGTAAATTCGTAATGGAATTCGTTATTCGTTGATTTCCATATTTTTGAAACTTGCCTCTAATTCTTGTTTAAATGAAGAAAAATCTCTCTTCAAAGTTTCAAACAAAGAAGGCAAATTTGTTTCTTTTATCTCTTTACTGGCCCTCTCAGACTTAAGGCTGCGAGAAAAAGAAAATAGCCAAATGGCTATAATTATAAGCATTACCAAAATAGTTGATAACCAGAGAATTAAAAGTCGGCTCGATCGGGGCTTTTGTTGAATTTTTTTAATAAAATTCTTCATACGACCTTCATTACCACTACTTTCATCTCCTCTTCGGTTAAATCTTTTTTCTGGATTGAAAATTCTTCCATCGTCTCTTTTTCCCCGCCAATCTCCTCTAAAAATTTCTCTACTGGATTCAATTTAATATTTAGACCAGGAATTTTATAATGCATAGGAATAATAATTTTAGGCTCAATTTGATTAATAATTTTCACTGCCTCACTCCCATTAATAGTATAGATACCACCAACTGGGACCATTAAAATATCTATTTCTCCAATCTTCTCAAGTTGCTTATCAGAAAGTTCTTTTTGCCCCAAGTCGCCTAAATGACAAATTTTCATGTCCTCTGCTTCTATAACCGAAATTGTATTTATGCCCCTTTCCTTTCCTTCAGAATTATCATGGAAAGAATAAATACCTTTTATAAAAACCTTCTTAATATCGTATTCTCCTGGGCCGTCAATAATAAATAGTTCGCCGCTAACTGACTTTACATTATTATGGTCATAATGGTTATGAGAGACTATAACAATATCAGCTGATCCGCGAGGGGGATTTAAGCCAATTTCTTTAGAAAAAGGATCAATAATAACAGTAATTTTCTCGCCGTTATTTGTTTTAACTAAAAGTTTAAAACAGCTTTGGCCATACCAAGCAATCTTCATACAATTTTATTTTATCACAAAAAAATCTTTTAAACAAATCCCCCTTGCCAAAAATTTTAATATCCTCTATACTAGAAAAACATGCGATCTGTTGTTGATAAAAAATCGGATTTAATGACAAACCTTATTAATAAGGCTTCTCTTGTTATACCTCGGGCCGGGGATGTTATTGAGGCTAGGATTACGGCTATTAAACCTCAAATGATTTTTCTAGATTTAAAGAATTTTAAAACCGGGGTAATTTTAGGCAATGAAATAAAACAGAATCCTCAAGAATTTAAAAATATAAAAGTCAATGACATAATTCCAGTAAAAATCGTAATGCTGGAAAATGAAGATGGCTATGCCGAGGTCTCTCTTTTAAAAGCTGGCGAAGAAAGAAAATGGCAAGTTCTTAGAGAAAAAATGGAAAAAGGCGAAATTATTGAGGCCAAGGTTTTAAAAGCTAATAAGGGAGGATTAATGATGGAAGTAGAAAAAATTGAAGCCTTTATGCCAGTTTCCCAACTCTCTACTACTCATTATCCTCGAGTAGAAGGAGCAAATAAACAAAAAATTCTTTTAGAATTAAATAAATTGGTTAATCAAACCCTCAAATTAAAGATTATTGACTTAGATTCTAGAGAGAAAAAACTAATTGTCTCAGAAAAAGCAGCTGAGGAAAAGAAATTGAAGAAAGCTCTGGAAAAATATAAAATCGGAGATGTGGTTGAAGGAATAATTACCGGAGTAGTTGATTTTGGCACTTTTGTAAAATTTCCTGTCCGCCAAAACCTTGGCGAAGGTGGAGATGAGTTAGAGGGCTTAATTCATATTTCGGAAATTGACTGGCAAATTATTGATAATCCAGCTGATTTCTTTAAAGTCGGTGACAAAATAAAAGCTAAAATTGTGGAAATAGAGGGAGACAAGATTTCTCTTTCCACTCGAGCCTTAAAAGAAAATCCTTGGGAAAAAGTCAGAGATAAATATCAAACTGGGCAGATTGTCAAAGGCACGGTCACCAAATTTAATCCTTTTGGCGCTTTTGTAAAATTAGATAAGCATATCCAAGGATTAACTCATATTTCCGAATTTGGAACCGAGAAAAAAATGAAAGAAACCTTAGAACTCGGCAAAAAATATAATTTCAAAATTCTATCAATCAAACCCTCAGAATATAGAATGGCTTTGAAGCCGATTTTAGAAGTTTAGGACTTGCGATGTCCTATATGCGGACATCGCAAGTCCGCATATTAAGTCCATCGTTGTATTAAAAATCTGTCAAATTACTTGACAGATTTTTGTTTTGGGTGTATAATTAGGGTAGATCCTTGCGAGACATTAAAAATTGCCACTAAGTTTCCTTTAAGGGACTTAGAATATATTTTAGAGGAGGTTTGTTGTGTTTTTTAAGGTGTTTGAGTTAGGCGACGGTCTTTGGGTCAAATTCAGCATGACCGCCAAACTTGGCGACCGCTTCATAACCGGTGTCAAGTGCTGGGTTTTGGAAAAGGGAAAATCGCTTCCTCTTCTCCTCAACACAGTGGTGACCAATGCTGAGATTAAGGTCAAGGACAGGGATGGATTCTCAGCCGAAAAGTTTCTCGAGGATGGAAAAATTAAAGGTTTTTCCAGTCCTAGAGAAATCATTGTGACCTTTAAACGCAATGGTCACTGCCGGATCTTCCACGGTAGCTGGGAAAAAGAAGAAGAGGCTGATCGAGCTTTCTTTACGTTCAAGACCTGGGAAGAAAAACGGACTCCCGAAAAACCTCTTAACCAGACCATGGCTGAAGTAGTAAAGGAGGCGCTCCATCACGCCCCTAGCAGAAAAAATAGAGACAGCCACAACAGGCTGCGCGAAGAAAAAAGCCGATTTTTCAAACAGACCCGACGAGAAAGGCCGGAAAAAATCTCAAAGGAGAAATTCTTTGGTATGTCAGCCAAAGAAGTGGTCAAGATCGCTGACTGAACCCTCGACCCCCCTCACTGCTTGCAGTGGCGGGGGTTTTCTGTTATATTTAATATACGATGAACCCCGTAGTGAATTTCCGACTGCTACGGGGCAGCAAGAGATAAATTTTTAATTAGTCGGAAATCTACTACGGGGTGAAAAATCTCTTCAAAAATTTATTAATTGTGTTTTTTATCCTGATAGTTTTATCAGCTATTTTTACTATTTATACCAGCCCCCTTAAAGAAAAAGAGGAGGTTTCACTTAATCAGGTAGCTTCTTATATTAATAATGGGGAGGTTAAAAAAATTACTATCAAAGAAAATAAATTAGAAATAGAACTTAAAGATGGCGCTCTAAAAACAAGCCAAAAAGAAGGAGAACTTGGCTTAACTGAAACTCTTAAAAATTTAGGGGTTGATAATCAGAAATTAAAAGAGGTAAGTTTAGAAATTAAAGGTGAATCAGGATTAAGCTTTTGGTTAGCCACTCTTTTACCTTTTATTTTACCCTTTTTATTAATGGCTTTTCTTTTATGGTTCTTGTTCAGACAAGCCCAGAGAGGTCAAACCCAAGCTCTTTCTTTTGGAAAATCGAGGGCTCGGTTAAGCCAGCCAATGGATAAAAAACAAAAAATTACTTTTAAAGATGTAGCGGGAGTAAAAGAAGCCAAAGAAGAATTAAAAGAAATAGTTGATTTTCTAAAATATCCTAAAAAATTTATTGATATTGGAGCTCGAATTCCTAGAGGAGTTTTATTAATGGGACCACCGGGTACGGGAAAAACTTTATTAGCCCGAGCAGTGGCTGGCGAAGCTAATGTTCCTTTTTTCCATATCTCTGGTTCAGAATTTGTAGAAATGTTTGTTGGGGTGGGAGCAGCCAGGGTGCGGGACCTTTTTGATTTAGCCAAGAAAAATGCTCCCGCTATTGTTTTTATTGATGAAATTGATGCCGTAGGAAGACATCGGGGAGCAGGTTTGGGTGGTGGTCATGATGAAAGAGAGCAAACCTTAAATCAGATTTTAGTGGAAATGGATGGATTTGATGTTACGACAAACCTAATAGTAGTGGCGGCTACTAACCGACCAGATATTTTAGACCCAGCACTTCTGCGACCAGGTAGATTTGACCGAAGAGTTGTTTTAGATATGCCAGATATTGATGACCGAGAATCTATTTTAAAAATTCATGCCCGAAATAAAAAATTAGCTTCGGAAGTTAATTTACGAGAATTAGCCGAAAGAACACCGGGATTTTCTGGGGCTGACTTAGCGAATTTAATTAATGAAGCAGCAATTTTATCTGCTCGAAAAGACCAGAAAACTATTAGTCAGTCGGATTTATTAAATTCAATTGAAAAAGTTTTATTAGGTCCGGAAAGAAAAAGTCATATTCTCTCTAAAAAAGAAAAAGAAATTGCTGCTTATCATGAAGCTGGTCATGCTTTAGTCACTGCCAGTTCAAAGCACGCTGACCCAGTTCATAAGGTTTCCATTGTTTCTCGGGGTCGAGCAGCTGGTTATACTTTAAAAATGCCAGCTGAAGACAAACATTTAAGAAGCCGTTCAGAATTTTTAGATGAATTAGCCATATTATTGGGTGGCTATTGCGCGGAAAAATTAATTTTCAATGAATTAACCACTGGCGCGTCCAATGATTTACGCCAAGCTTCAGAATTGGCTCGAGCTTTAGTTACCCAATATGGAATGAGTGAAAAATTAGGACCAATGACCTTTGGCGAACAAGGAGAATTGGTCTTTTTGGGCAAAGAAATTGTTGAAGGGAAAAATTATTCAGAAAAAGTAGCCGCTGAAATTGATAAAGAAGTAGAAAAATTTATTCGTGATGCTCAAAAAACCGCGGAAAAAATCTTGAAAAATCGCAAATCAAAACTCATCCAAATCGCCCAAAGATTAATTAAAAAAGAAACCATTGAAAGAAAAGAGTTTGAGGAATTAATGAAGAAATAATATTAGGGCGCATAGCTCAATGGTGGAGCA
>JBMORO010000047.1:0-7973 GCA_049322295.1 Patescibacteria group bacterium | reverse complement strand
GATTAAATTTGATATTGGCACTTGTTTTTTTGATAATTTTTGCTATTATTCTATATTCTATTGACCCATATAAAGCCAGTCACTTTGTTTTTGTTATTTTTTATTTAGTTTTATTCGGCCTGATTTTATCAATTTTAAATTTAATTGGCAAAATACCATTTTGGGTTAGAATTTTAGTTGCTTTAGCTGTAATTATTCTTTTAATTTTAAAAAGAGGAGAGTTTTAAATTATGGACATTAGGGGCCTAAAAAAGAAAACATTTATTGATTTAACCAAAATTAAAAATTTGGCTGATTTGGAGCAATTTAGAATAAAATATTTAGGGAGGAAAGGCGAGATTACTTCTGTTTTAAGGTCCTTGAAAGATTTACCCATAGCTAAACGGAAGAAATTAGGAATAGGGGCCAATGAATTTAAAAAAGACCTTGAATTAAAAATTAGCAATCTCATGTCTCAATTTGTCGAGCAGGAGGCAAAAAAGAAAGAAAGAAGAATAGACGTTACGGCCCCCGGCATAAAAGTGGCTCGTGGTCATCTTCATCCCCTGACCTTAGTAATGAGAAAAATTGAGGAAATATTTTTATCAATGGGTTTTAGAATTATTGAAGGGCCTGATATTGAGACAGAATATTATCATTTTGATGCTTTAAATATTCCCAAAGACCACCCAGCTCGGGATGTTTGGAGTACATTCTGGTTGGAAACCAGACCAGAAAAATTATTATTAAGGGCTCATACTAGTCCAATGCAGGTGAGATTTATGGAAAAAAACAACCCACCTTTTAGAATTGTTGTTCCCGGTCGGGTTTTTCGTTATGAAGCAACCGATGCTTCTCATTTCTATAACTTTTATCAATTAGAGGGGTTAATGGTTGACAGACATATTAGCGTGGCTAATTTTAAGGCAGTAATTGAGGAATTTCTCAAGAAATTATTTGGTGAAGAAATAGAAATGAGGATTAGACCAAGCTATTTTCCTTTTACTGAACCTAGTTTTGAAGTCGATATGAAATATCCGTCAGGGGACTGGATGGAGATTATAGGTGCTGGTATGGTTCATCCTAATGTTTTTAAAGCGGTTGGTTATGTACCTGGCAATTGGCAGGGGTTTGCATTTGGGATGGGCGTAGATAGGGTTACCATGATGAAATACAAAATAAATGACATTAGATTGTTATATTCAAGCAATTTAAGTTTTCTTAATCAGTTTTAGTTATCGCTATTTAGGAGCGATAAAAACCAATGAGAGAATCAATAGAAAAATTTAAGACCAGAAAGGAAAGTAAAGAGAAGTCAGTTGTAGAAAAATTGAAAGAATTTAAAGAAGAAGAGATGAAAAAAATGAAAGAAGACAAGACTTATAGAAGTCCCTGGCTTCATATTGAGCCAGAACATTTAACTGAGGATGTCCAAGACCTTTATGCTCACTTTGATAAGGGCGAATATGAGCCTGCCAAGGGAAAGTTGGAAGAAGTTTCAGAGAAGATAAAAGGAATAAAAAAAGAAGATGTGAAATCTTCTAATGAGAGATTTGTTCATTGGATTGATGACCAGATTGGAGAAAAACTTGCTAATAAAGAATTAAAAGAAGACAAAGAAAAAGATAATTACTAATATGAAAATATCCTATAACTGGCTAAAAGAATATGTTAAAAAATTGCCGAAGCCAGAAAAACTGGCTGATTTACTAACTATGCACAGCTTCGAGGTTAAGAGACTAGAGAAATCAAGAAATGATTATATTTTGGATATTGATATTTTGCCTAATCGAGCCCATGATTGCTTAAGTCATATAGGAGTCGCGCGCGAATGCAGTGCGCTCCTAAATTCGAAATTCGAATATCGAAATCCGAAACTAATTGAGGACAAAAAATTGAAAACAACTGACTTTATTAAAGTAGAAGTAAAAGATAAAGATGCTTGTCCCAGATATACAGCTCGGGTAATTAGTGAGATTAAAATAGGGGAGTCGCCGAATTGGATTCAGGAAAGATTAAAAGCCATGGGCCAAAAACCAATTAATAATGTTGTTGATGCTGCTAATTATGTAATGTTTGAAATAGGGCAACCACTTCATGCTTTTGATTACGATAAATTAGAGGGAAAACAGATTATTGTCAGGAGGGCTAAAAAAGGAGAAAAAATTATTACCCTAGATAATGAAATTTGTGATTTAAATGAAAATATTTTAGTTATTGCAGACAATAAACGCCCCTTGGCTTTGGCCGGAGTAAAAGGCGGTAAAAAAGCAGAGATTACCAATGGGACAAAGACAATTGTTTTAGAATCAGCCAATTTTGATATCCATACCGTAAGAGCCACCTCCAAGGAAACGGGCATAAAAACAGAATCTTCAATTCGTTTTGAATATGGCTTAGACCCTAATTTTACCGAACAGGCAATTGATAGAGTGGCTCAACTTATTGGAGGAAAAATAGCCAAAGGTATAGTCGATATTTACTCCAAGAAAGTCTTACCTAAGAAAATAAAATTAAATTTAGAGAAAATTGAAAGTGTTTTAGGACTTAAAATTTCTAAGCAAGAAATAATTAAGAAATTAAGATTATTGGGTTTTGAAATAGATAATTCTCTAAGGGTTGTTGTTCCTACTTTTAGACAAGATATTGAGATAGAGGAAGATTTAATTGAGGAGATTGGACGTCTAATTGGTTATAATAATATTCCCACCCAATTGCCTTTTGGTTTATTGGGAGCAGCTAAATTAGACGACAATTTGACAATTGTAAATAAAGTAAAGACAATTTTGGAGGGAGTTGGTTTTACTGAGGTTTATAATAATTCCTTTATTGGTGAGGGGGATTTAGAAAAATTGGATTTAAGTCAGAAGGGCTATTTAGAATTAGAGAATCCCCTAAGCGTAGACTTAAAATATCTACGTAAAGATTTATTAATTAATCTCTTAAGAAACATAAAAGATAACCTCAGGGCCTATCTTGGACAAGACCAGGGGATAAAAGTTTTTGAATTGGGTAGAGTTTATAGACAGAAGCCCAATAAAATAGAGGAACAAAGAATGTTAGCTGGCATTATTGCCAAACGCTCAGAAAAAATGAAGGGAGAGAATTTTTATGAATTAAAAGGAGTAGTTGAGGGCGTGCTTAATAAATTAGGAATTGCTGATGTTTGGCATGATGATTATCAGGCTACTCCAGAGTGGCTAGATGAAGCTTTTTGGCAGAAGATGGCTGTTGCCGAGATAAAAGTTGGAGACGAAGAAATTGGCTTTATGGGCGAGATTAATCCCAAGATTTTAGCTAAGTTAAATATAAAAGCTTCGGTTGTTGCCTTTAATCTAAATTTTGAAAAACTTTTGAAATTAGCCGAGGAAGAATTAATTTATAAGCCGCCCTCACCTTACCCAGCGGCAGTACGCGATTTGGCAATTTTAGTTAATCAAAATGATAGAGTAGTCAATGTTTTAAATGTAATTCATCGCGTAGGCGGAGAATTAATTCAGGATGTTGATTTATTTGATATGTATGAAGGGGAGGAGATTCCGGGCGGGAAAAAGAATTTAGCTTTTCACATCATTTATCAGTCCTATGAAAAAACCTTAAAAGATGAAGAAGTAGACAAGATTCAAAGAAAAATTATTAGGGAATTAGAAAAGAATGAAGGGTGGAAAGTAAGACGATAATTATGCCCAAGAAATCTAAGAATAAAAAAAGAGTAACCGCAAAATCTCAAAAGAGAGCAAAGACGCAGAAGAGGCCTGTAGTTTTGCGTCGAGAAATATCGGAAAAACCCCCAAAAGAACCGAGTTATGAGGCTAAAGACATCTATGTTTTGGAAGGCTTGGAGCCAGTTAGAAAAAGGCCGGGAATGTACATTGGTTCAACCGGACCAGAGGGTCTTCATCACTTAGTTTGGGAGGTATTTGATAATAGTTTAGATGAGGCCATGTCTGGTTATTGTACCCATATTGGGGTAACCTTACTTCCCAATAATCGAGTAGCCGTGGCTGATAATGGAAGAGGCATTCCTATTGAGAAACATCCCCAAACAAAAAAATCAGCCCTGGAGACAGTTATGACTACTCTTCATGCTGGTGGAAAGTTTGGCGGTGAGTCATATAAAATTGCTGGTGGTTTACACGGCGTTGGCGTTTCGGTGGTTTGTGCTTTATCTAAATGGATGAGGGTTGAGGTTTGTCGAAATGGTAATGTTTATACTCAGGAATATTCTCGAGGCAAGGCCACAACCAAAGTTAAGAAAGAGGGCAAATGTCGTGGTTCGGGCACTAATGTGATTTTTGAACCAGATCCAGAGATATTCCCGGAGATAAAATTTAACTGGAATAGAATCTTAGATCATCTCCGTCAGCAGGCCTATCTTACCAAGAAAGTAAAGATTACTATTATCGACCAGCTTCGCACTCATACTTTTTATTTTGAGGGCGGAATAGTTTCTTATATTAGGCATCTAAATAAAAATAAAAAGGTTATTCATCCTAATATTTTCTACGCCGAGAGAGAAAAGGACAATATCTTAGTCGAGATAGCCCTTCAATATAGTGAAGATATAGAAAATTTGGAAATAAGTTTTGCTAATAATATTCACACTGGTGAGGGCGGAATGCATTTAACCGGTTTTAGGTCAGCCCTAACTAGAGTTTTAAATGATTATGCCAGAAAGAACGGTTTATTAAAAGAAGCTGACCAAAATCTTAGCGGGGATGATGTCCGAGAAGGTCTAACCGCAGTAGTTAGTGTTAAATTAAAAGAACCTCAATTTGAGGGTCAGACAAAAGCAAAATTAGGAAATCCCGAAGCTAGAACAACCGTAGAAGCAGTGGTTTTGGATACTTTTGAGGAGTTTTTGGAAAAGAATCCTAATGATGCCCGGCTGATTTTGGGTAAATCAATTTTAGCCCAGAAAGCTCGAAGCGCTGCTAAAGCAGCTCGGGATACAGTGATTAGAAAAGGAATATTAGAAGGAATGACCCTACCAGGCAAGTTAGCTGATTGCGCTACTCGTGATCCTGAGCAGTCAGAACTTTATATTGTTGAGGGTGATAGTGCTGGTGGTAGCGCTAAACAAGGAAGGGACAGGCATTTTCAAGCTATTCTTCCTTTAAGGGGTAAGATTTTAAATGTTGAAAGGGCTAGATTGGATAAAATTTTAGCCTCTAAGGAGATAAGAGCTTTAGTGATTGCTTTGGGAACTGCTATTGCTGAGGATTTTGATGTTTCTAGGCTCAGATATCATAATATAATTATTATGACTGATGCTGATGTTGACGGCGCTCATATTAGAACTCTGCTTTTGACATTATTTTATAGGTATTTTCCTCAGATAATTGAAAATGGTTATTTGTATATTGCCCAGCCACCGCTTTATAAAATTCAGAAAGGCAAAGAAATAGTTTATGTTTATACTGAGGAGGAAAAAGAAAAAATATTAAAGGGTCCCTCCTTCGCCAAGGCTACGGAGGCAGCAGTAAATATTCAGAGATATAAGGGTTTAGGGGAAATGAATCCAAGTTTGCTTTGGGAAACGACCATGGACCCAAATAAACGGACAATGAAAAGAGTGAATATCGAGGATGCCGAGGAAGCGGATAGAATTTTTGATATCTTGATGGGCAGCGATGTTTTGCCGCGCAAAAAGTTCATTCAGACCCACGCCAAAAGTGTGAAGAATTTGGATATATAACATGAAACTTTTAAACCGTATTATAAATTTTTTAAAGGAAACAAAAGTTGAGATGAAGAAAGTAAACTGGTTAACCAGGAGAGAAATTGTTAAATATACCCTGATTGTAATCGGGTTGAGCTTTGCTGTGGCTATATTTCTTGGGGGATTAGATTTTCTTTTTACTTTTTTAATATCAAAATTTCTATTATAAATTTTAATTAAGGAATATGCCAAAACAACAAGTAAGCGGAGAAAAACATTGGTACGCAATTCATACTTATCCAGCCTCAGAGGATACCGTAGCCCAAAACTTAAAACAGAGAGTTGAGTCTTTGGATATGAAGGATAAAATTTTTAATGTTATAGTACCCAAAGAAAAGAAAATAAAAATAAAAAGCGGTAAAAGATATGTAGTCGAGGAAAAAATCTATCCTAATTATGTTTTTGTAGAGATGATTGTTGATGATAATTCATGGTATCTGGTTAGAAATACTCCTCGAGTGACTGGTTTTATTGGAGCTGGGATTACCCCAATTCCTATTTCTGATGATGAAATGAAAAAATTATTAAAGAGAACAGCTGCGGAGGAACCAAGTTATAAAATTGAAGTAGAGGTTGGTGATGCAGTAAAAATTACTGATGGACCATTTAAGGATTTTGATGGAAAAATTAGTGAAGTTGATCAAGCTAAAGGCAAAATTAAGGTTTTGGTAAATATGTTTGGTCGAGAAACTCCCGTCGAACTAGATTTTCTACAAGTAAAAAAGATATAGTATGGCAAAAGAAATTAAAACAATGGTAAAACTACAAATTCCAGCTGGGCAGGCTAATCCAGCTCCACCAATAGGTCCGGCTTTGGGTCAGCATGGATTAAATCTCCAAGATTTTTGTTCTAAATTTAATGAAGCTACTAAGGATAAAATCGGGGATATTATCCCAGTTGAGATTACGATTTATACTGACCGAACTTTTGATTTTAAATTAAAAACCCCGCCCGCTGCTGAATTATTAAAAAAAGCAGCCGGAATTGAGAAAGGTTCGGGTGTTCCTCAAAAGGATAAAGTCGGGAAAGTGACCAGGCAGCAAATTCGAGAAATTGCTGAGAAAAAGATGGCAGATTTAAATGCTAATGATATTGAAGCGGCAATGAAAATTATCGAAGGGACAGCAAGAAATATGGGAATTGAAGTAGAAAAATAATGGAAATTTTAAAACCTCAAAAACTGAAAATTGGGGACACAGTTGGGGTAATCGCTCCTTCTGGTGTTGTTGAAGCCAAGGGAGTGGATAGTGGCGTTAAAATACTTAAAAAGTGGGGTTTTAAAGTTAAATTAGGCAAACATATTTTTAAAAAAGTCGAGGATTATAGCGCTGGCACGCCCCAAGAAAGAAGAGAGGACTTTGAAAGTATGGTCAATGATCCGGAAATAAAAGCCATTACCTGCGCTGAAGGCGGCTATGCTGCTACTTCAGTTCTTTTAACTCTCAGTCCCAAAGTAATCGAAGCTTTTAAGACTCAACCAACCCTTCTTTTTGGTTATTCTGATTTTTCTATATTTTTAAATGCTAATTTTTCGTTGGGAATAACTGGAATTCATGCCTCAAATCTTGGTGGTTTGGCTTCCCACAACAAAGAAACTCAAGAATCTTTAAGAAAAGCTCTTTTTGGGGAAATGGAGCTAAATTATGGTCCTAAATTTTTTACCAAGATATTGATTCCCGGCAAAGCCGAAGGTTATTTTTTGCCCACTAATCTGGAAACCCTAACTCATCTTTTTGGAAGTAAATTTGATCCTTTAGAGAATTTTGATGGCCCGATAATTTTAGGTTTAGAAGAAGTATGGGAAGATAAAAGCGATGTCAGGAGAATGTTTGAAGAAATTATTCTTCATCGCTGTTTTAATAAAGTTAAAGGAATTGTTTTGGGAAGATTTGTTGGAGATAGCGAAATTGAATATCCAAAATGGGGTAAGAAGACCAGCTGGCACGATCTTTTTATATCTTTATTGAAAGACAAAAATATTCCAGTAGCAGAGTTTCCGAATTTTGGCCACTTAGAAGAACAGCGAAAAGCTTTTAAGCTTTTAAGAATCGGCCGGAAGAAGAATATTTATAGCGAGAATCTTTTTCTCGCCTTGCCAGTTGGGGCAAAAACAATTCTTAATGCTCTGTCCGATAATCCTTCTTTAATTTTTCAAGACCAGGCAGTGGGCGTTTATTTAGTTCAATAAGTAAGTGCAACACTTCTGGTAAAATAGAGGTGTATGCAATACAAACATTTATCAATCAAGGAGCGTGAATTTATACAGCGGGA
>JBMORO010000046.1:0-8211 GCA_049322295.1 Patescibacteria group bacterium | reverse complement strand
TATTTTTCTTAGGGCTTCCCAAAATAGACTAAAGTCGATTACTTCTGGTTTGCCCAATTCTTTATTAAAAAATATTCTTTCATGAAGAGCTGGCGAGGGAACAGATTTTCTTCCAATTAAAAATCCTCCGCTAAAAATTAAAGCAAATAGTAAAATACCAACAAGTATAAAAATATATTTTTTATTTAATTTAACCATGATATTTTAGAAAATATTTTAGAGCGCTAATAATATGGGTCCGAGTATATTTATTTAAAAATATATCTAATATGCCGCCCCATTTTTTACTACTTCGATGATAATAATGAGACATCTGAGCTAAAGGATAATAAACTACTTTATAGCCCTTTTCCCAAAACCGACGGCACCAATCAGTATCCTCAAAATACATAAAAAATCTTTCATCCCATAAACCAACTTTTTTAATTGCCTCTTTTTTTACCATCATAGCTGAACCCTGAACCCAATCAACTTCCCTGATTGATTTTCTATCCCAATCACTGATAAGAAATTTATTAAGGGCTTCTTTGCCTTGTTTTAATTTACCAAAAAATGTTCGGCGGGCTAAAATAGTTTTTAAAGTTGGTTTAGCAAAACAGGAAATTTGAATATTGCCAGCAAAATCTAGTAATTGGGGAGCTAAGATTCCAATACTGGGATTTTTTTCTATGAATTTTAGCATTTTGGAAATAGCATCTTTTAAAACAATAATATCAGCATTGAGAATCAAAATATAATCTCCCTTTACATTTAAAAGCCCTTTATTTATTATTTTAGAATAACCCAAATTTTTTTCAAAAGAAATAATCTTAATATCAGAATATTTTTCTTGAATAAATTCTCTTGTCTCTTCTGTCGATTCGCTATCAACAATGATTATTTCATGATTTATATCGCCAATACCTTCTTTAATAGATTTTAAACAAAGATCTAATAATTCTGGTGTTTTATGGTGAGTAATGATAATTGATAACATCTGGGTAAGTAATTTATAAGGAAAAAATATTCTTACAAGTTTCCCTAATTTTACTAAAATTTCCTTCAGTTGGCAAAAGAACATAGATTCCATTGATTTCAGTTTGATAAAGCAGCCCCTGTTCTGAATTTTCAAAAACCTTGGTAATGATTTTATCTGTTTTGGCATTTCCGGCCATATCAATTAATTGGGGAATTTCCCAAGGGGTGACATCGGTTTTTATATTTTTAGAAATAATATCTAATATTCCGCTTATTTTCAGGGGATCAGCCAAAACTCCAAGGGACAATAATTTATCTTTTAAAGCAAGTAGAACCTGTTGCTGGCGGCGGGCTCGATCAAAATCATTACTTGAGAAACGGGAACGAACATAAAGCAGGGCTCTTTCACCATCTAGGGTCTGGGTTCCAGCTTCTACGATAAAGGGCTGACAGTTTTCTCCGTTTTTATCACATAACCACTGTTTATCTTCTATAAATGGCTTATCTAAATAAATTGTTACCCCACCTACTAATTCAATAATATCTTTAAAGGCTTCAAAATTTACTACTAATCCATATTCGATATATTGACCAGTAATATAGGCAATTGTTTTTTTGGCATAGTCTAAACCATTGTTATATTTTTCCAAACCCATGGCATAAGCAGCATTAACTTTTTCATATTTTACTTCTCCAGGCATTTGAAGATAGAGGTCGCGGGGAATAGAAATTAAAGCTATTTGACCAGTGCTCTTTTTAAAACTAATCATCATTATTCCATCCGAAAGTAATGCTCCCACATTAGGGTCATTTTCTCCTCTAATTCCCAGAACTAAAGCATTAATTCTATCTGGATCTTTTTCGGGCTTGTATTCTGAAGACGGCAATTTACCAAATATTTTCTCCCAGGCAATATTTTTAATAGTAACGATTTTGCTAAAAGCTAAGCCGGTCTTTAGAGCATAAAAAGCAGGAATAATTAAAATTAAGGCGACTAAGGTTAAGATAATTAATCTAGTTCTTCTCTTGGTTCGGGGTCTTTCGCTTTTAGGAATATATTTTTTAGGTGGTTGGATTGAATCTAACATTTTTATTTTTCATTATTATTTTTCTCTTGCTCAGCATTCTCGGCATCAGTTTGATAATTTCAAAAATTGAAAATAATACTTTTGGTTCAAAAAAGAATAGATAGAAGAAAAACTTGATTTGGCGCTTGAGAAATGGAAGTTTGAAAAAGGAGGAAAGGGGTAGATTTTTAATAAAGGCAAGCCAGAGATTGCGCCAGCTGATTTTTCGCATCCATAATAATTGAGATTTTCTAATCATTCTAAATTCTTTCCAACCCCCGCCAGCGGACTTAGAACTGGTCCGGTCGTGCCACAAAATTGCTTTTGGACTATAAATACATTTCCAGCCATTCCATCTAAATCTAAATGCTAAATCAAAATCTTCTGCATAGCAGAAAAAATCTTCATCAAAATATTCCTTTCCTAATTTTACATCATTTAATGCCTCTCGTCTATAAAATGGGGCTACACCATTTACCCCAAAAATTTCTATTAAAGAATCATACTGACCTTTATCTTTTTCTCCCTGGCCAGTATCAAGGATTTTACCTGATTTGAAGACAGTAAAACCAACTGTATCAATAATATTTGTTCTTATTCCATTGTTAAGCTGAAGAACCTTTGCCTGAACTGAGCCGATTCTTTTATCTTCTTCCGTTGCCTCAACCCCATATTTTACAAAATCTTTATCTAAAACCACATCCTGATTTAAACAAACAATATACTTTCCCCTACTTTCTCTTATTCCGATATTGTGACCACCGGCAAACCCCAAATTTCTTTTATTTAAAATCACCCTTTGATTCCCTTTGAATTCCCTTAGAATTTCCTTTACTTTTTCTATGGTGTTATCAGTAGAATTATTATCAACCACCAAAACCTCAATATTGGGGTAAGTCTGTTTTAGAACAGAGTTCAAACACGCTTCGATAAACTTTTGACCATTATAAGTCAGAATATTGATGGAAACGATTTTTGAGTCCATAAACCAGGCCTAAAATTGTTAAAAATAATAAGAATACTCTTTCATCTAAGAGGGCGATGTCAACAAAACTATAAGCAAAAACCCAGATTAGATAAACAAAAATTCCAGTTATTAATAACCTTATCTTTGGCGAAAGATTCGACCTAATAAGAAATAAAGTAGTTAACAAAATTTCTAAAAATATTAAGACCACTATAACAAAACTAAATATTCCTGATTCTACGGCAAAATTTAGATATAGATTATGAGCAGAAGAACCTGCTTTAGCTAAGCCAACATCCTGAAAAAGAACAACTGGGAAATTGCCTGCTCCTACGCCAAGCCAGGGCTCTTTTTTAATACTTTCTAAGGACATTTTCCATATATAAATTCGTCCTTGGTTTGATTTTTCATCTATATCTAAGATAGAGGTCAATCTTTTCAAAAATAAAACTACATCAGTTTCTCCTGCTTCTTGTTCTCTAAATTGAGGAATAACTGTAAAAACTGAAGAGATTGGAATGAAAATGATAAAAATTAAAATTGTTAGGAGTATAAAAGAAACACTGCGATATAAATCTTTTTTTAATAAAAATAAATAAATAATAGCTATAATTCCAAAAATAGAGCTAATCCAAATTCCTCTTGTTCCTGAAAGAATGATAAAAAATAGAGTTAAAATTAGTAAACCAATCTTGATTGGTGATTTTATTTTTCTGAATTCTCTCCAGGAAATTTTTTCCATATCAAAAATTGGGAAAATAAAAATAAATAGAAAAGGCGAAGTCAGTAAAAGATATAAGGCAAAACTATGAGGGTCAGTAAAAGACCCAAATAATCTGATAACCGATGGACCGGCTGGTGAATAAGCAAACCAAGCATTCATATTTTTTACAATCTGTCTCAAATTCTCGCCATAAAAACCATAGGAAAAATGGTCAGCCCACCAATTCCAGAACCCGCCAATGGTAGAGAAATAAACACTAATCAATTGACCAAGAGCAATTAAAAATACCAGGCCAAAAGAAATTATAATAGCTTTGATTATCCTTTTCGAAAAGTATTCTTCTCTAATAACGAAGTATTTAATAACCGGAAATATTATTATTAAATTAGCCAAATAAACGATTCTTTTAATAGCACTTATAACATCCATAGCATTCATTATTGAAAGAGCCATAATTATAAACAATATTATAGTAAAAAGCTCTAAACGATAATCTTTTAGAACTTTTTTAATAGTCAGAGATTTGATATTTAGCCATAATTCTTTTCTTTTTAAAAATAACCATTTTAAAAACAAGACCAAGATAATCACCCTAGCCGAACTTAAAGAATCAAAAGTATCAGTAAGCGGCAGAGCGAGAAAAATCGGTATTGAAGCAATAAACAAAATTAAACCATCTTCCAGAGGACTGAATAAAATATAAAAAATAAAAATGCCTAAAATCAAAAGAGCTCCTTCTCTAGAGACTAACCCTAAAGCAACTAAAAAAACGACTATTACTTCAAATATAAAGACCGTTCTGAGTGGGGTTAATTTTATTTTGGACATAAATTAATTATAATTTTTAGTGTTTCTTCGGCGGTTTTTTGCCAGGAAAATTTTTGGGCTTGGGCTAATCCTTTTTCAATCATCTCATTTCTCAATCGCTCATTGCTTAATATTTTAATCATTTTTTCTTTAATTTCCTCAACATCATTAGGATTTTCAATCCAGAGAGGATAATCTCCTAAAACTTCGGCTAAGGAGGTTTTTTTGGTGGTTAAAACTGGCGTGCCGCAAGCCATTGCTTCTAAGGGTGGTAAGCCAAAACCCTCATATTCTGATAAATAAATAAATAATTCTGCGGCCTGATATAAACAAACCAAATCTTCCTCATCAACATAAGCCACTCTTTTAATTGCTTCAGGAAATTTTTGGTTGGTTTTTTTAATTTCTTTATCAATATCCTGAAAGGGATGGGTTAAATTTCTACCCGTAATAAATAACTGATAATTGAGATATTTTTCTAAAATCAATTCAAATGCCTTTAGTGTTTCTAAAACATGCCTACGATTAAAAATACTTCCAGCATAAAATAAATATTTATTTTTTAAATTATATTTCTGTTTTATTTCTTGAATTTTGGCTAAGTTTTTATTTGGGTTAAATTTCTCATCAACTGCTAATAAAACAACATGAATTTTTTCAGGATTTATTTTACAATATTTCAAAATCTCTTTTCCGGTGTATTCAGATGAGGCAAAAATTATTTTAGATTTTCTAATCGCTCTTTTACTTAGTATGTTGTAGGCCATTCTATGATACAAATCAAACCATTCTGGATGGGCAATATAAGAAATATCATGAATAGCTACGGCAGTGGGAACCCCGCAAAAAAATGGCCTCATATAAAATGGCAAAAATAAAATATCAACCTTGTCCTTTTTTGCTCTTCTGGGCAAAGAAAAATTATAATATAGGGCTGTGCTTTTAATATTTAGGGGGTTTTTGACATCTTTCATTGAATATAAAATAAAATTTACTCTCTGGTCGTCTTTCCAATATTTTAAAAGATTAATTAAATAGCGAGCAGCGCCTGTTCTTGTTTTTTCTAAAGGATGACAATCAATTCCGATTAACATAATTTTTAATATAATTTCTTAATTTTCAGCCCGCGGCTGACCAGCCGAAGGCTGGCCGCCCAATTAATTTTAATACATTTTCCTCACCTCAGTTCCTGGATAGTAATATTTAAGAATATCTTGATAATTCTTTCCCTGATTAGCTAATTGTCTTGCACCAGCAGCGCTAATTCCCACTCCATGACTAGCTAAAATAGCTGATTTAATATGTTCTGTGCCTTGAGGATCTCTTATCCCACCTTTTAAATAATTATATTCTTCATTACAAAAAACTCCGGCCCAAACCTTACAAGCATCTTTGGTTATTCCTCCTGAATCAGAAGAATAAAGTCCGCGGATTGTTTTATTGTTGTAAATAGCAATCACGCCCCTTGTTTCCTCCACGGCTTTTAAAATATTTGGCGCTCTCTTTTCAAATTCATAACCCTTATAAAGCTGGTCATTGGCCCAATTTTTAAGATGAAAAATCTCACCGGCGTACTTGCCCCCGTTTTCTATATGAAAAATAGCATAACTTCGAGCTGCGATGACCAGAGATTTCAGATATTCAGCTGGATGATTATCCAATGCTTCAGCTACTCCTTTTAAATAATTTTCTAAACCAAGTTCATTAATTACCCAAATCTTTTTAGAAACATTGGAATATTTAATTTCAATATTTCCCCGAAAAAGATTATCGTTTAAATTTGGATTCCATTGGGGATGGTCTTCATAAGCAATTAACTCAAAAATAATATCATCGGTTTTAGGAATAAATTTAAAATTATTTTGGCTATCTATTTTTATTTCAAAAATCTCATCTTTATTTTTAAGAGCTAAAAACTCACCATTTTTATAAATATCATACGGTCCATTGGCTTTAATTCTAAAAATGCTATTACTTTCTGGCGAATAAATCCCGACCCGAATTAGGGGTTCCCGCCCCGATAAATCGGGGCGGGGCTCAGCCGCCGAAGGCGAGGTAGCCTCTTTTCCTAAATTTTTAAAATCATCAACCGAGCCAATGACGCTACCTAATGCGTATTGATTCATCTCATTGGCGGATAATTTAATTACATTTTTCCACTTAAAACCAAGTTTTAAAAATAAATCAACGCTTTTTATCCAGTGCTTTTTCTGATTTTTTATAAAATATATTTCTGGACCAGAACCCTTAATTAGTGTCCCATCTTTTAAAATAACTGCTTCTCCGGGCAAATGACTTAGCAGCTCCTCGTCGCTCACTGTCATAACGTTTTTCCATTTAAATCCGCGATTATTAAACACAAGCTGGGAAGTAATGGGTCGTCTCTTCTCATTTTCTATTAAATATACATCAGGAGCAGTTCCTTTAATCAAAAATCCTTCGGGATAAGCAACAGCATTTGATAAAGGGTAAATAGCCAAGTCTCGATCTGATAAAGAAATAACATTACTCCATTTAAATTTTCTTAAATTAAAAAGTTTTTGAGACAAAATTGGTCGGCGCTTATTATTCTCTATTAAATAAACCCTATCCCGGGTATATGATTTTACTAATGCTCCGTCAATCAGTTTATGAACCGCGGTATTTAAAAAGGCATTAAGTTGATTAGGGGTTAAATTAACAACCGTATAATTGGTTTTATCAGAATTAAATTCTCGAAGCTGACCATCTTTTATTGTGAAGACCTTAGAAGTATCTTTGCTCGTAAATAAATAATTCTTATAAGTTAAGATTATTTGTTGAGCTTCTTGGCGCACTTTTGTTAAATCAACCGTGCCAGGATCGGAATTTCCTTCTTCAATTTCTTTATGTCCAACTACTACCGGACCAGTATAGTAGGATGATAAACTGCCCTTGGATATATCACATTCCTTATTTATTTTCGGCGCGTGCCAGACCTCTGAATAATGAGATAAATCACTTGGGTCTAAAGAATTGGTATAAGAAAGCCAAGCCACTAATCTGGCTAAACTCTTATACATTATTTCCGGAAGTTGAGCATTCTCATAATTCCCCATTAAAAGAATTCCTACTGTTCCAACATTAAAATTGTCGCATTTTCTATCATAGTAAGCATGAGCGCCTCGAACTCCATTTCCACCATATCTGCCTTCGTAAATATTCCCCGAGTAATCAATAATATAATGGTAACCGATATCTCCCCAGCCCTTGGTTACTGTATGATAACGATAAATAGCCTGAATAAGCTCTATGGGGTCTCGGTCCTTGTTATTACAGCCCGGTTTTCCCACCTCGCATCCCATATCATGAATAACAATTCTTTCTATATTAAAATAATCCGGTGGAGTATTCTCCTTGTCCTCCGTAGCTTCAGCGAAGGAGGATTCCTCAGGGTACCACGTTAATAATTTTTTTAAACTCTCATCATTTTCCCAAATAGCTCGAGGTAATATTTCAGGAATTTCACTAAAAACAGCTTGAACCGGTTTAACCCAGTTTAAAAAAATCAGTATTATTACTGATACTACTGAAATTATTTTCATAATTAAATTTTATCAAACCAGCCGTTTTTAAGCAAGCTAAACCCCCACACCAAAATTTTTGGTGTGGGGGTAAATTTTAAATCGCGATTATTGTAATGATTTTTCTTCTTCGCTTTTTGATTCTTC
>JBMORO010000045.1:0-8307 GCA_049322295.1 Patescibacteria group bacterium | reverse complement strand
CAAGAAACGCAATGCCGTAGATTTTGATGATTTAATTATGTTAACAGTCAAGCTCTTTGAGAAATTTCCCGAAATTCTTAATAAATATCAGGAAAAATTTAAATATATTTTGGTTGATGAATATCAGGATACTGACCCAATCCAGTATCGCCTAATTAAACTTTTGTCCTCAAAATATAAAAATATATGCTGCGTGGGAGACGATGCCCAATCAATCTATTCGTTCCGTAATGCTGATTTTAGGAATATTTTAAATTTTGAAAAAGATTATCCTGAAGCAAAAGTAATTACTTTAGACCAAAATTATCGCTCTACTCAAAACATCTTAGACGCTGCTTCAAAAGTAATTTCTAAAAATATTTATCAAAAACCAAAAAATTTATGGACTGAAAATCCAATTGGACCCTTAATCTCAATTATTGAAACCTGGAATGAAAAATCCGAAGCTGAATTTGTAGTCAAAAAAATCAAAGAATTTTTAAAACAAGGGTATAAATTAAATGACATGGCAGTTTTTTATCGAACCAACGCTCAATCACGGGCCTTAGAAGAAGCTTTTATCCACCACCATATTCCTTATAAATTAGTGGGGGCAATAAAATTCTACCAGAGAAAAGAAATTAAAGATTTGGTTAGTTATCTTAAATTTGTAGATACCAACGACTTAATTAGTTTAGAGAGAATAATTAATGTTCCAAGCCGCGGGATTGGCAAAATCAGTTTTGAAAAAATTGCCAAATATGGCTTAGAAAAAATAAGCAAAGAGAAAACAGAAGTTAGTTTATTTTACAAATTAATTAAAAAAATCAAAGAAATAGCAGCCAAAAAACCTTTATCTGAAATTCTGAAATTTATCCTAAAAGAAACTGATTATAAAAATTATCTTAGAAAAACTTACGGAGATAATATTTTACAAGCTGGTATTCCCGAAGATGAAATTCGCTGGCAAAACATTGAAGAATTAATCAATGTCAGCGCTGATTATGACAAAATTAAACCACCAAAGGGATTAAAAGAATTTTTAGAAAAAACCGCTCTTTTATCTGAGTTAGATGAAGTCAATGAACAAAAAGAAGTGGTTCATTTAATGACCCTACATACTGCCAAGGGCCTGGAATTTCCGATTATTTTTATTATTGGCTGTGAAGAGGGAATTTTACCTCATTCACGAAGCTTAATTAATCCCTTGGATGTTGAGGAAGAACGCCGTCTCTTTTATGTAGGTATAACCAGAAGCAAAATTCATCTTCATTTAATTCTTAGTCGCTTAAGAAGTAATTGGGGCATGAAAGAAGCCAATCCACCCTCGCGTTTTCTTACAGAAATACCGGAGGAGTTAATAAAATTTGAAGAGTATAAAGAAGAAATCGATGATAATATCATCGATTTCTAAAATCCTAAATTCTAATTTCTAAATCCTAAACAAATTCAAATGACCAAAATTCAAAATCCAAAACAATTACTTAAACAATTTGGGATTAAGCCATCTAAAAGATTGGGGCAGAATTTTTTAATTGATAAATCAATTCTTAAAAAAATTATTGAGGCATCCGAACTCTCTCCTAAAGACATTGTTTTAGAAATTGGGCCTGGTTTGGGAATATTGACCCTTGAATTAGCAAAGCAGGTTAAAAAGGTTATTGCCGTAGAAAAAGACAGAAAAATGTGCGAAATTCTAAAAAATGTTCTATTTGTTGAAGATGTTATAAATGTTGTAGTTGTCCAAGGCGATATTCTACAATTTCAACAACTCAAACAATTACAACAATTAAAACAGTACAAACTGGTTGCTAATTTGCCGTACTATATTACCTCGCCGGTGATTAGAAAATTTTTGGAAGCTGAAAATAGGCCAGAATTAATGGTTTTAATGATTCAAAAAGAGGTGGCTCAAAGAATATGCGCCAAGCCACCTCATATGAATCTTTTAGCCGTGGCGGTTCAATTCTACGCTTCATCCCCACACCAAAAATTTGGTGTGGGGACAAGCCCCAAAATTATTAGTTATGTCAGTAAAAAATCTTTCTGGCCGATTCCCAAAGTCGACTCGGCTATTATCAAAATCATTCCGCGTAAATCTGCGTTACTATCCGCGTTATTCCGCGACAAGTTCTTCGAACTTGTTAAAGCTGGTTTTTCTTCCAAGAGAAAAATGCTAAAAAATAATATTCCAGGAATTGATTTCGAAAAAATCGGCCTCAATCCCAAAATCCGGGCAGAAAATTTATTAATTGAGGAATGGCTAAGGGTTTTCCACAATCTTTATTTCTCTTGACTTGTAAAAAATGGTATAATTAAAAAACAAACAATGAAATTACCATCAATTAAAAAGCTACCTCTTGTTCCTGTTTTAGTAGCAATATTTTTGGCTATAGGTTTAATACTCTTTATAAACGCCTACTCTAAAAGGGAGGCGTTTTCTGAATTTAATTTATGGGGAGGCACAGAAACAATTATTGAATCGGAAAATAAAGATACCGATAATGATGGTCTAAAAGACTGGGAAGAAGACCTTTATAAAACCGACTATTTAAATCCTGATACAGATGGAGATGGCTATCTTGATGGCGAGGAAATTAATTCTGACCACAATCCATTGGTTAAAGGACCGAATGACAAACAAGTTTTTTATCCTTTGCCAGTGGGCGACAAATATAATATTACTGATAAAATTTTTACTAATTTAGACGCCGTCGCCAAATCTTATATTGAACAAAAAGACCAGTATGTCAGAGACCATCCAGAAATCACCAACCCTCAAGAATATATGGCCGAAGCATCAAAAGGTGCCTTAACTGAAATGATGAAGAGAGCAATACTTTACAATGAGAAAGATTGGGCAGAACAAGCAAATACGATTTTGGAACAATTGCCCGAAGTTTTTAAAATAGAAATTTCTGATAGTGACATAAAAATATCCGAAGACAATAAGCAGGAAACAATAAAATTCTATGCTGAAAAATTGTTGTTGTATCTGAAATCAGAAAATTTCCTACTCCAAGAAAAAAACTTAATACTATTAAAAGATTCTCTATCTAAAAATGATTTATCTCCAATAGACGACCTGATTATGACAAACGATGATGAAATAGCTAAATTAGTAGATACCACCGTGCCAAGTTCCTGGAAAGATATCCATAAAAAAGCCCTTAAAATAGCCATTATTATGAGAAATATTTTTGTATCAGTGCGTGGTTTTAGTTCTGACCCGATTAAAGCCATTGTCGGATTAAATGAACTGAGAAATGTTTTATCTTTATGGGAATCATTGGGTCAAGAAATAAATAGTCTTAACCAATCCCAAAACCTGAATTTAGAAATATGAAAAAAATAATTTCTATAATTCTTACTATCGCCACAATTTTGGGTCTGTTGCCGGGCATAATTTTTTATAAGCCCCAAAAAGCCCAAGCCTTCTGGGGAATTGGGGATATAAGCATAGATATAGTAAACCAAGTTAAAGATTGGATAGTTGATCAATTACCAAAAACCGTTGCCCGGCACATGATGGTTCGACTCCAACAAGAAATCGCTCGCTGGGCCCAGGGCGGATTTACTGATGAAAACAAGCCATTTGCCATGACCAGCTGGAAAGAGGAATTAAAAGATATTTTAGATATTACCACGGGTCGGTTTATCCAAGACTTCAACTTAACTCCTCTTTGTGTGCCAATTAAGGTTTCTTTGGGCACTGCTCTTGGATTTAATATGCCCTATGGAATTGTTCCCTACACAGAATATGCTGCTTGCACCTTTGATACTATTAAAGTTAATGTTGAAGAATTTTATAAAAATCCATCTATTGGTGTTTATGGCTGGGATACCTGGACTGCTCTAACTCGGCCCCAGAACAATATTTTTGGCTCGGCTTTAATGGCAGCCCAGAGAATGACTGAAATACAAGAAGAAGAAATCCAGGAAAAAGAAAAAGAAATTGAAGCCGGAGGAGGAATTAAAAACGAAGCAATTTGCAATGAAACTGACCAAGAGGCTTGTGCGAAAAACTGCAATCAATATCCTGCCACTGTAGGCGGTTTTCCGAACCCTGATTTTGTTGCTTGTCTTAAATCCTGTGAAAAATCATCTATTGGCGTGTGTTTGCAAAAAACAACTAAAAAACTGGGTTCAGAAATAAAAACCAGTGTTGAAAAGGCCATTGGCAGCGATATTGATTGGTTAATTTCTGCTGACGAAATAACCGAAATGATAGATATTGTATTTTCTGGCTTATTTAATAAACTGGTTCGGGGAGTTAATGGAATGCTGACTAAAGCATTTTATAAACCAACTGATACAGTAGCAAAAAACCAAGCTGAATATGGCTATCAAGCAGCTTATAAAAAAACCCAAACTCCAGAAGATATAAATAAGTTAAAAAGAGAAATTCTAAACAATATTCTTGAGTCATTAAAAAGATTGACAACCAGTGGCTATGACTGCGATAAAGACAATCAATTAAAAGGCGATGTTTATAGCGAGGTGGCAGCCGAAATCTTAGACCAAGAATCCCAACACCTCTATACCTCGCTTGAGGGTGTAAATTTGAAGCCAGATTTTATTGTTCTTGATTCTCCCCAAGCCGTTAAAAGCGGCGTCGCAATATATGGACAAACCTGGGACGACATACCATTTAATCGCTATCCAGAAAAATGCCAAAAAATTGCTGACAAAAAATGCAGTGAAATTAAAACTGGTCTACCTTATGAATTAAAGATAGAGAATATTAATGCTGAATGCACTACGGGCTGCTTAGCTACAATAAATACTTATCGGGAAACATGCGGGGCAGAACGCGCTACTTGTTTAGCTAATTGTCCTACCGGCACCACCTCTGGCCTGGGGATAGATCCTGCTCGCTGTCGAGCTCTTTGCCAAACTGCCTATGATAATTGTGTAAATAGCGCAGTGAGCCGAGCAGTGGCTGATGGTCAATGCTCGAGCACCACTATTGGTTGGGCTTGCTTAAATGGGGCAATTTTAATAGATAAAACTGAAAACCTCTGCAAAGAATGCGTTAAAAAATATCAAGATTCTTGCGAATTAAAAGAGACGCCAGAAGAAAAAGATTCCTGTATTGAATCTTACTGCGGAAATTATAAAGATGTGAGTACCTCTATTGAAAGTGCTCAGGATTTTTATAATCGCTGTGCTTTAAATGAAATAAGATATAGCTGTGAAACTTGCCTTAAAGAGTATTTTATGCCAGCTGATTATTGCGACCAGATTTACGATTATGTAAATCGCGCTTTTATAAAATATCCTGCTTTAGTTTATGAAGATTTGTGGTGGGGAACATATAATAAATTTGATGAATGCGCTGATAACGAGATTTCGAATCCTGATTTTAATTGGTGGTCTGTTGTTAATCCAATTTGGGCAAGATACGAAACAATGAAATGGCTAACCGCTAATCGAAAAGGATATATACCAGTTGGTTTGACCTGCAGAATTTTGCCGGATTTTAAATTTCCTTCGGGGAGAACATGCAAAGATTACTGTAAAGCAACTGAAGAAGAACTTAGAGACCTCACAGATAATAAACCAACTGATCTTGACTGCACCGGAGAAGCAATCCATCCATCATGGGGAGGAGTATGGGATGCAAAGGCTCTCCATCCTGGCGGACAATATATTCCTTATCTGGTTAGAAAAAGAGCAAAATGTTGCGCTGCTTTAACTGGACATGACCCTGAATTATATAAAAAATGCCGAGGAGAAATACCTGGTCAGGTCCAAACTACGGCTTGCACCTATGCGGTGCCGGTTGACCAAGAACCGCAGTGTTATTGTAAGGAAGGAGATAGACCATTGGGTTTTACTAGGACAGGACTACCAAGGTCGGGCGGATTAGGTGGAGATTGTAGCGATTTTGACTTCGACTCACCAGGAAAAAAAGTTTATAGCTACACTAATGCTGCTCCCAAAGGAGATAAGGTTTATATTGCTACTGGCAAGTGTACTGAAAAAGACGAATCCTGGGAAAATACAACCGGAACAGGGACAGAGGGACAAATTGATGTAGACCATCAAACTGGAACAGATGCTACAGGACCTTCGGGCATTATTGATAATTGTACTTGGGAGGCAGATAGTCAACTAACTGATAAGTTCTGCGATTTAAGTGGGGTAAGCGGAACGGTTCACGCTGGCACATATCACAACGATAATTCTGATCAAGGCTCAACTGGCTGGCATGTTTGCGTAGCCTGCGACCCCAATGATAATGATTACCCTTATTATGGCACGGGCTATGACCAATGCACAGGAAAAGTTTCCCCTTAAATATTTTAATGAATCCTAAAATCAAAAAATCTAAATTTAATACCAAAATAACTGCCATTATTGCCGGGATTATTATTCTGGGATTAATTTTGCCAACCTTTGCCCAGGCATCGTTCCTGAATATTATAAAGATGTTCTCAGGAGGACCCGAAGGAATTGCTGAAGCGATTCTAACCTTAACCAGTTATTTTATCCATATCCTGCTCAATTGGCTTGTAAAAGCAGGGGCGGCTTTTTTCGAGGGAATGCTCAATATAGGGTTTAAGGGTTATCTTGACATTATCCAAATAGGCTGGAAAGTGACTCGGGATTTCAGCAATATGTTTTTTATTCTATTTATGGTAATTATTGCTTTTGCTACGATTTTAAGGATTGAACAATATGGAATAAGACAACTTTTGCCTAAAGTAATTCTAATTGCTCTTTTGATAAATTTTAGCTTGGTAATCTGTAGTGTGATTATTGATTTTAGTAATATTGCTGGGAACTTCTTTATTAAAGATATCAGAGAAAAACTTAGAAGCGATAAGCCAGGAGCTATCTCAGCAAGTTTTGTCGATAGTTTAAATTTAACCGGAACCCAGATGACTTTTACTAATTGCGATGCTTATAATAATTTTGGCAGAACTGCCTGTGATAATTATTTCTCATCCGGCACAATAGAGCGACAAAACTGCTATGGGGTGGTAGACAAAAACACAGAAGAATGCAGAACCCAGGGGAAAATAACCGTCTCTACAGAGGGGAGCGTTCTAGCTGCTTTTCTCTCGTTAACAGTTGGTTCACTAGTTTTACTTATAGCAGCTTTTGCTTTTTTTGCTGGCGGACTATTACTTTTAATAAGAATTGTCTTTATCTGGTTTTTAGTAATGTTGGTTCCATTGGTTTTTCTTTGTTATATTATGCCTGCTCTTCGTCGTCTCTGGCAAAAATGGTGGACTACATTTTTAAGTTGGTGTTTTTTTGCTCCGGCTTATGGTTTTTTCATCTGGATGGCATTTCAATTAGCTGTGACATCGGCTAATAAAAAATTGGGGGGTGCGGTTATAAATAGTCCTACTGGCGACTGGGGGGCTCTTTCAAATGTATTCGTTGCCTTGCCGGGAGAGCAATTAATTAGCTATATGTTTATGATTGCTTTTCTTATTGGTGGACTTATTGCGGCTAAACAATTCGGTATTTATGGAGCAAGTACAATAATGGCAGTCGGACAAAAATGGGGAAGGGCTGCTGCGAGCAGAATTAGCAGATACCCCAGAGAATTAGGGGCTGCCATAGCTGGTGGAGCGGTCCAGCAAATGGGTAAAGGTTTCCAAAAAATTCCTGGCCTTAGGGGATTTGGCGAAAGAATGGAAGCTAGAGGAAAGATAATTGCTCAAAAACCATTAGCAGCCGCAGAAATTAAGAAAGCCGAAGAAATGTTTAAGCAAATGAGCCCGGAACAGCTGGCTCATCAAATAAAGACCCAAATAAGTGGAGCAATGACCTATGCTGCCGCCAAAGTGGCCTATGAACGGGACGACTTCACTAAAAATAAAGATAAAAGAGCTGCTGATATTGCGGCTAAAACCTTCCGGGCTTTCGGCGACATAAAAAAGGCCGAGGAAATAGAAAAGAGTAGAGCTGATACTATCGAAGACGATAGAAAACAATTTGAAACCCTTAAAGGAATGAAAGATAAGGGGGAACTTAATAAACTCTCAGCAATAGCTCTTGAAGATGAAAGGGTGGTAAGTAAATTAGTTATGCTTGGAGTTAATTTAGAGAAATTAAGAGAGATTTCAGACAAACATGGTGACAATCTTAAAACTACCCTTGCTAATATCACAAATCCAGCTAACCAAACAAGGATGATAGCTATGGGGATAAATCCCTTAGCAAAAGAAATACAACATGCTTATGCTGCTCAAACTGGCAATATAGGTCGAATGACTCCAGCTCAAAGAGCATTCTTTGCCAGAGATGCCGGCCCAGAAGGGCTTAAGAGAATAACTTCGGTTACTCCTGATATGGTAAAAGCGATTC
>JBMORO010000044.1:0-8518 GCA_049322295.1 Patescibacteria group bacterium | reverse complement strand
CTTTTGACTCGGCTAAGTAATGCTCAAGAGCTCTTGGAAGTTGAGGAAAAAAAATATCAAAGAATGATGAAAAGGCAAAAATGAAACACAGTCAATATTATGAAAATAATGGACTTTGGGTTTTGAAAAATAAAAAGAATGGATGGGTAAAATTATTTTGTCTGGCAGGTAGAAATAGAGGAACACTAAGAATTGCAACTAAGGAAAATTTTAAAAGAGAGTTTAAAAAAATTAATGGAGAAAAAGTAGGAGAATATTTAAAAGTATAAACAGATTCGATAGCTATTGAGCTATTGAGTAGAAATGCCAACCGTTTCCCCAAGTGGCTGGGTGGTGAGGTGGGGATGGCGGGGAGGCAGGTTGGCTTTTTTATTCAAGACAACTCAAGACAACTAAAGAATCAAAAACGGAGGTTTTAAATGCCAGAACCAACTGAATTAGACCAGCAACGAAAAGAGATTGAATCTCAACAACAAGAAGTCTTGGAAAATCCCAATTTAGAAGAGGGAAGTGGCGAAAAGCCAGATGAATCTGCTGAAGAGTTTAATAACATACAGGTAGATGAAAAATTCTTTGAAGAAGAATATCCTAAACACCACAAAATTGGGATAAAATCTCTTCCTGACTTAGCTGAACGATTTTGGAATCTTTATATATCTGGGACTAAAGATCGGCAAGAGTTGGCTGAATTTGAGGAACTTGGATATAAGGGAGATAAACTCAAAGAATTAAAAGCCCGGCTTAGAGCGGGAGATAAAACTTTAGATTCTGAAGTTGAAAAAAAATCTGAAAAGAGCTTTAAGGATTTCAGACGGGAAAGTTTTAATCAATTTATTCCCCAGCAAATTCTTGACAATGATACTGGAGAACCAAGAGCTTTGACGGATGCGGAGAGAAAGCATTACTCCGATTATTATGAAAAATTTGCTGAGTCTATTTTTCCTTCTCAATATGTGGAAGAGTATCAAAAAGCTCTTATGGAGCAGGGGGATACTTTAGCTGGACTTATCAATAAATTAGAATTTACTCTTTATCAACTGGCTCCCTTGAAGGAAAAATTCAAGGATGAAATTGTTCCTGATTCTCTTTTAGATGAGATGGAAGAATTTTATAAAGACATTCCTTTTCTGCGTTCAGAAATTTCCAAAAAAGCAGGAAAGGATTTTATAAGAGCTCTCCATCAACATTTTATCTCTCAAACCAATAAAGATGTAATTGCAGAGAGAAAAGCTGAACTTATTGCAGAGGAAAAGCTAAAAGAGGAAAAAAAGAGAGAGGAAGCCAAGACAGAAACTGGTCAGAAAAAAGCTGGTATTAAGACCTCCAAACCATTTAGCGAAATGTCTCTCGAAGAACAAAGAGATGAATTAGAGAGACAACAAAAAGAACTAACTTAGGAGGTTTTTAATTTATGGCTATAACTACCAGAACTACCCTTGCGGCAAACTTTGAAAATTATGTTACCAAAAAAGTTTTAACCGATTTTACAGACCAATTGGAAACAGATGTGGTTGCTGACAAGGGAGACCGTATTCCCCAACACAGTGGGGATACAATTAAATTTATTAAACGATTACGACTTCCCAGAGATACCACGGAACTATCAGCTTCGGAGCAGCCAGTAGCCAAAGCACTTCATACAATGGACATCACCGCCACAGCCAAAGAATATGGTAATAGAATAACTATTGAGCGAATACCCGATTTAACCATGCTCAATATGAGGTTCACTGACGCTGCCGCAGAGGAGCTTGCCAATTTAATGGCTCGTCAAGCAGATTATCTTATTACCACAAAATTGGCTAAAAATGCCTTTCGGGTTAGAGCGGATTTCGACCCTACCTATCAGAAACAAGTAACGACTACTTCAGATGGGGGTTCTGGAGGGACAACCTTTATCTCAACTGCCTTAACACAAGCAGATGATTTTTGGAATGGTGGTTATGCAACGGTAATGAATGTTGATAATGCTTACCTCTCCAGAGAGTCAATCTATGAAACCAGACCAATTACGGATTTTGCTAATATAACTGGCACAGTAACCGTTAGTCCAGCATTTAATTCAATAATCAAAAGTGGTTGTGTGATGTGGCTTTGTGTTGGCACAGCATTAGTTGCATCAGATGCTTTGACAACTGATGTATTTGCCAGAGCAGTGGCTCGTTTAGCCCTAAATAAAGCTAAGCAATTTTCTGGAAAGGCAGGCGAGAATCTTCCACCTAAGAAAAAGGCAGGTGCTTATTGGCGGGTTCTACTGGATGCCCATACTACTTATTCCTTTATGATAGATACAACCTTTGTTAATATGGGGATTTATCAGTTAGCCCAAAATCTTATAGATGGAACTGGTGTAAAGTGGCAGGGATGCAATTTACACGGCAGGACTCAACCCTGGCGTGAAGATGTGGACGGCACTGAGAATGAATCTGCTGGTGCAGTGCATTTAGTTCACTTCTGCGGAGAAGGTTCGATTGGTATTTCGGATGTAATTTCCGAAGGAGCTAAGCCACCTTTTGGGGCAAAAGTGAATTATCTGACCGCAAAGGATTTAGGGCAATCTGTTGAGAGAAATAGCGAAATGGGATATAATCTCTATTTTGCTATTTGTCCAAAAGATTCTCTTTCTAATGTGGCAGTGCTTTGTGGTGCTCCAACCATCTAAAAATAGGAGAATAGGGGAGGGAAAATCCCTCCCCTAAAACAATGTGGGATTTTGAAAATATAAGATTCAGGTGTGATAGTTGTGGTATTGAAAAATTAGCTAAAGAAATGGATTGCTTTAAATGCTTTTGTGGGGGGAATATGATTATAGCTGAACAATTACACGGTTTTAAAATTAATGGCAGATTTTATGGGTCAGGAATTTGCAAACCTGATCGAAAAGGATACCATCCAGAAATAGATGACCCACAGACAGAAATTAGAGCAGATATGGAAGCTCTTGAAGATAAGGCAATGAGGACAACGAATTTGAAAAAACATCGAGAATTAACAAGGGCTTTAAAATCTTTTGAATTTGCTCATAAACAATCAGGAATGTTATGACCAAAGAGCAACTTATAGATTCGATGGTTATTAGCACAGGACTTTTGAAAAATGAAGTTACTCAAAGAGTTAATGTGCTTTTGCCAGCTACTATTTCACATATTTTGAGTAAATCGCAGTGGGATTTTATGACAAAATATGTTGAATTTTCTACTTCAACAACTGATGAATTTATGGAATTGCCTGAAGATTTTTGGAAAGAGATTAAACTTTGGCATTCTAATATAACAATACCTTGTGGATACATAAGCCCGGAGGAATATGCGGAGAAAAAAGCTCAAAGTTCGACTTTTTATGGAGCAGAAGCGACCAAATTTACGATTGTGGCAGACGAAAACAATCCCAAAATCAAAAAAATAGCATTTTTAGACCAGCCCACTTCTGCTATAACAATAAAGATGTATTACACCAGAGACCCAGCAGGCTTAGGGATTGAAAATATTCCAGATAACTTTTTAGGGACTATAATTTCGCACTTACTTTACAAGATGACACCGCCAACTGTCGAAATAGCGGGAATTAAACAGTCAAATCCAGCTTTTTCGACTGCCAGAAATGATTATAGGACAAATTTAATAGAGTTAATTTCTTCTGAACAGGGAAGGAGAGGTATTACGGAACGACCAAGTTTAAGCAATGTGCATAAAAATTGGCATAGTTACCTACATCCATAGGTGAGAAATGAAAAAATTTTTGATAAGTCTTTGTGTTTTAATGAGTTTATTTTATATTTCCTGTGAAACATTTGCTGGTGATTCCCTTTCTTATTTTCGCCTGCAAGTCAATTACCTCTTAGGGACTTACTATGATTATGCTTTTCCTGATTCAGTCAAAAACCAATTCATAAATGACGCTTGTGGGGAGATTGTTATCTATGTAGGCGACCAAGTCCCCTGTATTCAAAAATTGGACACGGTAATTTTTTCCTCTGGAGTAATTCAATACTCTGCCAACACGGATTTATTTAAGATTTATGCTATAAAGCAATTAAGAAGTTCAAAACAAGCCATAGATAAACTTGCTATTGAAGATATGGGAAAGAGGCCGTCTGCTGGTGTGGAATACCCTCAGACCGCTTCCCAATGGTCAAATAAGCTCTATTTTGACCCCAAACCTACCGCTATTGATACTTTTTTGGTCTTTTACAATGCCTATGCTAATAAAATGACTTCAAATGGAGATACTACTTACTTACCAAAGGAATTTAGGGAATTTATCCCAATTTATGTTAAGGCGAAGTTATTTATGCGGTCTGGTGATGAAGATTTGGCTAATGTTTATTTGGATAGATTTTACAAAGGAATTTCGGCAAAAATTCAAATTTTGGCATCTCAAAAGTTTGATATTAGAATTGAGCAGAAGATAGTCCCAAGATGAGAAAACTATTCAATTTAATTTTAAAGCGGATTAAGAGATATTTAGATGAGGGAGACCCCTATACCTTATCTAATTTTGATAGAAATTTGGTAAAAGTTTGTTTAATCTTTATCCCCGTATGTCTTTTTATATCTTTGGTATTTTGGATGATTGGAGTTTTTTTCCTTATACTGAAATGAGAAGACTATTTTTTTTTATACTTATTTTTTCTCTCTTCACCTCCTTAGGATTAAGTGAGCAAGGACAGAAGCAGGTAATTCCCCTCCTCAATATTGACCCTGCTTCTGTCCAGATTAAAAGAAATTATCTTGAAATTGTCTATCCTATGACAAAAGGACTTAATCTAAAAAGTCCTTCTGCTCTAATTGACAATCAAGAGGCATTAATTTTAACAAACTTTCTTTGGGATAAAAATGGAGCTTTATCTTTACGAAAGGGATATACTCCCTACAATACCTCTGCAATCTCCACAAAGCCGTTTGGCGGCGGCTATCGCTATTACAAAAGTAATGGTTCAAAATATCTGGTCGTAGCAGATTCGACTCGGCTTTGGGTTGGCAATGATTCTGCTGGGACTTTTACGGCAAATATGGATAGGGCATTTACCTCTGATTTAAATTGGCATTTTTCTCAATGGGAAAATAATTTGATAGGATTGCCTAACCCTACTTCAACGGCAAATGATTTACCTATAATTTTTGATGGTTCACATATTTACGATTTTAATATAGCAGATTCAGGTAGAATTACAGTTTTAAAAAATCGACAAGCGGGATGGTATTTCATTGATATAAATAAAACTTGGGATATAGACGAATGGGTAGGATATTATCTTTATTTTCCAGACCTCTCTGCTGGTGAAAAAATCCATCAAATAACTTCAAATATAGATGATACCATTTTCTTTTATCCAGGTTTTTGTGATAGTTTAGTTCCTGTTACTGGTTCTTCTTATTATCCTTATTGCTGTAATTCTTGGCGATACCAAATTCTCTCTTATTTGGAAAAGGATACAGTTAAAACTTTCTATGCTGATTCAATTCAAAATATTGAAGTATGTTATAACCAAATAGGAGAAAGTAAAAATAGATATAGAATTTGGAAAGATACAACGGGATTTTCAAAAATAGTTGCTGATGCTGGTTATTATTTAGAAGTTGCTTTTGATTCTACAGCAGGTGGAGATGATAGTGCTACTTGTGGAGAAGATGCAGGAAATACAAAACATATCTATTTAATTAAAAAGAAAGTCAACTCTGGTTCAAAAACTTATTTTGAAGTAATGTGTAATTACCTTGCATCTTGGAATCAACAAAGTCCTTGTTCTTTATTAACAAAGTATCGATGTATGCAGATTTATAACTTTGTTATGCTTCCTTTTTCTCTTTCTGTTGTCCATAAGAATCGACTTTATTTGGGAGGAAATTTGACCTATCCTTCCCGAATTTATTACTCTGAATTAAATGAACCAAATAATTTCCACGCTATCAATTACTTTGATATAAATGAAAAAGATGCAGAAAAAATAACTGGATTAGCTACTCTTTACTCAGGTGAATTTGCCTCTCCTTATGCTGACCTTTACATTTTCAAACCTCACCATATTTACGAGCTTTCAGGTAATTCAGCTTCAACCTTTGCTCTTTTTGAGGTTATTTCAGGCATTGGGGCAGTTGCTCCTAAAAGTATAGTTTCCTACGGGGGAGCAATTTTCTTTTTAGGAGATGAGGGAATTTACATTTTCGATGGCAGAAGTGTTAAAAAGATTTCAGATAAAATTGAGCCAATTATTAAAGGAATGAACAAAACTAAAATTGAAAAAGCATCTGCGATTTTTTATGATAATCATTATTGGCTCTCTTATCCTGATTCCTCTGATACGGTCAATTCAAAAGTTTTAGTTTATTCTCCACAATTTGACGCTTGGGGGCAAATAAGTTTTAGTGCGGGGGCACCTGAAATCTGGATTCAACAAGCCGGGATTTCAGATACAATCAAAATGCTTTTTGGTAAAGGTGGGAAGATTTATCGCTACGGCACAGATATAAAAGACGAAAGTTTTTCTATCACCGGCACATATCAGAGTAAATGGTTTGATTTTGGTGAGCCCTTAGATTTAAAACGGCTTTCCTATTTTGATGTGGAATATTCTAAAGATACTGGCTCGGTTTATCTTGATTATTACAAAGATTATGTCAGTTCCTCGACTGCAAGAGATACTTTGAAAACCAATGAAAATAGCAATAAAAATCCCCGCTTTGCTCTTTCGGAAAATCTCTGGGGAGAGAAATTTGGATTTAAAATCAGCACTTCAGGAGTAGGAGCTTTTACACTTTCACGCTTTGGTGTGGAGTTTAAAATTATAGGAAAGAAAATAATAAAATGAAAAAAGAAATAAAAGAATTTCTCAGTCGATTATTCTGGTTTGTTTTAGGGGTTATTTTGGGTTTTATAATTTGGTTTGAGGTGATTGAATGAATTTAATTGAGCCAACCATTGATGATTTATTTTCCTTAGTGGAATTGGGAATAACTTTTCGCAAAGGACATTCTCAATATTTAGAATGTGATGAGTTAATTGAAGATGAAAAATTGAAAGAGATTTATAGCTGGGCTTTTCTTTTTGCAATACAATTAAAAAATCAAATTTTTTTAAAGATTTTAAAAGACCCAATCAATGGCGAAATTGCTGGCTATATTTACGGAGAGATTGTCAATGCGGAAACTTTTTATAAAAATAGGCAGAGGGGTTTTATAAAAGAAATTTATCTGCAAAGACAATATCGTAGTTTTGCAAATTTCAAAGCATTGATGGATTCCTTTTTTGACTGGTTAAAAAATAAAAAAATTTCCATAGTTGAAGGCGAAATAGATGCAAAGAATCAAGATTTAGCGATGATTTATAGACATTCTAAAGCTAAAGAAAAAACCACTTACTTTTTTCTAAATTTAGGAGATGAAAAAAATGGGAAGTAAAACTACAACCTCAACTCAAAAATATCAATATTCTCCAGAAGAATTGGAAACTATAAGACGAACACAGGGATATATGTGGGGACAATCACCGGGCTTTGGACTTACACCGGGAGAGATTTCCAATATGATTAGAACTGCTCAAAGGGAGACAATGTTACCTTATGCAGAGGCAGGCAGACGATTGAGAGCAGATGTTTTAAGTAGAAATATTTCAGGGGGAGCGGGATTTCAGCAACAATTGGGCTTAGAATCTGAAAAAGCCAGAGCTTTAACAGATATTGGGGCAAATATTCAAAATGAAATGGCTTTGAAAAATATTATGACAAAATTAGCTCTTTTAAGTCAACTTTCGGGATTGGTTTCAGGAAAAGGAACAACAATGACAACAGTAAAACAACCCGCAGATTGGTGGTATAGGTTAGTTCCTGATATAAAGGTAAATTTGGGATTTGGAGGAGGTGGAGAATGAGTAGCATAAATATTTATTGGCAACCCTTTAAAAAGAAAAAGACGGAAGAGGAGAAAAAAGCAGAGGAGCAATCTGCTTATTATGATTTTTTACGGACTCAAAATGAATTAGCTCAACTCCAAGACCAACTTTTTAGGCGAGCTCAAGCAGAAAAAAAAGCACAGGATTTAGAACTTGCAAAGTTAGGGCTTTCTCCCATAGGCACAGAGCCGATTCCTGATTTTCAAAATGTTTTATCTGATTTAATAGCTATAGTTCCTAAGAGATATTCGGAAAGAGATTTATTACTTAATCCTAAATTAGCATTCGAGCCACAGCCAGGCGGATTTACTTTACCACCTGTTGAACAAGATATAATTAGAAATATTCCTTTAGGTATAAGGGGAAGTATGGGAATACCTATGCAGGAGACTGTTCAGCTTCGACCCCCGGTTCCTTTTCAAATCTTAGAGCAACCTTTAACAGAAATTGAAAAAGTAATTGCCAGAGAGGAAGTGAAAAAACTTTATCCGGAGAAGCCCTCGACAGAAAGGTTAAGTGAAGGTGGATTACGACTTAGGGAAATGTATAAAGCGTGGACTAATACTTCTGAAGGTAAAGATAAATCTTTTGGTGAATTTTTGCTATTTAAAGAAAAAGGTGGGTTTAAATT
>JBMORO010000043.1:0-9138 GCA_049322295.1 Patescibacteria group bacterium | reverse complement strand
ACTCTCATTCTGAGAGTAAACAGGCTATAGACAGGTATAGACCAGGTAAACCTGTCAGAAGTGGCTGAATCTTGCCACTCGCACCTTACTGGCAAGTCAACGCACTTGCCTCTCTTCCAGAGTTAATTATTTTTAATGGTTAATTCTGGGAGAGAAAAAATGAGTAAGTTAATAGCTTACTATGGTCCTACTTCCCAGCTTCAGCAAGGCATCGATATGCTGACTGAGTTGGCTCAGAGAATGGGTGTATCTCTAGAAGCGAGGCATGGATCTGGTTTTCAAGACCCATTTGCATGTTTCCATCTAGGGATCGTGGGGAACGAGGAAAACATCAGCTCCTTCTATCAGGAAGCTATGAAGATGCCTCACCTCTACGATGATGAAAAATGCCCGAGATGCCAAGCTGTTGCCGGGAAGGGTACCACTTCTCAAGGTCTCTGAGTCTTTGACCAAAACGCCTGAGAAGTAAAAACAATTCCCTGATAAAAGGAGAAGAGATAAAATATCAGGGTTACGGTAAAACAGAAAAATCCTTCTGTGCCTTCGCGCGGAAAAGCACGGGTTTAGGTCACGCTTTCTGAGTTTCGCGTGGGATGCTTGACTGATGATTCGAGAGAATCCAGAAGTCTGTCCAAAAAGAACTCTCCTAAAGATGGAGGTCAATCTGGCAAGTCAACGTACTTGCCTCTCTCCCAGAGTTAATTATTTTTAATGGTTAATTCTGGGAGAGAAATTGAACTATTGACAATTTAATAATATATTGATAGATTATATACTTCATCGAAAAAGGAGGTAATAAAGATGAAGAAGAGTACTGCCGGGCTAATCAGGAGAACTGCAAAGACCGTTTTGAGAGACTGCGGTGGCCAGATGTGGTTCTGGAACCTTCACAATTTTCTTAAGGAGAAGTTGAATCTTAATCTCAGAACGGATTTTGTGTTGAATAGTTTGACCAGAGTAGGGGGCGGATTTGAAATCCATGATAACAAAGGCATCATGGTAATTTCCTTAAGAAATTTTCCCAAAAAGAAAAAGGAGGTTAAAATGGTAGCCACATCCAAACGGGTCAGACCGAAAGGGACCAAGTTGACCGTGGAGGAGTTTGTCCAGAGAGCTATTGACAAGCTCGGGAAGAACGGAAAATTACATACCGTTTATTCTGGCTTCAACGGGGCTTTCCGGGCTTACTTTAACCAGGATCCAGTTGAGGCAGTTAAGAAGCTGGTAAAAGAGGGAAAAATTTTCTCTCGGCCAGTCAAGGGCGGCGTAGTTATTTCCCTGGTTAAAGCTCCTTCACCGGGCGATGAGGCTCTCAAAAAAATGGGCTTGGAGTAAGTTTGTTCTCCAACTTCGGGAAGTCTCCCTGACTTCTCTTGCCACAAAATTCCAGTGGTATAAAAGCACGGGTAAAAAGGCTTTGTGAGTTTTGCCTGAAAAGAACTCTCCTTGTCGAGGTGGTCAACGGTGGAAGATTTAACAAATCTTCCTTTTTTTATTTACAAAATATTTTTTTTATTCTACAATAAAAATTTGAAATTTGAAATTGTTTCGGATTTCGAATTTAGGATTTCGGATTTTTTATAATTATGGGCTTGTTTTTCAAAAGAAAAAAAGGAGCAGAAGAGCAGGGGAGATTTATTGACCGGCAAAGGAGCAAAATCCAGCTACTGGTGCCGGGGATTTTTATATTAGTAATTTTAGCTGGCAGCTTGGATTATCCGATTTTGTGGGATAAGGGTGCTGACTGGATAAATTCTAATATTGGTATAAAAATCCCCCATTTTTATAAATTGCCATTTAGATTAGGTCTTGATTTACAAGGTGGCACCCACTTGGTTTACGAAGCCGACCTTTCTAATATTGAAGCAGGAGAAAGGGATCCATCCTTGGAAGGAATTAGAGACGTAATTGAAAGAAGGGTTAATCTTTTTGGAGTATCTGAACCAATTGTGCAGGTTAATAAAGCTGCTGGGTCTTATCGTTTAATAGTTGATTTGCCAGGAGTAACCGATGTTCACGAGGCAATTAGAATGATAGGTGCTACACCGTATTTGGAATTTAAAGAGCAGAGAGAGCAAGCCGAAACGGATGAGATTTTAAAAAAGCAGCAAGCTGGGGATGAGCAGGCTCAAAAAATGGACCCATATTTTAAATCAACCCAATTAACTGGTCGCTATTTGAAAAAATCTCAATTGGCCTTTGACCAGACTACTAATAAAGCTATTGTTTCTTTAGAGTTTACTGATGAAGGCGGAAATATATTTGCTGATTTAACAAAGAAAAATGTTAATAAAATATTGGCTATTTATTTAGACGGCGCGCCAATCAGTACTCCTCGAGTTCAGGAGGAAATTACTGGTGGTAAGGCCCAGATAACTGGCAATTTTACAATAAATGAAGCAAAAGAATTAGCTCAGCGTTTAAATGCCGGTGCCCTACCAGTACCAATCAACTTAATCAGTCAGCAAAACATTGGTGCTTCTTTAGGACATGACTCATTAGTCAAGAGCTTAAAAGCCGGACTCATCGGGTTTTTAGCCATTCTTTTATTTATGATTATTTTTTACAGATTTAGTGGATTTTTTGCCTCTGTTTCTTTAATAATTTACGTAATTTTAGTTTTAGCTATTTTTAAATTAGTTCCCGTGACTTTAACTTTAGCTGGAATTGCTGGTTTTTTACTTTCTATGGGTATGGCCGTTGATGCTAATATTTTGATATTTTCCCGAACCAAAGAAGAATTAAAAGAAGGAAGAAATTATTTTGATGCTCTTAACAATGGCATTCGAAGAGCTTGGCCATCAATTAGGGATGGAAATTTTACTACTATCTTGGTGGGTTTAATTTTATTTATTTTTGGAACTAGTTTTGTTAAAGGATTTGCCCTTACTTTAATTCTTGGTAATGTGATTAATATGTTTTCGGCAATTGTAATAACCAACTATCTAATAAGATTTTTTCTTGGCCTAAGAGCTGAGAGGATCAGGCGGTTTTTATTATGAACTTTCCTTTTATCAAATATTATAAAATTCACTATCTTTTTATTGGGATTTTGATTTTAGCAAGTATAGCTTGTTTAATTATTTTTGGGTTGAATTTAGGGATTGATTTTCTGGGCGGAAGTATTTTAGAAGTCGAATTTTCTGCCCAAGGCGGAAGACCAGCTAATTCTGTAATTCAAGAAAGATTGAATAACCTTAACTTGGGCGAGATTACCATTCAACCAACCAGAGAAAGAGGGGTTATTTTAAGATTGAAAAATATTGACGAAGATACTCACCAGCAAATACTCGCCAACTTGGGAGAAATTTCCCAGATTCAGGAAAAGCGTTTCGAAAGCATTGGCCCGACGATTGGTAAAGAATTGCGCCAAAAAACAATAATTTTAGTAGCTATTTCTTTAATTTCTTTACTTCTTTATATTGCCATTGCCTTTAGAAAGTTAAAATGGCCGATTTCTGGCTGGCAATACGGAGTGGTTTCGGTTATTACTTTATTTATTGACGTTTTAATTCCATTTTTAGTCCTTATTTTGTTGGGCAAGTTTTATAATGTCCAATTTAATATTCCTATTGTTGCTGCTTTGCTGACTATTTTGGGTTATACCATTAATGACAAAGTAATTGTTTTTGATAGGGTTAGAGAAAATATTTTAAGAACCAGATCAGAAAATTTTGCTGATACAGTTAATCAAAGCCTTAATCAGATAATCGGCCGTTCACTTAGCACCGGATTTTGTACCCTTTTGGTTCTTTTGACAATATTTTTATTTGGAGGAGAGACTCTAAAATATTTCTCTTTAACCCTTATCATCGGAATTATTGTTGGTACTTATACCTCTTTATTTATTGCTAGTGCTTTATTGGTAAGTTGGGGCATGCGAGGTAGAACCACCTAGTCTTGACACAGATATTTTGCTATGATATATTAAGTTCAGTAATAAAAATTAAATAGGTAAACATATGACAAAAGTAAAATCAATTTCTAAAAAGAATTTAAAAATTTCTAAGGCTTTATCTAATAGAATAGAAAAAGCTTTGTTATTTTTAACTAATCCCCGAGTTAGAGATATAATCGAGAGAAGGTTTGGAATTAAAAACGGCAAGATAGAAACCTTAGAATCAATTGGTCGGGGTTATGGCATTACCAGGGAAAGGGTTCGCCAGATAGAAGATTACGGGATGAAAATTCTGAAATCTGAGAGGATTTTGCCATTATTCGAGCCGGTCTTTGATTATTTAAACGAATTTTTTACTGAGCATGGTAACTTGGCTGGTGAGGAATATTTGTATTCCACAATAACCCAGACCAAGGAACCTCATCCATTAAGAGGGCAGCTTTATTTTATGTTAACCATTGGCGAGCCCTATCAAAGGATAATTAATGATGAACGTTTTCATCCCTATTGGACCACGGATATATCTGCTCGTAGCATTGCGGAAAAAATAGTAGATTTCTTGGTTGCTTATTTTAACAAACAGAGTCGGGTTTTCCCAGAACCAGAAATCATAGAATTTCTTTCTAAAAAGCACTCTAATTTGCCTTCGGGAATGTTCTGGGTGGTTTTGGATATTTCTAAAGAAATAAATAAAAATATTTTTAATGAGCTGGGCCTAACCCACTGGTCAGAGATTTCTCCTCAAGGAGTGAAAGATAGAGCTTATTTAATTCTTAAAAAGCAAGGAAAACCCCTCCACTTTACCGAAATCACAGATTTAATAAATAAAAGTGGTTTATCTGACCGACCAGCCTACCTTCAAACAGTTCATAATGAGCTAATAAAAGATCCTCGCTTTGTTTTAACTGGTCGAGGCACCTATGCTTTATCTGAATGGGGCTATGAGCCAGGGACAGTCGAAGAGGTAATAGAGAAGATTTTGAAGACAAACAGACGGCCAATGACCAAGGAGGAAATTTTGGAGGCAGTTTTAGCTCAGCGCCAAGTTAAGCCAACCACAATTTTATTAAACCTTCAAAGATCTCCCAAGACTCAGAGGTTAGAAGATGGAAAATATACCCTGGTTTAACTATTAACTTCAAACATTTAACAATTTATAATCAATGGTTAATAACTTAACCATACCCGCAATATTGAATATTTATAAAGCAGTAATACTGAGCTATTGGTGGATTATTTTACCAGTGGTTCTTTTTTTTATTTTACGATTTCTTTGGCTAAATTATATTCGCTCCGAGTATTTAAAGAGCATTAAGTGGGTTCTTTTGGAAGTGAGTTTTCCCCGGGAGGTAGTAAGAAGTCCCAAGGCCACAGAACAATTTTTTAATGGTTTACATGCTGTAGAAAAAAAACTAAAATTTAAAGATAAGTATATTAAGGGCTTGTTTCCTCAGTGGTTTAGTATAGAAATCGTTGGCGACGGCGGAGGAATTCGCATTTTAGTAAGAACTCCAGATAAATATCGCAATTTGGTAGAGTCGCAAATTTATGCTCAATATCCAGAAGCAGAAATATTTGAGATAGAGGATTACATCGATAATTTACCATCTGATATTCCCACTAAAGATTATGATATGTGGGGTACAGAATTAATTTTAACCCAGCCCGATGCCTATCCGATTAGAACTTACCCAGTTTTTTTTCAAGAGAGAGAAATTGCCGAAAGGACCGACCCCATTGCTGGCTTATTTGAGTTTTTAAGTAGTTTGGGGCCTCAAGAGCATGCTTGGATTCAGATCTTAGTTAGTCCAGTTGGTGATGATTGGAAAAAAGAAGGAGAAAAGTTAGTGAGTAAAATTCTTGGTAAAGAAGTAAAAGGTTCAGAAAAGGGATTATTAATAGTTCAAGAGACCAGAAATTGGATGGAGGCTATTGTGAATAGTATTGTAGAATTTTTTGCTGGACCAACAGCTAAGAAAGAAGAAGAAAAAAAGGTAGAAAGTTTAGTTCCTTACTTAAGCCCAGGCCAGAAAGAAGTGGTTTCAGCTGTGGAAGCCAATATTGGTAAATTAGGATTTAGGACAATGATTAGAGAACTTTACTGGGCTCATAAGGATGTTTTTTCTAAGGATAAGAGTGCAGCTATTGGGGGATTTTTCAAGCAATTTAATACTCAGAATCTTAATGGTTTTATGCCCAATAAAATGGTTACCCCGCCCTGGGGCAAAATTTTTAAGAAACGCCGAGAACCAAACCAGAAAAGATATTTAATTAGATTATATAAACGAAGACAGTTTCTTTTCCATAAACTAAAAAGAGGATTTGTATTTAATAGTGAAGAATTGGCTACAATTTTTCATATTCCAATTAAATATGTGAAAGTAGAAAGAATTCCTCGAATTGAAGCTAAAAAAGGTGGCCCACCAACTAAACTTCCAACCTTGTAATATGAATAACGAAGATGTAACAATTTTTGCTGAAACAAATTTCCGCAATAAGCGGACAAAATTTGGCATTAAAACCGATGACCGGAGGCGCCATATGTATATTGTTGGTAAAACTGGTATGGGCAAAACAGTTTTATTAGAGAATATGGCAATTCAAGATATTCAAAAAGGTTACGGTGTAGCCGTGGTTGATCCTCATGGCGAATTTGCTGAAAAAATGCTTGATTTTGTTCTTTCTCATCGAGTTAACGATGTTGTTTATATTAATCCTGCTGACCTTGATTATCCAATTACTTTTAATGTAATGGAACAGGTTGACCCTGAATATCGTCATTTAATTGCTTCTGGCTTGATGGGTGTATTTAAGAAAATCTGGCCTGATGTTTGGAGTGCTCGAATGGAATATATTTTGCACAATGCTGTTCTGGCTCTATTAGAATATCCAGGCACTACTTTGTTAGGAGTTAACCGAATGTTAGCTGATAGGGATTACCGGGAAAAAGTAATAGAAAGAATTACTGACCCGAGCGTAAAAGCATTTTGGACAACTGAATTTGCTAAATATCCTGATAGATTCAGAGAAGAAGCAGTAGCTCCAATTCAGAATAAAGTTGGTCAGTTTATTTCCAATCCCTTAATTAGAAATATTATTGGTCAAGTTAAATCCTCAATTGATATGAGAGAAATAATGGATAAAGGAAAGATTTTAATCGTTAATCTTTCCAAAGGCAAAATAGGTGAGGATGCTAGCCAATTACTGGGTGCTTTAATAATTACTAAATTACAATTAGCCGCCATGGGTCGAGTTGATACACCAGAATCAGAAAGAAAAGATTTTTATCTTTATGTTGATGAATTCCAGAGTTTTGCTACCGAAGCTTTTGCCACTATTTTATCTGAAGCGAGAAAATATCATCTTTGCTTGATTTTAACTCATCAATATATTGCCCAACTTGATGAAATAACTGATAAAGGAAAAAGTACTAAAGTGAGAGATGCAATTTTTGGTAATGTGGGAACAATTATTAGTTTTAGGGTTGGGGCTTCAGATGCTGAATTTTTAGAAAAAGAGTTTGTTCCCGAATTCACCATCGATGATTTGGTTAATTTGGATAAATATAATATCTATCTAAAATTAATGATTGATGGAGCAGCTTCCCGGGCTTTTAGTGCCACAACTTTACCGCCATTTACTAAGCCAGAGAAATCTTATCGAGATAAAATAATCAAGGTTTCTCGAGAAAGATATACTATTCCCCGAAAAGAGATTGAGGAAAAAATAGCTAAGTGGAGTGAGGCAGTTCAACCAGAAGAGGATAAAAAGAAAAAGTATGAAGCAGTTTGTTCTAATTGTGGTAAAAAAACCAAGGTTTCATTTGTTCCTGATGGAGTGAGACCAGTTTATTGTCCTGACTGTTTGAAAAGGGTAAGAGAATCAGTTTCTTTAGAAGAAGCAACTAAAAAACTACCCCAATCATTTAAAAAGAAAAAAGAACCAGATTTGGAAGAAGTCCGCAAAGCCATTGAAGAGGCGATGAAAGGGGATAAAGGATAAAAACGGGTTCTAATGGCGTCCCTTCGCCGACTCCGGATGGATTAGATACTTGACAAGATTCCAGAAAATATGCTAAAATAAGTATAGAAATAGAGGGAATCTTTGATAAAAGGAAAATTTAAAGAGAGTTCGAGAGAAGAATAAAAAAGAAAAATTTGTATTTTTCTCCGGGGCCCTCCTTCCCAGGCATATATCTGGCCATTGGAATTGCGGTGAGAGAATCGTCTCAAGAAACGCCGGCGCAGAAATAATGTAAGTCGCGACAGGGCGTGGATTCCTTATCCCCGATTAAGGAGGTGGTGGATGAGGTGAGACGATTCAGTAACCGCCATATGGTTGTATGATATGCTGATGGAAAGTACCGTGCGTTAAGTCGCTGCCGGGCTATGATGGGTTAGAAATATCCCGTTAAAGGCTAGCTCGGATGAGTGTCATTCGATGGGAGGATAAGAATGACGTTGAGTCTCATCCCGAAATGAGTGAGACCAGGGAGAGCCGACTTCCAATCTTTGCACATTTTATTCTTTCCTACTTAAGGAAAATATAACAACCTCTTGTTATATGCTCTTATCAAGGGCCGGAACTACCTCTCTGGCCCTTTTCTATTTTTATAGAATTGAAGGAAAATTAGGAGTATGCACCTTTTTCTTTAGGGTAGGTTCTTTTTATTTTTTCTTGACTTTTTATTGGGGTTGATATATTATGTAATAGCCAAATCAAATTTAAGGAGGATTTGGCGAGTTTGTTTTTAAAAGGAGGTCAAAAATGAAAATCTGTGTCGGTTCCGGAGCTTATTTCATTAAACCCAGAACAGTGGTTGTAACAGACAAAGGGACCGTTGAGGTAGATATGCCCAATGAACAAAGCAATTTCGTTTCAGTAGAAGAATTAGGAGAAGGAGAGTGTTTTAGAGAAATTAAAGCGCTTTATACTTGTCCTGGCGAACCCAGCTTCCGTATTTTTCTTAAAGATAAGCGTGAGATCTGGATACGAATTTATGAAAAAGAAGTCGTTGTTCTGTGTTACCCGGCCGGAGGCGGAGTTCCTCTTCATGAAAAAATTTCTTTTTAAAAATGAGGAAAATGAGGCGGGGGCTATCTATAATTAGATTAGCCCTCTTTTTTTATTTTTGTTTTTTTGGTATGATGGAATTATGCCCCGTAGTGAATTTCCGACTGCTGCGGAGCAGTAAGTTAATTTTAATTAGTCGGAAATCTACTACGGGGTATGCTGAAAGA
>JBMORO010000042.1:0-9264 GCA_049322295.1 Patescibacteria group bacterium | reverse complement strand
ACCGTGACCAACAATAATAATATTTCTATTCTCATATCTTTTGTCAATATTATTTATAAAGTCCAGCATCCGTTTCCTAACATCTGTCCAGTTCTCACCACCATGTGAATGTTCTTTAAATTTTTTATATTTAGTAAAAAATTCACCCCAATCTTTAACTGACTTGCCATTAAAATTTCCCACATCAATCTCTCTTAGTCTTTTATTAAATATTATTTCTAAATTCAATTTTTTAGCTACTATCTCGGTAGTTTGTTTACAACGCAGTAAATCCGAAGAAAAAATTAAATCTATTTTTTCTTTCTTTAATATCGGAATTAACTCTTTAATCTGCTTTATTCCTTTAGAAGTAAGCGGATTATAAATCTTCTCTGGCCAGCAACTGACAAATCTTTCTTTATTAGACCTCGCCTCGCCGTGTCGCAAAAGATAATAATTATTTTTAAGTTTCATATATTATTTGGATGTTACATCCTCTCTAATACCTCGATTCCCAATAAATTTAACCCATTTCTCAAAACAATGGTTGCTGCTTTAATTAAAGCTAAACGAGCTTCTCTAAGACCTTCCTCAGCTTTCAAAACTGGTAAAGATTCATAAAAACTATTAATTAAATCAGCCAGTTTAAAAAGGTAATTAGCTAAATTATTTATTTGAAAGCTCTCGGCCGATTCTTCGACAACTTCGGGAAATCTGGTTAATTCTTTCAAAATTTCTATTTCCTTTTCTTCTTTCAAAAATTCTGGCTTAAAATCAGTTAAGGATTTTGCTTTTCTCAAAATACTTCTTAAGCGAACATAACTATATTGAAGATAAGGACCAGAATTTCCTTCAAAACTTAGCATCTTATCCCAATTAAAAACAATATCAGTCTGACGATTTTGAGATAAATCATTGTATTTTAAAGCGCCAATACCAATAATTTTAGCTGCTTCTTTTCTTTCTTTATCCGATAATTTCGGATTTTTTTCTTTAATTATTTTTTCAGCTAATCCAATGATTTTATTTATCAACTCATCAGCACTCACTACTCGACCTTCTCTGGTAGCTAACTTTTTATGGTCTTCATCTAAAACTAAACCGAATTTTATATGATAAAGCTTATTATAAGAAATATAGCCCAAAATCTCAGCCGCCCGAAAAAGTTGCTCTAAATACAGGGTCTGCTCATTGCCAATTACATAAATGATTTTCTCTGGTTTAAATTTTTTGACCCTATATCTTATGGTGGCTAAATCTCTTGTTCCGTAAAGGGTTGCTCCATCAGATTTTTGAATTAAAAATGGGGTTAAATTGAATTTATCTAAAGAAATAATTACTGAATTATCAGGATTTTTAATGGCCATTTTTTTCTTCAGAGCTGTCTCAATTTCTTCTTTAAGATATTTTTCATAAAAACTCTCGCCAAGTATCAAATCAAATTTAATTCCTAAAATTTTATAAATTTTATTAAAATCATCTAAAGATTTATCTTTTAAAATTTTCCAAATTTTTCGATTTTCTTTATCATCATTTTCTAATTTTTTAAATTCTTGTTTGGCTATTTCTTGTAAATTTGGATTCTTTTCAATTTCTTGATTAAATTTTACGTAAGCATCTAGCATCTCCTGGATTGTAATTGTTTCCAGATTTATCTTGTATTTTTTTACTGCAGCAATCATTATACCAAACTGAGTACCCCAATCACCTAAGTGATTATCACCAATAACTTTATAACCTAAAAATTTATATAAATTATAAATTGCCTGACCAATAATTGTTGAGCGTAAATGACCAACATGCATTGGTTTGGCTACGTTAGGAGAAGAATAGTCAATTACAGCTGTCTTATTCTTGCCGATATTTTGACTACCGAATTTTTTATCTTCTTTTAAAATTGTCTTTATTTGCTCTTGCAAAAATTCTGGTTTTAAAAAGAAGTTTATAAAACCATTAACAACCTCAACTTTTTCAAAAAGTTTCGGATTTCTGATTTCGGATTTCGAAATTAATTCTTTGGCCACCTCTATTGGATTTTTACTTTCTTTTTTTGCTAAAACCAAAGCTACATTTGTGGCGTAATCGCCAAAATTTTTGTTTTCTGGGGATTCGACTATAAAATTAACTTTCTCTCCAATTATTTTAGAGATTGCGTCTCTTATCTGGCTTTTAATTGTCATTAATTTCATTTTAACTTAATTACTTTATTATTAAAAGAGGCCAGCTCCGCTGGCCTCTTTTTATTTCCTAATTTTATTTTGTTTTAACTTCTTCTATAATCTTTTTAAAGATATCAGGATGGAATTCAGCCAGCTGGGATAGAATTTTTCTATCAATGATAATATTATTCTTTCTTATAGCATTAATAAACCGGCTATAGGAAATACCATTTTCTCTACAAGCAGCGTTAATCTTAATTTGCCAAAGCTGGCGAAATTCTCGCTTTTTTGCCCTTCTATCCCGATAAGCATAAGTCCAAGCATGCCGCAAAGCATCCTTAGCTAATCGGTATTTAGCCTTTCTGCCCCATTTAAATCCTTTGGCTAATTTTATTATCTTTTTTCTTCTTCTGCGTTTTAAAACGCCTCTTTTAACTCGTGTCATAATTTAGAAATTAGTTATTTGGAAATTAGAAATTGGTTTCCATTTTCTACATAGTCAATTTCTTTAATAATATTTTTGCTGTGGCAATTTTTACTCTCTTGGTTCGTCTCTTTTCTCTTCTCTTTTCCCCTGATTCCTTAGCTTTAAAATGATCCTGATGCTGGGGTCGATGAATCAGTTTTTTGTGTTTGGTTATTTTAAATCTTTTTATTATTGATTTTTTGGTTTTCCCGGGCATATTGTTGTAGTTATTCCAAAGGGTGTTTTCTTTATTTCCTCTTCCTTTTTAAATTCAAAAGAGAACATTCCTAAAAATTTTTCTAATTTTTCTTTAGCCAAATCTCCGTGAGCCTTTTCTCGTCCCCTTAATCTTAAGTCAATCTTTACTTTATGGCCTTCTTTTAAGAATTTCTCTATTTGCTTAGCTTTTATTTCTAAATCGTGAACTGAAGTAGTAAAGCCAATCCGTATTTCTTTTAATTCTGCTCTTCTCTGTTTAGCTTTTTGCTTTCTCTCTTTTTTTTCCTGAAGATATTGATATTTGCCATAATTGATTATTTTGCAAATCGGTGGTTGAGTTTTAGAAGAAATCTCGACTAAGTCCAGCTCTCTTTCTTTGGCAATTTCTATGGCTTTAGATGTATCTAAAATCCCCAAATTTTTTCCATTTTCGTCAATTACCTGAACTTGGGGACTTCTAATTTGTTCATTCGCCCGAATTAAGGGTTTTTTATTAAATTTTCTGAAAAATAATCTCTTAAAAATAAACGATAATTAATTGTTAGGGTGAGTCGAATGGAGGTGAGGAGAGTTGAACTCCTGTCCAAAAAGTTATCTAAAACAAATATACAAGCTTATTCTGTTTATTTTTTTCGATTATTTGGATAAAAACAGACAAAAATCCAAATAACCTAACCCAATTTTTACTCAGTTTCTTGGCTTGGGTAAACCGAGAAACTTATCTCAATACCTCAAATGAGGAACTATGAAACCTTAATTACCTATTGAGAGTTAGTAATTAAGATTGCTATAGGTATTAAGCTACAGCAGGTGCAAAATTTACTGCACTTATATTTTGTTAGATTTTTACGAGCTAACTAACATCCTCGACTTGATTGTTTTAAAAGTACTTTTTGTCGAAACCCTTCACCCCCTCAATTTTCTGCCGATTTCTCGTTCCATATCGCGCTTCTTTATAACTTCTCTTTTGTCGGCCTTTCTCTTTCCTTTGCCAAGCCCAAATTCCAGTTTTATCCTGGACTTTCTAGTATATATCCTTAATGGCACCAATGTCAATCCCTTTGCCTTGGATTTGCCAATCAAAGAACTAATTTCTGATTTTTTTAATAATAACTTTCTGCTTCTTTGGGGGTCATAATCTTTTGGAGTATTGGCTGGCTGATAAGGTGGAATTAGGGCGTTAATTAGATAAAATTCATTGTCCTTAGAAACCACGTAAGAACCCGCTAAACTAACACGACCGGTTTTAATGGCTTTGACCTCATGGCCATAAAGCACTAAACCAGCCTCATGGGTTTCTAATATTTTATAATCATAACCAACTTTTTTATTCTCCGCTAATATCTTCATCTCTTTTCGGCTTTTTTTGGGTTGCTTCTTTATGCCATTCGTCTAATTTTTTATCTACCACTTCATCTACGGTATCTATAATTTTCTTAAGCTTTTCTTGAACCCGTTCATCAGTAGCAAATCTCTGAAAAAGATGATGGATAACCATCTTTTTTCTTTTTTTCTTTAAAACCAAAATATAGATTCCAGCAATTATCAACAGAACTGGCCACCATTGCCAAATGCTGGAGGTTATCCATCCCAAGTTAGTTAAAAGAGCTAAAATCCCTAAAACAACCAAAACCCACGCCCCAAAACCAAAACAACAATTTGAATAAAACATAAATTTAACAAATCTCTAATTTCTAATTACTAATTTCTAACTTCGACCTTTTTCCCCCACCAATCAAAGACTGACGAAGATTAAATTAATTTTTATTTTATAGACTATCTATTATTCTATTTTTTAATTGGACGTAAGCCTTTTTATGTAGCTTCAGATTGTCTTCTCTCCTTTCAGCATCGTTTATAGATTTATAAGCCTCGTAATAAATTAACTCAAATGGTCCTTTATTTTTAGTATATTTGCCACCGCTTCTGCTGTTATGTTCTTTTAATCTTCGCCTTAAATCATTAGTATAACCGAGATAAATTTTTCCTGTTCTATTCCTCAATAAATATACATAATACATAAAATTAGTCTTTAATTGGTGGGGGATTTCTTTCTATTTTTAATATAACATACTAAGGCAACGATTAAAATACCAATGCTATCAATACCAGCATCTCTAAAACTTCCTTGGCGACCCTCAACAAATATCTGATGATATTCATCAGATAAGGCATAAAATAAAGCAATAATTAGGGAAAAAATTATTGCTTTATTTATTCTTGGCTCATCAACAACGATTGCTCTATAGAGTAAAAGGGTCAAAATGGCAAATTCTAAAATGTGGGCAATTTTTCGCAAAATAAAATCCTCTTTTAACCCGCTTTTTAAATCAGGAATTGAAGAAAGAGTAAATATAACCCCTCCCCAAATTATTACTGGTAACCAATATTTCGAAAATTTATTCATTTTATTTTAGCATCCCCAACATTTTTCCAACTGGCCAGGCATTGATAATGTCTTTTTTCTCTGTCCAGCCACGCCGAGCTTGGGCAATGCCTAATTCAATAAAACGCAATTGGTCTTTTTGGTGAGAGTCAGTATTAATAATCATTTTTACTCCAGCTTCTTTTGCTCGTCGGATATTTTGGTCATTTAAATCTAACCTCTCTGGGAAAGCATTAATTTCTAAAATCGTTTTAGTTTCTTTCGCCAACCTTAAAATTTTATCAAAGTCAATTTGATATTCATCTCTCCTCTGGATTAACCTGCCCGTGGGATGAGAAAGAATATCAACATTAGGATTTTTCATTGCTTTAATTATTCTTTCAGTCATTTTATTTTTTTCCATCTTAAAACTGGAATGAACTCCGGCAATAACAAAATCTAACTTAGCCAAAGTCTCATCTCTAATATCAATTGAACCATCACTTAAAATATTTGCCTCGCATCCTTTTAGGATTTTAAATTTCTTATATTTTTGATTAATTTTATCAATTTCTTTATTTCGTCTTTCTAATTGTTTCTCATCTAAGCCATGCTCGATTCTTAAAAATTTAGTATGGTCAGCGATACCAATATATTGGTATCCCATTTCTTGAGCTGCTAAAGCTATTTCTTCAATTGAATTGGCTCCGCCATCCCAATCAGAATGGCAATGTAAATCCCCTTTTATGTCATTATAATCAATAATTTTGGGAAGTTTGTGTCTAAGAGCGGCCTCAATTTCTCCTTGATTCTCCCTTATTTCAGGTAACATCCATTCCATTCCTAATTTTTCATAGATTTCCTTTTCATCTCTCCCAGCGATCATTCGTGGCCCTCGGAAAAGTCCGTATTCTGAAAGTTTTAAGCCTTTATCAATAGCAATCTTTCTTAAAACAATATTATGGTCTTTACTACCAGTAAAATATTGTAAAGCCGCGCCATAGCTTCTTTGAGGAACTACTCGAATGTCCATATCAAAACCTTGTCGCATTCTTACTGAAGCTTTTGTACTTCCTTTGCCCCAAATTTTAATTACTCCGGGCAGAGAAACAAAAAAATCTACGATAGTATCCGCCGAAACTTTAGCGAAGGCGGGCCCCCTCGAATCGTCAACAGTCACCAAAAAATCAACATCACCGATGGTTTCTTTCATTCTTCTAATGGAACCACAATAATCAATTCTTTCAACCTCCTTTAATCTCTTTAATTTTTCATAAGCCTCTTTTACTCTGGGCAAAATTTCACCTAAAAGAAACCTTCCCTTGCTTCTCTTTAAAAAGGCGATGCCTTGCAAAATATTTTGTTCAGTCTTTTCTCCAAAATCTTCTAAATGACGGATTTTTCCGGCCTTGGCTGCCCTTTCTAAATCTTTTAAATTCTTGATACCCAGTTCCCGATAGAGCTTTGCTACTATTTTGGGACCAATCCCCTCTACAGCAGTTAATTCAGCAAGTTTAACCGGCATTTTCCTCTTCATTTTCTCATAGTCCTTTATTTTGCCAGTTTTTATTAACTCTTCAATTCTCTCGGCAATACCTTGGCCAATGCTAGGAATCTTCGTCAACCCCTTTACTCCTTCTCTTTTATAAATTTCATTTACCTCTTCCTCTAACCCTTCTATACTAATCGCTGCCTTTTCATAGGCCTGGGGTTTAAAGGGGACATCCTCTATGGCCAAATATTCAGATATCTCATACAAAATTTTAGCTATCTCTTTATTATCCATACATTTCTATTTTACCACTTCTATTAAGAAAAACCCAAGTTTATATTTGTATTAAGGGGGAAAGTCATTAGTGTATGTAATATAAATAAAATAAAGGGGGTGTAAGGTCTCCCCCTTATTGGACAAATATGGGCTTTGGGTTTTTCTTATTTCTTCTTTATTGCTTCATTTAACTCTTCTACCAATTCCTCTGGTGTAATCCCATGGGCTTTGGCTCCTTCCTCAATACTCTCAAAATTAGCAGCAACACAACCAATACAATGAAAGTTATATTTCATAAATACCTCAACTGTCTCGGGGTATTTTTTAATTACTTCATCAATTTTCATCTCTTTGGTTATTTTTTCTTTTGCCATCTTAGGGAAATAATTTTGATTTAAAAAACCTCAAAAACCCGTCGCCTTTTTGGGTGATATCTTTGTAAATAAATAAAGGAAGTAAAGCGCCTATTAAGGCAAAAATTCCCACTATTACAAAAACCACATCGAAACCAAATTTAGACACCAAAATCCCGCCCAATGCTCCAGTCACGCCTGTGCCAAAACTAAAAGCTGTGCTTTCTAAACTCCATTCGAATCCTTCTTTTCCTTTATCAATATGGCGAGTAAATATAGCACACCAAGAAGGAATAGCCATTGCCATACCGATGGCATAAATTCCTTCTAAAACATAAATGTGCCAAGGCAAAAAACTAGAGAGATAACCAAAAGGCACGAGACCGACTATCAGATAACCGAAGACTAAAAAATATAAGTCGTCTTTTTCTCCTTTTCTTTTGTCCAAAAAATTGCCTATGGGTATTTGTAAAAGTGATTTAATTATCCAATAAACAGCTGCGGCAAACCCGACTACTTCAATGTTCCCGCCTTTAATTTGCTCGGTAATAAAAACGGCAAAAATCGGAGTAATCAAACCAAAAGCCGAAAGAAAAATTAAATCAGCGCTAATAAGAGTTCTGACTATTTTATTAATAGAAAATTTTCCCATACCTCAATTATATCACTTTTTATTATTAAAAATTTTAGTAATCACTTCTCCTATTCTTCTTATAAAAGGATGGTTATGCTTTTCCATTTCTTGAACAAACTTTTGCCGAGCAAAATATCTAAGTAAATAGACAAAGGAAATTGAAACTAAGACGATTGCTAAAAATATAACCACCGCCACACCAAAAGCAATGCTTTTAGTAACAATGCTCAAGGCTCGATAACTGGCTCCGAAACCATAGCCCAAACCAACCATTATAGCCACCCAGCCTACGGAGGCGACCAGGTTAACACTAAGAAATTTTTTCCAAGCCATTTTTAGAGTACCAGCGATAATAAATGTGTACATACTTAATCCATAAGTAACTCGGGTAATAAAAAGGGTTTTAATACTGTGTTCTTTAAAATAATCCTCAAGTTTATCGACTATTTTCCTGCCTACTCGAAAACGCTTAACCCATTTTTCCATAATTGCATTACCGCCAAATCTCCCTAATAAATACCAGCCAACTCCATTAAGAAAATAACCTGCCAATAAAACTGCAAATAATCCCCAGAAGTTAAAATAGCCAAATTTATAAAGAACTCCGGCCAATAACATAATAAAGGTGCCCTCAAAAAGAGCGCCCAAAAAAGAGAAAATATAACGATGTTGATATAGTAAATTTAAAACCGCATTGGTACTAACAATTTCCATATCCCGAAAATGTCTAATTATTCTAATTAACCTAATTATTCTAATCAAGCCCCAATTTCAAAATGTCTAATGACTAAAAATTAACTAATTTTTGATAAATCGCCATTAATAATAACTGGTTTAATAGCTTCAATTTCAGTTTTATAAAAAGAAATATCTGGTATGGGGTTTAATAAGAATATTTTCTGATTTAGAACATGAGCAAAACCAATTTCCATTAAAGTATTTCCGCCAATATAATTTTTGATACCATTTTTATCAAAATTTAAAACCAATACTGCATCTGCTCCTTGCATTGCCTTCCAAAATTCTCGTATTGCGTCCATATTATATTTCTGATAAAGCTTTATTTTTTCCTTTTCCTCGTCAGCTTTTCCCATCAATGATCTGTGTAAATCAGTAACAAATGCATTGTGACCCATTTCGATTAATTTATCACGATATTCAATCATTTTTTCTGTAAATTGCATTGAACCGATAATCCCTATTTTCATAAATTTTCTTTATTTTTCTTTTTTAACCTATTAACGATTGCATTAAAAATCAAATTTAATTCTTTTGCTTCTTGCCATAATGTTTTAGCTTCATTTTCTAATTCTGGACAAGC
>JBMORO010000041.1:7283-9468 GCA_049322295.1 Patescibacteria group bacterium | reverse complement strand
ACTGAAGATACAACTACTTCTGCTTGGCAGACTGAATGTGCTTGGGAAAGAGAAAAATTTGATTGGATTTTAGAGGGGGTTTGTTCTTATCCTAATCAGACCAGATTGCTTTACCAACATCCAGCGAGTTTTTATTGTGACGGTAATCCAACTCAGCTTACTGTTGAATGTGGAGTCAATGAATCTCTATATGCTTGGATTAACCGTAATGGCTATGATATTGAAAATTGTTTTGTGCATTGGGATTCTACAAGAGTATGGGATTCAACTTTTATAGAAGCGTGGCACGATTCTAACGACCAAAATTCAAATGGTCAAAGAGATTTTGACGCTTATTGTGGTTTAGCTACAAAATATGGGGTTAATTTCATTGTCGATACTTCAGCTAATTGGACTTCAAACCTTTGGCAAGGAAAAGGCATTTATACTTTAACTGGGACTTTTATTGATACAGCTGTGGGAAATTCAGATGATTCTATTTATTATAATGTGGCAGATACTTCCAATCTTTTAACCAACGCCGGATTTGAGACCGGAGATTCAGGAACTTTTCCAACTGGCTGGTTTGATTGGGGTGGAGGAATAAAATATATTACCACTGCTCAATATAAGATAGGAATAAAAAGTTGCTTTATTAAATCTGGTGCGAATGGTCTTTCTTATATCCAACAAATCAAACCCAGCACCCAAAATACCACTTACAGATACTCAATTTGGATTAAGACCTCCTCAGTCAATTCCCGAATTACCTTTAGAAAAGGTTCTGAGGAAGGGTCAGCACTTTGGTCTTATTATGTGCCTCAAGATTCAGCCAATAATACTTGGAGATTTTACACTGGATATTTTAACTCTGGTAATGAAGATTCTATAAGGGTAATGATAGGTTATGAAACAGGAACTACCAATGATTCAATGTTTGTAGATGAAATTTGGCTTTATGCAGTTAAAGGTCTTTTGCCAAGTTGGTCTTCAATAGGAGACTATGGGGAGAATATAATTTATTATCCCTTTATCATTGATTCTTTAGGAATAGCAAAACATACTGCGACAGCTCAGATAGAAAGTTTAGCCAGAGCTTATGTAACCACTGGTGGAGTTAATCAAAAGCTAATGAATTTGAATTATGTCCCATATAGATATTTTCAAAAATGGTGGTCAGCTAAACTTTATGATATTCGTTTGGTAGGAGGATTTGATGGTTCTTTTTTAGATGAGATGTGGGGTTATACACCAATTCCAGGTCGCTATTGGAGTAAAGAATTTGGCTCTTGTGATTCTTGCTGGGTTAATCGTTACCGCACTCTTTTAGCTATGATTAAAGATACTCTTTCAGACAAATATGTGATTACCAACTCTGGCAATGATACTACTTTTATTTCAATGGTCGATGGTGGATTGGGAGAAGGAATTTTATCCCCTTATCATCCCATTGCCTCAAATTTTGATTCCGCCTATTATGGCAATCCTTACCCATATAATTACTATAAAAATCAGATTCGATATTATCGCATAATTCAAGGAATGGGAAAGTGGAATCTATGTTTTTCGCAATGGAATGGTTGGGAACAAATTCACGGTGGCACTAATGAATTGGTTACTCGCTATGATACCGCTGGTCAATTAGGACTTAAAAATGATTATCTCTTTGAGTCTGAACTTGCAGGTAGAAATAGAGCAAGAATAAATAGTTTAGCATACTATTATCTTATCTCAGACGATTCTACTATGTATTGGTATGAGATAAATTATGGTTATTTGCAAGCTCGCTATTATTGGGCAGATATAATTGAATATAATATAGGACAGCCGATAGATTCTACTTTTCAATTTGCTTTTGGAGTCGACGATTCAGGAATTGCTTATACAGTCTTAGGTAGAAAATTTTATGGTGGCGAAGGCAATGATACAGTTTTAGTGCTTTACAAACCAAAATCCAGAGGCAATGATTGGTGGAATTGCTATAATAATCCACCCTGCTCAGTTGCTATGTATAACATTAGCACTACAGACGATTCAGATTGGGATAAATACCCAGCAACTACACATTCGCTTGGTGGAACTTATGTGCCTTTGCGATGGAATGGACAGCCCGACCCAGCCATAGAAACTATAACTTTAAGATTTGATGAAGGTGCAATTTTACAAAGGATAAGTTGTAAATGATTTTTCAATGGTCGAAGAAAAA
>JBMORO010000041.1:4684-7183 GCA_049322295.1 Patescibacteria group bacterium | reverse complement strand
GGCTATCACTTTTTAATCACCAATCAATTCCCTTTTTATGCGGATTTGAAAGAAAACAAGCCAAAATTGGATTGGGATGGTAAAATTCAGATAGGTAGACCAATGGAAAAAATTGGAGCTGGAGTCAAAGACGACAATAAAACTTCTCTGCATATCTGCCTTGTGGGAGAGAAATATTTCACCGAAAAACAATTGCAAAATGCCTCTCAACTTTGTCTTTATTTGGCTTTGAAATTCGGTCTCTCTTTAGGCACAGATATTTTGGGACATTATGAATACTGGACTTCAAAAGGATTAGAGGCATTAAAATCTTGTCCCAATATACGAATGCCGGATTTTAGAAAAATGTTGAAAATGGTTGAATTAGACCCGACTTTTAAAATTTAAGAAGAAAGGAGGTTGAAAATGTGGAAAAAATTGAAATCAAGTTCAACTCTTTGGCTTTCCCTAATAGCCATAGCTACAATTATTGTAGGAATGGCTACGGGGACGATTACAGTTGAACAAGGAATTGAGCAAATTAAGATAATCGTTTTAGCTTATCTTGGAAAAGAAGGAATTGTTAATACAGCAAATATTTTAAAAAATAGAAAGGCGGTGAACCGATAATGGGATTACCAAAATTTTTAGAATTTGAGGTAGATGCTCCTACGCTTCAAGAAATTCTAACAAACTTAGAATTTTTGGGTATTGACGAACTTAAAACTTTTCGGGCATTTCTATTAAAAACCAAAGAAAAGGCAGACGATTTAATTAAATGCAAAGGGATAGCTGGAGCATTTTTGGAAACAGTGGATGGTATGATTTTAGGAATGGGAATCGACCAGATAGTTCTTTTGATTGATAAAATAATTGTTAAATTGGAATTGAAATAATTTTACCCCCTTTCCTTCTTTACACTCCTCAGGAGCCCTGCCGTTTTATGAGGACGGCAGGTTTTTAAATTACATTTTAATTACAGTTCATCTATAAGTCTATAATATTTCTCGTGAAACATATAATTACGAAACCCTTGCTCTGCCAACTGAGCTACGGTGGCAAATTGACTTTTTAAGTTCTTGAATTTCTTTTAATTGCCGTTTTATCAAAGAATTATGCCTCTGATTGAGAATCTTTGCAAGCATTTTTTCCATTATCCTATTATACCCTATTATACTCTATCTTCGACATTTTTTAATTACAATTTAATGACATTCATTGCCTTCTTTTTCTCTTTTTGGGTCACGGAGCTATAAATTTCTAAAGTTAGATTTGCGGTAGAATGTCCTAAAAGCTCCTGTATTGCTTTAGGGCTTATTCCTGCCTCTAAAAGAGAAGTGGCAAAGGTTTTCCTCAAGGTATGCAGAGAACCTCGTTTATAACCAGCCATTTTGCGTATATTGGTAAATTTATGACTTACCGTTGTTACGTTTTGCCATTGGAAGATTTTGTCACCATTTCGGTCTATTTTCTTAAAAATTTTGGTTAGCTGGTCAGATAGGGGGATTAGCCGGGGCTTTTTGCTTTTGGTCTGGGGGATGGTCAAAATTCCCTTCTTAAAATTCAAATCTTGCCATTTTAAAGCCAAAAGCTCCCCAGCTCGCATTCCAGTCAAAAAGAGGATTGAAATAAAAGAATTCATCTTTGGTTCGGCAATCTGAACCAGCTTTTTGACCTCCTCTTTGGTAAAAATCTCAATCGGCTTTTTTGTTACTTTTAACTTTTCAACTTTATTGATTTTATTTTTCTCAAAAGTAATTAAGGAGATAAAATCTGAATTCATTCCCCATTTCAAAGAATTTTTAATTAAATCGATGTAATGATTCAAAGTTAAAGGACTAATTCCAGAGCTTAACTTTTTTGAAATAAACTCATCTATAATATTTTTATTTATCTTTTGTATGACAAAAATTTCTTTTTCTTTCAAAAATTCAAACCATTTTTTGAGCCGGTATTTATCTGAAAGCAAAGTCGAGGGATTTTTCCTCAACTCCCGGTATTGCCAATATTGTCTGTAAAAATCTTCCACCGGGATTGTCTGCAATTCAATTCCCAACTCTCCCCGGGCTTGTTTTAATTCTAAATCTGCCTTTTTAATTTTAGCAATTTCTTTGCTTTTAGTTTTGAGGGACTTCTGGATGAGCTTTCTATCTTGATAATAACCAATCCACCAGAACTCGCCACGCTTGTAAAGATACATTTTTTATTTCTGAATTTTTTCTGATAAATAAAGTTTTAAAAGGTCTTTACAAATTTCCTTCACCATTTCCTTTTTTTCCTTCGGAATATCTTTTGAGTAAAAAACCGTTATCACCTCTTCCGGGCAGAGCAAACCACTTTTAGTGACCTCATAAATTGCCTTCCCTGTTCCTTCAGCGACCCTTTCGGCTAAGAGAAATCGGAATTCATCTGGTAATCTTTCTTCGACAGATGCTTCAATAAGTTTATTTTCTTCTTCTCTGGTAAGTTTTAAAATTTTGGCAATTTCTCGACATCGATTTATACTTGGCGCAATATCTT
>JBMORO010000041.1:2788-4584 GCA_049322295.1 Patescibacteria group bacterium | reverse complement strand
AGAAATCGGAATTCATCTGGTAATCTTTCTTCGACAGATGCTTCAATAAGTTTATTTTCTTCTTCTCTGGTAAGTTTTAAAATTTTGGCAATTTCTCGACATCGATTTATACTTGGCGCAATATCTTTTTTGTTTATCCAACGATTCACTAAAGTTGAAGAGACTTCCAATTCTCTTGCAAGTTGGTCTTGAGTCATATTTTTCTGACTTAAAAATTCAAGTAAAATTTCTCCAAATCTCATTTATTAACTTTTTTTTAAAATTTTTTAGCTTTATAAAACCTTACCAATCAATAATATAAAATTTTTTTTGAATTGGCATACGATTTTTCTTGACAAAAAAAGTAAAGTTCTTTATATTACTGCCGAGAAAGAAAATGAAAGGACTAAAAATGAAAAAGTTTGATGGTGAAAAATTGAGAGATGAAAGAGAAAAACAAGAATTATCTTTAATTGATTTAATGATTAAAATGAGAGAAAAGGGATTTGATATTTCACACCAAGCCATAATGAATTGGGAATTGGGACGCACTATACCAGACGCAAATGCCGTCAGTATTTTATCACAAATTTTTGAAAAAGATATAAACTTTTTTTTCTCTGAAAACTTAAGTAAAAAAGTAAATTGATTTAAAATGGTATTCATAAAAATAAAAAATCTATTCCAGCACAGACTGGTTAAAACGGGGTTCAAGGAAAGCCAGCCGAGGGGCTGGGTTAAATAAAGTCCAATAAAATGAAAGGGGTTCTAAAATGAAAGATAATCAAAATCAAAAAGAAGTCAAGCATTTTCTTTCAATAAAAGAGGCAGCAGAGTGGACTGACCTTTCACCTAAGACTATCCGGAGGGCAATCAAAAAAGGTTTTCTTTTTGCCAATATGCCCCCGGGGGTCAACAGATACCGGATTTCAGTTGAGAGATTAAATCAATTTATGGCAGGGAAAAAATGATTGCTTTAAATAAATCCCTTCGGCTGACTGCTACCAGCCAAAATTTCTGCGTAGTAAAATGCCACAAAAACCTAACGAGTCAGGGCAGGCGGTTTCTGAGTCTTCACGCCTGCCCTAAAGAAAGGAAAAAAAATGAATCCTAATTTAGAAACTCAAAAAGTCTATGATGACCAAATTAAACCGCTCAAAGATGAAATTGAACGGCTTAAAATTGACAAAGCTAAAGCAGAAGCAGAACTCGAAAGATTGCGATTGCAACTAAAGATTTCTGCTTTATCGAAAGAAGGAGACTATCCGGATGTAATCCCAAAACATTTAAAAGGGCATTTTTAGTAAAGGAGGTGAGTAGATAAATGAAAACTTGGGGTATAATCCTTTTGACTTTGCTTGTGGGATTTTTTGTTTTCTCAATAGGAATGAGAAACAATACAATTCACAGTTTAGGGGATAAAGCAATGGCGTTAATTTTCCCTAAAACTGAAATCAAAACTCCAATCCCGCCAATCTATATTAAAGTTATAGGAGAGAAGACTTGTGATGTTTCCTTGACTATTGCAGGAAAAGAAGTCAAACGATGGGAAAACATATCTGGGGAATTTAATTATACTCCCACTTTTTCTTATAATCAAACAGATGTAAAGGTAAATTTTTGGACTGTCCAAGATAACACCGAAAAAACTTGTGGAGTTCGTATTGACGGGACGGATTGGATTATTTACAAAGGAATTTTACAGTTTAATAGACCCCTTGTAATTGATTTTAAAGAGGTGGAAAAAATCTAAATGAAGGGCTGGCGGGTAATTTTTATGTGGATGATGAAAAAGGGATTCAAAGCATATTAACTGA
>JBMORO010000041.1:0-2688 GCA_049322295.1 Patescibacteria group bacterium | reverse complement strand
AAAAAAAATGTCAAGAGAAATTTTTGAGCCAGACTGCTTAGAAGATTTAAATGAGGATGAAATGCATCAGCTTTTGGCTAAAAAGAAAAGAAGAGGGAGGGAAAAAAGAATCGAGCAATTACTTGAAGCCCAAATGGAAGAGGAGATAATTCAAGCTAAAGAAAGAGAGGAGATGAAAAATGAGTGAGGAAAAGAAAGAGTTGGTTAAAGTAGAATCCGAACAAAGCATAGTAAAGATAACCAAAGAAGATGTTAAGCGTTATCTTGCACCATCTGCTACTGACCAAGAGATTGGACTTTTTTTGATGATAGCAAAAAGCTACAATCTCAATCCTTTTAAAAGAGAAATCCATTTAATCCCCTTTAAAGATGCTGATGGTAGAATTAAACATCAAACCGTTGTTGGTTATGAAAGTTACATTAAAAGAGCAGAACATACCGGTCAATTAGGTGGGTGGAAAGTCTGGATTGAGAAAGATAAAGCGTTTATTGAAATAAAACGCAAAGATTTTTCAGAAGTATTCAAATGGGAAGTGGATAAAAGCGAATTTGATAAGGGATTTTCCTCTTGGAAAAAAATGCCTAATTTTATGCTCAAAAAAGTAGCCATAGCCCAGGGATTTAGACTGGCATTTTCAGAAGAACTTGGGGGAATGCCTTATATACCAGAGGAGATTTCGGAGACTCAAGCGTCAGAAAATCTAAAAAAGGAAGAGATTAAAAAAGATGGGGAAATAGTCGAGGAAGTTGAAATAGAAAAACCCGAAATTTTAATCTCCGAACCTCAACGCAAACGACTTTATGCTATTTGGAAAAGCAAGGGATATAGCGATGGGGTGATTAAAAAATGGCTCAAAGTCCATTATGGCACAGAACATACCAAAGAAATTCAAAGAGAATGGTATGAGCAAATTTGCTATGATATCGAAAAGGGTTTAATCCCTCAAAATGAGGAAGATATTAGGGAAAAAACCGCAGAGGAATATTAGCTCTTTGCCGAGCCGGTATGTGGACTCTCGATGTTGTAAGTAATAACCACATCAGGTCAAATAGCTACGCATATCGGCTCTGGCAAAAGAAAATCGAAAATTATCAACTTGTAAAAATTATTTAAAAAAATAGGAGAGGGGATTTGGCTCGGAAAAGAATGATTGACCCTAATTTTTTTTTAGATGAGGAATTAGCAAAATTATCGCCACACGCAAGATTGCTTTATATTGGGTCTTGGACTATTGCAGATGATAATGTTTTTACTTTTCCTTGTCGTCCTGGGTGGATTAAAGTTCAGCTTTTTCCTTATGAGAAAAGACTTGATATGATAAAACTAATAAATGAATTGATAGAAAGTAAACATTATATTCTTTTTGAAAGTAATGGAAGTAAATATATCTATATTCCCACAATGAAAGAGCATCAAAAAATTGAAAGACCATCTAAGCAAAAATATCCCTGTTATGATGGCTCACCGAATATTCCCCAACTACTCACCGAATCCTCACCGAATACTCTCCCTGAAGTTAAGTTAATAGAAGAGAAGTTAAAAGAAGATAAATTAAATAAAATTGGCGCTTCGCCAATTTTAAAAAAAGAGGAAAAAATTTCCCTATCCCCTAAAGAACAAAGAGAAAGAATAAAAAAGTTAGTCCAGCCGATTGTTAAAAATTTTGAAAAAGAGACTAATCCGGACAAAGATTTAATCTGGAAACTAATCCAATGGTCTGCTTTTTTTATGGCTACTAAGGATGGGATGGTGGATGTCAAATTACATAAATTTGCAATAGAAAAATTGAGAAGTTGTTTTGAAAAAGAATGGGTGCCCCGCTTAGCCAAAATGTCCCACGAGCATTTTAAAAGATGTATTTACAGTTTAGAGACCCAACCAGATAAAGACCATAGAGAAGAATTAGAAAAACAATGGAGAAAAAGTCCTGTAGGAGTTTGGATATACCGACTTAATAATCCCCAAAAATTTGCAGGAACATAAAGAAAAATTTTTAGGAGAGGGAAAATGAAAAGTCCAAAATTTTACTTAATGGTTTGTAATTGTCAAACTACAATTAGGTTTGATACTGTTATGGAAATAAAAAAATGTTCAATTTGTAAAAAGAAATTTAAACTTTTTGTTGAACCAATTGACTAAAAGAAAAATAAATTCTACGCAATGCAAATTTATCCAATATTGGAAGTGGAGCGAAAATGAGTTATCGAGCTTATCAAAATACTCAAATTTCAATCTTTAGAAGCCAAGATGATATCAATAAACTTTTCCGAAGGAATGGAATTACTCAAAGTCGCTTTACTCATACTGAAAAATTTATAAAAGTGGAATTTAATTATTCTATTCCCAATTCGGAAAAAGACGAAACTGTTGGTGTTTCGATTGAAGTCAAAATTCCTCCCGACATAATCAGACCAGAAAAAATAGAACAAGAACAGCAACGACTTTTTAGAGTTTTATTAAATCATTTGAAGGCAAAATTTGAGGCAGTGAATTCTGGATTGACTGAATTCGGGACTGAATTTTTAGCTCATCTAATTTTGACTCTTCCTTCTGGTGAAACTAAAACTGTTGAGCAAATTGTGAGGGACCCGATAAATGCTCAAATCCTTTTAGGAAAAAGTAGCGTTCCACTTTTGGAAATGAATAAATGAAAATTAAAACCAACAAAGAGATTAAGTTTACAATCG
>JBMORO010000040.1:5928-65959 GCA_049322295.1 Patescibacteria group bacterium | reverse complement strand
AATGGCACTTCTCCAGATGCCTCTATCTGGGTTAATTTAACTGAAACAGATGAGAGAAGCGGTATTGCTGAAGGAGATGTGGATGTCAGAATCAATGGCGGTTCTTGGGTTAATACTGGTCTACCTAATAATGGTTCAACTATTGATAACTTCACCTATATAGGAAATAATGGTTCTACTTATGAATTCAGATACCGAGTCAGAGATAATGCTGGAAACTGGTCAGATTATGTTTATGATGGTTCAGTTTTAATTAAAATCAATCAAGCTCCAACTGCTACTAATTTAGACTACACCAGTACCTCTTTTTGTGCCACTAACCCAACTTATTTCTTCTCCTGGACCTATGCTGACCCTGATAATGATAAACAGACCAGATTTGATTTTCAAATAGATAATAATAGTAATTTCTCTTCCCCAGAAATAAATCGTACTATCTCTGGTTTATCTAATCCTAGCCCATCAACTAATAATCAGGCTGTATATCTAGTTCTTACTGCTACTCCTGATAAAATCATCTACAAGACCACCTATTATTGGCGAGTTAAAGTCTATGACCAACCTGGTCTTGATTCTGGTTGGAATAATGGTTCTTCTTTCACTACCCCAGCTCGTCATTTCCCTGAACCAGCTTTTGACTGGACACCTAGTCGACCCAGTGTTGAGGAGCAGGTTAATTTTGATTCCAGCGATTCCCTTTGTTATGATAATGACTATAATGGTAGTCCTTGCTCTTTAGATACTAATGATAGATTTGACTGGACATTTCAAGATGGTAATCCTGCTACAGCTAATACTCCTACTCCTAATACCAAATTCCAGTCTAAAGGTAATAAGGTCGTTACTCTAACCATTACTGATGGCAACAATAATAGCTGTACTCTCTCCCAGTCTGTGCCAGTTAGATTTCCTTTGCCTAAATGGAGAGAGGTGAAGCCATAAATTAGCTTACAGCCCGTTGGGCTCAGCCCAATTAGGGAAATTAGTTATTAGAGATTAGTTATGTTTAATATTTTTAGAAAAAAACCCAAATCATGTTTGGGTATTGATATTGGCACTGCTTCTATAAAAATGGTACAATTAAAGAAAGAAAAGGATAAATTTGAATTGGAGACTTACGGAGAAATTTCTGCGGCTGGATATTTGGAGAAATTAGATGATGCTTTTCAGATTACGACTTTAAAAACCCGAGAAGCAGCAACCCGAGAAATGTTAAGGATTTTACTCGAGAAAGCTGAAGTTACCACCAAACAAGCAGTAATGACTATTCCAGTTTTTTCTAGTTTTGTGAGTGTTATAGAAGTGCCCGAGATGGGTGGTAAAGAATTGGGCCAGGCCATAGAATTTGAAGCCCGGCGCTATGTACCCATTCCTATTACTGAGGTAGCTCTTGATTGGAAGATTATCGAATCAGGATTGATAAAGGACGAGATTTCACCGAAGCCATTCAGGGGCAAAAGAATACTTTTAATTGCCGTCCCCAGAGAAGTGGTCAATAAATATCTTAGAATTACTGATGAATTAGGTTTAAAAGTTAAGGCTTTAGAATTAGAAAGCTTTAGTTTAGCTCGGTCTTTAATGGCCGATGACAAAAATTCTGCCTGTATTTTAGATGTAGGAGCTCGGGCTAGTTCTTTTACTATTGTTGATAAGGGGGTTATTCAGATGAGTCATAGTTTAGATATAGCCGGAGCAGAAATGACTAAGACCTTAGCTGCTGGTTTGGGAATAGCTTCCAAGCGAGCTGAAGAATTTAAAGTAACCTATGGGCTTAACCATAGAGAAGACAAAGAAGGAAGAAAAGAAATAAGAGAACTCCTTCATATTCCTATAGAAAAAATAGCCGATGAGATTGAACGAATGATAAATTCTTATTATTTAAAAACAGATAGAAAAGTAGAAAAATTAATTTTAAACGGCGGTTCGGCCCAATTAGCAGGATTAGAAGATTACATTGAAAAGAGATTGGACATAAAAACAGTGGTTGCTTACCCCTGGTCAAGAGTAGTTTATCCAACTATTCTTGGTGAAATTCTTAAAAAAAATGGTCCCCAATATTCTGTAGCTGTAGGAGCAGCTATGCGAGAAGCCTAACAAAATAGGCTACAAAATACAAATTTTTTACAAATATACAAATTTGTAAATTCGTACTAATTTGTAATTTTGTAGACATCTTATGGTTGATATTAATTTAATTCCAAGAGAATATAGAGAAAAAAAAGAAGGATTTAAAATAATTTTTTCTAAAGCTACTTTAATAATCTTGACTCTAATTATTTTGAGCTTACTTTTTTATGGTGGGCTTTTATTATATCAAAAAAATTTAAAGAATGATTGGAACAATATTAAAGAAGAGATAAGAACATTAAATAGTAAAAGAAATCCCAAGATCGAGAAATCAATGATAGATTTGGATAAAAAAATAAGCGATCTAAAAACTTTATTTGAAAACCATCTTTATTGGTCGAGTTTATTTAAGAAAATAGAAGAATTAACTATCCCTGAGGTTTACTTCTCTCAGGCCAAGTTTAATCTTTCCGGTGTTGCTCTTGAACTAAATCTTGAGGGCAATACTTCAACTTATACTAATTTAGCTCGCCAAATTTTGAGCTTTCAAGAAGACTCATTTGTTAAAAGAACCCAGGTTTCTGGAATTTCTTTAGATGAGAAAACTGGACTAAAATTTAATCTTTCAATTACTTTTTCTAGAGAGATTCTATTAGAAAATAAATGATTAAGAATATTATTATTATAATTTTAATATTAGGTTTTATAGCCCTGGTTGTTTTTTTGGACGTGCCAGGGGTTCAGAACATTTTAGAATTGAGAAAAAGTATAGCCAGTGAGAAAGAAAAACTTTTAGATAAACAAGAACTTTTTGCCAAAGTAGAAAGACTAGTCCAGGCTTATGAAGAAAATAAAGAAAGCGTGGAAAAAATAGACCATATTTTACCTTCTGGTGAAAAAATTCCTGACTTAATTGTTCAACTTGAAGCCCTAGCCTTTGAACAGGGTTTATCATTGGAAAATATTGATATCATAACTATTAAAGAGGAAGAGTCCCGCGTGCCTCAAGCTACTCTCACGGAGAAGCCGGCTGTAACTTATAAAACCATGAGTGTTAGCATGAAGATAGTCGGCAGCTACGAGGCTTTTAAAGCTTTTCTAAAATCTGTAGAGGAAAATCTTCGTCTATTAGATATTAATTCCGTAGAATTTACTACCGAATCAAAGGAGGGAGGCAAGGTTTTTGGTTTTGAGGTAAGACTAATTACTTATCATCAATAATATATAATATATGCCCATTAAATCCCTGGAACAAAGAAAGCGTCAGCAGATTTTATTAATTGTAGCCCTGGTTATTTTTGCAATCACTGGTTTGGTTTTATATTTTGGTTTTTGGAAAAAAGAAAAAGTTGTTCCTCCGGAATCTCAGCCAGTCTCTCCTGAAGGCGAAGGAGAACAATTGCCAGCTATCTTAGAAGAAAAATTGAAAAGGATTAATTTAGATTTTGAGTTTTTAAATCAGAAGATTTTATCATTTTTGAAGATTCACGGCAATATACCGGTGAAAAAAGGAACCACTGGTCGGGAAAACCCTTTTATACCTTATTAAGGCTACGAAATACAAATTTCTACAAATATACAAATTTGTATATTCGTAATTATTTGTAGTTTTGTAGACATCTTGTGGCTAAACAAAAAAATCTTTTAGATGTTTTAGTAAATAAAAAGCTAATTGACCCAGTAACTTTAGATAATATTAAGGAAGAGGCCGAGAAAGATAATAGAAATATAGAAGAGTTACTTGTAGAGAGAGGATTAGTCCCTGAAGAAAAGTTATACCAACTAAAAGGAGAACTTTTAAAAATTCCTTTTAAAGATTTGGCTGGCTACAAAGCAGGGGCAGAAATTTTAAAGTTGGTTCCCTTAGAAGCAGCTCAGCATTATCGTTTTGTTCCTATTAATGTTGATAAGAAAAAAATGATTCTAGAGATTGGGATGCTTAATCCAGAGGACATCGATGCTGGTGAGGCTTTAAAATTTATTGCCCATCGCCATAATCTTACTCCCAAACCATATATTATAACTCTTACTGATTTTAGAAACATTCTTAAAGAATACTCCACTTTAAGAGGAGAGATAAAGGAAGCCTTAGAAGAGTTAAAAGAGGAATTAGAGAAGGAAGAAAAAAAGGGGGTTAAAGTTGTCGAAAAAGAAAAGATAGAGAAGATAGCCGAAGAGGCACCAATTAGTAAGGTTGTTGCCCTAATTATTAAACACGCCATTGAAGAAAATGCCTCGGATATTCATATTGAACCCAGTGAAAAGTCGATTAGAGTCCGTTTTAGAATTGATGGAATTTTATATACCAACCTAACTCTTCCCATTCGTATCCATCCAGCTATTGTTTCTAGAGTTAAGATACTTTCCCATTTGAAAATTGATGAGACTAGGAAACCTCAGGATGGTAGATTTTTTACCCAAAGCGGTAAGAAAAAAATTGATTTTCGAATTTCCACTTTTCCCACTTATACCGGAGAAAAAGTAGTAATGAGGATTTTGGATCCTACGGTTGGCTTGAGAGATTTATCTGATTTGGGTTTAGAGAGCCGGAATTTAGAAGTTTTAAAAAATACTATTAAGAAGCCTCATGGTTTGATTCTATTGACCGGCCCAACTGGCTCAGGAAAGACTACCACTCTTTATAGTATTATGCATATTTTGAACGAAGAAGGAGTTAATATTGTTAGTTTAGAGGACCCAATTGAGTATTATATTGAGGGAATAAATCAGTCCCAAGTTCGACCAGAGATTGGCTATACTTTTGCTACTGGATTGAGACATATTCTACGTCAAGATCCAGACAAAATTATGGTTGGTGAGATTCGAGATAATGAAACTGCGGCCTTGGCTGTTCACGCTGCTTTAACTGGCCATTTAGTTCTTTCTACCCTTCATACCAATGATGCCTTAGGTGTAATTCCTCGTTTAATTGATATGGGCATTGACCGATATTTAATTCCTCCTACTCTGATTTTAGCCATAGCCCAGCGGTTAGTTCAGAGACTTTGTCCCCACAGCAGGCGAGAAATAAAACCTTCGCCAGAAATGCTAAATTTAATTAAAAAAGAATTAAGCAATATTCCACCAGATCAGTTAAGAAAAGCCAATATTAAAGAACCCTACGTTCTTTACGAACCGCGGATATCCAAAGAATGTCCCAAAGGAACCAAGGGAAGAATAGCTATTTTTGAGATGTTAGAAATGACTCCAGAATTGGAGGAAATTATTCTAAAGGAACCATCAGAAGCCAATATTAAAAAAGAAGCCCGAAGGCAAGAAATGCTAACTATGCTTCAGGACGGGATTTTAAAGGCCTTACGAGGATTAGTTGGTTTGGAAGAGGTAAAGAAAGAGGTTGAAGAGTAATAATAAATTGATGAAAAGATTATTTAAAAAACAAGAGAGGGGGTTTACTTTAGTCGAACTTTTGGTAGTGGTAGCCATTATTGGTTTATTGGTCGGAATGTTGGTAATTAGTATCAAAGGTATAAAAGCTAAGGCCAGAGACACTCAAAGAGTAGCTGATATTAATAGCTATGCTACTGCCCTGGGTCTTTATCACAATGATTATAATACTTATCCAATCTATGATGGTTATATTACCAGAACCGATTCTCTTTCTACGGCATTGATAAATGCTGAAATAATGAATAACCCTCCCCTCGATCCCTTAAATCAAGATTCAGTTGGATGTGGTTCTTTATCTGGTTATCACTATTATTATAGAAGCACCGATGGTCGAGATTATTATTTAGGATATTGTTTGGAGACTGATTCAATTCATGGTAAAAGTAAAGGCGAAAATTACTTTATTCCCTAGAGCTACAAGATTACAATTTTTTTTGGAGACATTCGTATATTCGTACTAATTCGTAATTCGTAGAACTTATGAAAAACAATTATCAAATAGAGTTAGAAGAATTTTTAGAAATAGTAGGCAAACATAATGCTTCTGACCTTCACTTTACAGTGGGCAAGCGACCAGCTATCAGAATTGATGGCAAACTAACAGAGTTAACAAAATATCCAGTTTTAACCAGTGAACATACTGCTGGTTTAATTTATGCCCTTCTTTCCGAAGAACAAAAGCAGAAACTTTTTACGGATAAGGAAATTGATTTTTCTTATAGTTATAAAGAAAAAGCTCGCTTTCGGGTGAATGTTTTTTTCCAACGCGGATATCTCTCTGCTGCTTTGCGTTTTCTCCCCCCAAAGATAAGAACAGTTAAAGAACTTAACCTACCATCTATTGTTGAAAAATTTGCTTCCCATTCCCAAGGTTTTTTCTTAGTAGTTGGTCCCACTGGTCATGGCAAAACAACTACTTTAGCTGCTTTAATTGATTATATAAACCATCATTTTGCCAAACATGTTGTCACTATCGAGGATCCTATTGAATATATTTTTGACCAGGACAAAAGTATTATTGACCAGAGAGAAGTAGGAAATGATACCAAAAGCTTTGCCCGGGCTTTGCGTTCAGCTCTTCGTCAAGACCCTGATGTAATAATGGTAGGAGAAATGAGGGATTTAGAGACAATCTCCACAGCTTTAACTGCTGCTGAAACCGGTCATTTGGTCTTAGCCACCCTTCATACCAATAATGCCCCCCAAACCATTGATAGAATAATTGATAGTTTTCCCGCTGAGGCCAAAAATCAGGTTCGGGCTCAATTAGCCGCTACCCTTTTAGGTGTTGTTTCTCAACGTTTAGTTCCTCAAGTAAACGGAGGCAGAATCCCGGCTGTAGAAGTAATGATAGCAAACTCAGCTGTCCGGAATTTAATTAGAGAAGGAAAAATTTATCAAATAGATTTAGTTATCGAGACGAGTACAGAAGAGGGAATGATTTCTTTAAACAGGTCCTTGGCTGATTTGGTTCATAAAGGAGAAATTTCATTAGAAAACGCTGAGATATATTCATTAAGCCCATCTGATTTAAGGATGCTATTAGGCAAATAGACTACGAAATACAAATTTCTACAAATATACAAATTCGTAAATTCGTAAGGAATTTGTAATTCGTAGACAAATTTTGTGAGATTTAATTATCAAGCCAGAACCAAAGATGGTAGAATTCAAACCGGCGTAGTAGAAGCCGGGAGCCGAGAAGCGGCCATTGAAACGCTTCAGCGCTATGATTTGGTAGTAGTTTTTCTGGAGGAATTGGCTGAGGTTCCCTTTTATACTCGTTCTTTAAGAATTTTCCAAAGAATAAAAGCAAAGGAACTGACAATTTTTTATCGTCAATTAGCTATTCTTTTTGAAGCCAACGTTTCTCCTTTAGATTCTTTAAAAATTTTAGGAGAACAGGCCAGAAATCCTCTTTTTAAGGAATTAATCTTTGATATCGAAAGAGATATCAAGGGTGGTGAAACTCTATCTTCAGCCATGGCTAAACATCCTAAGATTTTTTCTGCTTTTTATATAAATGTAGTTAAAGCGGGTGAGGCAACTGGGAAACTTCACGAAATCCTGCGGTATCTAGCTGACCACGCTGAAAGGGAGTATAATTTAAATTTTAAAGTAAGAGGAGCCTTTACTTATCCAGCCGTAATTTTAAGTCTATTCATTGTAGTAGCTATTTTGATGATGATTTACGTTGTTCCTCAGTTGGCTTCAATGTTAGAAGAAATAGGTCAGAAATTGCCTATTACTACTAGGATTTTAATTGGCACTAGTAAATTGTTAAGGTCTTGGTTTTGGTTAGTTGCTTTAATAGTCATCGTTTTAGTAATTATCATAATTAGATTAGTAAGAACAGAAAAAGGACGTTTGGTTTTAGACATTATTAAATTAAAAATCCCGGTTTTTAAATCACTTTTTCAAAAAATATATTTAACGCGTTTATCTGAAAATTTTAAAACCCTTTTAATAGGAGGAATTCCCATTTTAAGAGCTTTAGAGATTACCGCAACAGTAATTGGCAATAAAATCTACGAGAAGATAATTAATGAAGCCAAAGAACAGGTAAGGGCTGGCAAGACCATTAACTCAGCTTTTTCTAATTATCCCAAGCAAATAACCCCCATGGTTACTCAGATGATTGGGGTTGGAGAAAAGACCGCTGAATTAGATATGATTCTGGAAAAGATAGCCATTTTTTATCAGCAAGAGGTTGATAGGACAGTGGCTAATATGACCCAGTTGATTGAGCCATTTATGATTTTGATTTTAGGAGCGGGTGTAGGATTTTTGGTTTCAGCTATTTTAATGCCCATTTATAACATTGCTTCTGGATTGTGATATAATAGAATTAGAAAACACAAAAGGTCGACTGGTTAAAATTTAATAATTAATAACTAATAAATAACTATGCGAAAGAAATCAAAAGGTTTTACTTTAATCGAATTGTTAGTAGTTATCGCTATTATTGGCATCTTAGCTACTATTGTTTTGGTCTCATTAAACACTGCTCGACAAAAAGCTCGAGATAGCCGAAGACTTAGTGATATGCGTCAGATTGCTTTGGCTTTAGAGATGTATTATGATGATAATACTACTACTGGTTATCCTGGCACCGCTAATGGTCTCTGTGATGATTGGGCAGCTATGGTAACTGCTCTTGAGACCGGAGGCTATATGACTAAGGTTCCCCTTGATCCAGGCGGAGTCACGGAGACCTATCAATATAGCGTTGGTACAAATAATGCTGACTATCTTCTGAAAGCTCAGTTAGAAAGGGATGATCCTGCTTTAGACACTGATGTCGATAATACCACCTACGGTTGTGCTTGTGATGATGCCGCTTATCGCTATTGCATCCAGCCATAAAAATTTAGCCTAATAGTCAGATTCCTCCGACGTTAAGTCGGAGGAGTAGAGTGTTAAGCTAATTTTTAAAATATGGTCTTAGTTTATATTTTATTTTTCATTTTAGGGACTTTAGTTGGTAGTTTCTTAAATGTGGTGGTTATCCGTTCTGAAACCAGGGAGTCAATTTTTAAGGGTCGCTCCTCTTGTCCCTATTGTAAAAAGAAACTGAATTGGTTTGAACTTATTCCAATTCTTAGTTTTTTAATCCAGAAAGGAAAATGTAAAGGATGTAAAAAGAGAATTTCTATTCAATACCCTTTAGTAGAATTTTTTACTGGTTTAATTTTTGTTCTAATTGCTGCCTATGGTTTAGATTTTACTCTTTATGGCTTAATTAATATTGTTTTCTTGATAATTTTTTCTTGTTTTTTAATAATTATCTTTACTTACGATTTAAAGCACTATTTAGTTCCTGATAAAATAATCTATCCAGCCATTGTTATTACTCTAATCTATGATATTTATATATCCCTGATGGTTGGAGATTGGTCTCTTTTGAGTTCTTCAATTATTGCTGCCCTTATTGCAGCTGGCTTTTTTCTCTTTTTGATTCTGATTTCTAAGGGTAAATGGATGGGAATGGGTGATTTAAAAATAGGAATTTTAATTAGTTTATTTTTTGGTTTGCCCCAATTCTTTATTGTTTTGTTTTTAGCTTTTTTGATTGGGGCAATTGTTTCAATTATTTTGTTGGTTTTAAAGAAAAAGACATTAAAATCAGAGATTCCCTTCGGACCATTTTTAAGCGGAGCTACTTTTATTGTTTTGTTTCTAGGAGTGGGTTTGATAAGGTGGTACCTAGATTTATTTATTTAGTATGAAAAAGACAATATCCCGAAGATTCAAGCTTACTAATAAATCGGGATTCACCCTCATTGAGATGTTGGTGGTTGTTTTTATAATTGGTATAATTTCTACAATTTTGATAGTGAATTGGCGAAAGAACGAGAATCGATCTCAACTTCAAAGAGCAGCCCAGGAAATTGTCCAGAATATTAGAAAAGTTCAAGAAATGGCCTTATCCGGAAGAAATTGTAGCGATGGTCAGATACCCAATAGTTCATTCGGTGTCAATTTTGATAGCGGAACAATAAATTCTTATATTATTTTTTGTGATAGGAATAATAATAATACTTACCAAACCCCATCTGCTGATGATTTAATTGTTCAATCAATTTCTATAGAGCCCGGGATTGTAATTCATTCTCTTTCCTCAAGTCCCCAAGATCTTGATATCGCCTTTTCTTTACCCGATGGTTTCACAAATATTAACCCTCAAGCTAGTTCAGCTACTATTGTTATAAAAAAGACCGGGGCCAGCTGCCCCTCAGCTAATTGCAAAAATATCATAATTAAAAAAACAGGCGAGATAAGTATAGATTAGGAACATGAAACAAATAGTAATAGAGAAAAGGGGATTCACCCTGATAGAGGTAATTGTGGCTATAGCAGTTATTGTAACTGCCTTAGTTGGTTTAATTGGTTTAATTTCTTTTAGCATTTCTGGCCTTACCCCAGCCAAATCTAGGGTTATAGCGGTTAATTTAGCCCAAGAGGGAATAGAGATTGTTAGAAATATTAGAGACAGCAATTGGATGCGTTACAGAAGCGAGATTGAGCAAGGAGAGAGTTGGCGTTGGACCACTGGTTTAGCAGCTGGAACTTACCGAGCCCAATATAACTCTCCAGAGCTTCTTTCTCTTTCTGAAAACCCCACTTTGTCTAAAGACACTAATGGTTTTTATCAGTATGGTTCAGGAACCCAGACCCCCTTTCGAAGAAGAATAATTATCGAAAATCTAAGCGCTGATGAAATTAGAGTTACTTCCGAAGTAACTTGGTCAGAAAAAGGAAAGAATAATACAGTAAGCGTTCAAACCCATTTCTTTAATTGGTTTAAGTAGAGCTTTTTTATGAAAAGAATACTAAAAAATCAAAAAGGGCTTAGTTTAATTGAAGCAATTGTGGCTATATCAGCTTTTGTGATTGTGGTTTCGGTAGTTTTAAGTTTATTTTTAACTGCTATTGGTGGTCAAAGAAAAATTATTGCTCAACAGAACGTCCAAGGCAATGCTATGTTTTTATTGGGCTTTATTGCCAAAGAGATGAGAATGGGAACAATTACTGGGAATCCTAACTATTATACTTTAAATATTACCCGAGCCGATGATCAACAAGTTAGTTATAGTTTTTATAATGGCTCCCTTCAAAGAACAGTAAGCGGAGTTCCTTCAAGTAGCGGGCCTTTAAATTCTAATGACGTAAGAGTAACTGGTCGTTTTTATACTATAGGTATTGGTATAGGCGATAATCAACAACCTAGAGTAACCGTGGTAATAAAAGTAGAAACAACTGGTCAGAGACCAGGAGAAAGAGCTATAGCTGAACTTCAGACCACTCTTACTCAACATAATCTTGAATTATGAAAATCACCAACCAAAAAAGCGCTGCTCTTCTTTTAACGCTTTTAGTAATGGCTGCTCTTTTGAGTATGGCTATTGGAATAGCAAGATTAAGTTTAGGTGAAATAAAATTAGTAAGAGACCTCCCAGCTTCTTTAATTGCTTACTATGCAGCTGAGACAGGAGTGGAGCGGGCATTATTTGAGGAATGGCAACAAACTGGCGCCCAGAGTCGTGCCGAATGCTCAGTTTCTTTAACTAATGGTAGTTATTACGGGGTTGGGGTTAGTAGGACTGGTGATAGTGTTAATCTTAAATCAATTGGCTGTTATAAAAACACTAAACGTTCAATAGAAGTTTCTTTCTAAGATGAACCCCGTACCAGAACTTCGACTGCCCCGACTTTAGTCGGGACGAAAGTACGGGGGCAAGAATAAAATAATTGATATACAATAATTATTAATTTTAGAGACCTCGATGTTCGATGTATAAATGTCGAAGTTTCGGTACGGGGTGAAGTCATTTTATTTTTATAGATCAGATTTAAAATTTAGGTTTTTAAAGAAACCTATTTTTTGGATTATTATTGTCTCTTTTATTTTTGGTTTGCTTGGCGGTTTAATCCCCTCGGTTTATTTTGGTCAGTTATTATATAAAGAATTATCAAAAGAAAAACAGGTTCAACTGCCAGAAACCATTCCCCAGGTTGTAAAAGAAGCTTCGCCAGCAGTGGTAAGTATTATTATTAGTAAATATGTGCCTGTTTATGAACAGGGTTATTATAATCCTTTTGGCGAAAATAGTCCTTTTGATATCAGAATTCCTATAATTCAGGAAAAAGGAAAAGAATTAAGAGAAGTAGGAGCGGGCACAGGTTTCATCGTTTCTTCTAATGGCTTAATAGCTACTAACAAACATGTGGTTTTAGATGATGAGGCGGAATATACGGTTTTAACCAATGATGGAAATAGGTATAAGGCCACAATTTTAGCTCGTGACCCAGTTCAAGATATTGGTATTGTTAAAATAGAGGCATCTAATCTTCCAGTGGTTAAATTAGGTGATTCTGATAATTTAGAGATTGGTCAAACCGTAATTGCTATTGGCAATGCCTTAGGTCAATTTAGAAACACAGTAAGTTCTGGCATAATTTCTGGACTTTTGCGGACAATAACAGCCAGTGGAGGCGGAATCAGTGAACAATTAGAAGATATAATTCAAACTGACGCGGCAATTAATCCGGGTAATTCCGGTGGTCCGCTTTTAAATCTTTATGGGGAAGTGATTGGGATGAATACAGCTGTAGCTACCGAAGCAGAAAATATTGGTTTTGCTATTCCTATAAATAAAGTAAAGAGAGATATCGCTGATATTGAAACTAAAGGGAGGATAATTTATGCATTTTTAGGTGTTCGCTATATTTTAGTTAACAAAGCAATTGCTGAGAGCAATAAATTGCCAGTTGATTACGGGGCCCTTATTAGCAGAGGAGACAATCCAGATGAGCCAGCCATTGTTCCCGATAGCGCAGCTGATAAAGCTGGTATTAAAGAAGGGGATATTATTTTGGAGCTAAATGGAACAAGAATAAATGAGAATAATACTTTAGCAAAATTAATTTCTAAACACAGACCAGGTGATAAGGTTAATTTGAAGATTTTAAGGGATGATAAAGAGATTGTAGTTAAGGCTGTGTTAGGAGAAATGAGATAGCAGAAAAACCCAAAGCCTATATTTGTCCAATAAGGGGGAGACCCTACACCCCCCTTATTTTATTTATATTACAAACAATAATGACTTTCCCCCTTAATACAAATATAAACTTTGGGTTTTTCTTAATTGTTGGTTTGTTAAAAAATTTGACCGAGTTTTTTATTTTGATTAAAATTAAATATTAACAATGATTTTTATTATGAAAAATAAATTTACTAAAATTAGAAAAAGAGACGGCCGAATAGTTGATTTTGATCAAGGGAAAATTACTAACGCGATTTTCAAAGCTTTAACTGCTACTAATCAAGGAGACGGAAGAAAGTCAAAATCTCTTTCTAATCGAGTGATTCAAATTTTGAACCGTCGCTTTAAAGCCCAAGAAATTCCCACCGTTGAAGAAATTCAGGATATTGTTGAAGAAGTTTTAATTTTAGAAGGCCTGGTAGAGACTGCCAAGGCCTATATTTTATATCGAGAGCAAAGAAGAAGAATAAGAGAAGCAGTGAAAGTAGCCGAAGAGGCAGTAGATAGAGTTGATCAGTATTTGGAGAAATTGGATTGGGAAGTTCAGGAAAATGCTAATATGGCTTTTTCTCTCCAGGGATTTAATCATTATGGAGTAACTTATATTATAAAAAAATACTGGCTAAATAGGATTTATCCTGAAGCAATTAGAGAAGCGGTAAGAGCAGGAGATTTGCACATCCATAATTTAGATACTTTAGCTACTTATTGTTGTGGTTGGGACCTTTATGATTTACTTCTAAAGGGTTTTGGTGGAGTTTTTGGGAAAGTAGAATCAAAGCCAGCTAAACACTTCCGTTCTGCCTTAGGGCAATTGGTTAATTTTTTCTATACTCTTCAGGGAGAGAGTGCTGGGGCGCAAGCGGTTTCTTCTTTTGATACCTTGCTTGCTCCTTTTATTAGATATGACCATTTAAATTATTCTCAAGTAAAGCAGGCAATTCAGGAATTTTTATTTAATTGTGCCATTCCCACGCGCGTGGGTTTTCAGACTCCTTTTGTAAATGTTACCGTGGATATTAAACCCTCGCCAACCTTAGCTAATCAGCCAGTAATTATTGGTGGTCAGCCTCAAAAAGAAACTTATGGGGAATTCCAAAAAGAAATGAATATATTTAATCGGGCATTTTATGAAGGCTTGATGGAAGGCGATGCCCGGGGGAGGCCATTTACTTTTCCCATCCCTACAGTCAATATTACCAAGGATTTTGATTGGGAAGATCCCAATCTTGATCCTCTTTGGGAAGCAACAGCTAAATATGGAGTAAATTATTTTGCTAATTTTATTCATTCGGATATGAAACCCGAGGATGTAAGGTCAATGTGTTGTCGTTTAAGATTATCAAACAAAGAACTTTATAAACGTGGGGGTGGACTTTTTGGCTCTTACCCTCTTACTGGCAGTATTGGTGTAGTGACGATTAATTTACCACGCATAGGCTATCTTTCCAAAACTAAAAGGGAATTCTTTGAAAGATTGAGACAAGTAATGGACTTGGCTAAGGACAGTTTGGAGATTAAAAGAAAAGCCTTAGAAAATTTTATGACCAAAGGACTTTATCCTTATTCCAGATATTATTTAGAAGGAATAAAGAAAATGCGCAGTCAGTATTTTGGTAATCACTTTTCTACCATTGGTTTGCTTGGAATGAATGAAGCCCTGCTTAATTTTATTGGAGAAAATATTGCTTCTAAAAGAGGAAGGAGGTTTGCCATTGAAATTTTAGATTTTATGCGCGAGAGATTAGTGGAATATCAAAAAGAAACTGGCAATCTTTATAATTTAGAAGCCACTCCAGCCGAGTCGACTGCTTACAGATTAGCCTTGAAAGACAAAGAAAGATATCCAGATATAATTACTACCGGAACAAAAAAAGTGTCTTATTACACTAATTCTACTCAATTGCCAGTTTACTATACTGATGACATTTTCAAATCTTTAGAACTTCAAGATGAACTTCAATCGCGTTATACTGGAGGCACGGTGCTTCATCTTTTTTTGGGGGAAAGGATTTCCGATATTAAAGCAGTTAAGAAGTTGATTAAAAAGATTTTTGAGAAATTCCATCTTCCCTATGTTACCATTACTCCCACATTTAGCATCTGCCCTAATCACGGCTATATTTCCGGCGAACATTTTACTTGTCCTAAATGCACAATTGAACAGCCGTGTGAGGTCTATTCGCGTATAGTTGGGTATCTTAGGCCAGTCCAGCAATGGAACAAAGGCAAGCAACAAGAATTTAAAGATAGATTAGAGTTTAGAGTTAAATCATAATTTAGTAGCCCTATGTTAATCGGTGGTTTGCAAAAACTTACTCTCGTTGATTATCCGGGAAAAGTTGTGGCCACTGTTTTTTTAATTGGCTGTAATTTTAGATGTCCTTTTTGCCAGAATCCAGAGTTAGTGGATCCGGACGAAATAAAAAAACAGCCAGAGATTTCCGAAAAAGAATTTTCTAATTTTTTAGACCAGAGAAAAGGATTAATTGACGGAGTTTGTATTACCGGAGGCGAGCCGACAATTCATAAAGATTTAATTGATTTTATCAAAAAAATTAAACAAAAAGGATTTTTGATAAAATTAGACACTAATGGCAGCAATCCGGAAGTTTTAGAAAAGCTGATTAAATCTAAATTATTAGATTTCATTTCTATGGATATAAAAACCAGTTGGTCAAAATATGACCTAGCAACAGGAGTGAAAGTTGATTTGGAAAAAATAAAAAAGAGTGCGGAAATTATAAAAAATAGCGGAATAGATTATGAATTTCGGACAACCATAGTGCCGGGTTTAGTGGGAAAAGAAGATGTTGAAAGAATGGGTGAATGGTTGAAGGGCGCAAAAAATTTCGCTCTTCAACAATTTCAAAATAAAAAAGTTTTAGACAAGTCATTCGAAAAAATCCAGCCCTATCCCGAAGGAACCTTAAAAGAATTTAAAAAAATTTTGGAAAAATATATTGAGAGAATAGAGTTGAGAATATGAAAATTTCTAATATTTTTCTCGTTATCTGTTTGATATTTATTGTAGTGGTGTTTTTGGGGTCGCCGGGATTGATTGAGAAAAATAACCCTCACCTTTCTGAGAAAGATGGGGGTGTTTTTGTTGGCAAGGTTGTTAAAGAACCAGAAATAAAATCCAATAACACCAAACTGATAATAAAAACGGAGGAGGGGAAAGTTCTAGTAACCACGGAAAATTATCCAGAATATTTTTATGGTGATGTTTTAAAAATTAAAGGCAAATTAAAGACGCCAGCTGTATTTGAGGAATTTAACTACAAAAACTACTTAGCCAAAGAAGACATCTATTCAGTAATGTATTATCCGCAAATTGAAATTTTAGAAAGAAACAAAGGATTTTTTATTTATTCGGCAATTTTAAAATTTAAAAATAAAATAACTGAAAAAATAGAAAAAATTATGCCTTTTCCTGAAATATCGCTTTTAGAGGGGATAATTTTAGGCAATAAACAGATATATTCCGAAGAAATAAAAAATGAATTAAGTATTACTGGCACCAGTCATATTGTGGCAATTTCGGGAATGAATATTGTGATTATTTCTGAGATTTTGATGTTTGTTTTAATCGGATTGGGAATGTGGCGTAAGCAGGCATTTTGGTTTGTTTTGGTTTTGATTTTTCTTTTTATTATTATGGTTGGCGCGCCTGCTTCTGCGATTCGGGCTGGGATTATGGGCGCCCTTCTGCTCTACGCGCAAAAAATCGGTCGGCTAAGTAATGCCACTCGGATTATGATTTTTGCTGGCGCAATAATGTTGATTTTTAATCCATTACTTTTAAGATATGATGTTGGTTTCCAGTTATCTTTTTTAGCGGTTTTTGGTTTGATTTACATTAAACCGATTTTGGATGAATGGCTGGAAAAATTAAGAAAAATTGAGGAAATTGGTTGGCTTTTGGAAATAATTACCACTACTTTAGCTGCCCAAATCGCGGTTTTGGGGGTTTTGATTTACAATTTTGGCAGAATTTCTTTTATTTCACCAATTGCCAATATTCTGATTGTGCCGACAATTTATTTTTTAACTATTTTGGGTTTTATTTTTATTGGTTCGGCAGTTATCTGGTCATTCTTGGCAAAGATTATTTTATGGCCGGTTTATTTGGGTTTTACTTATGTTATCCGGGCCATAGATTTACTTTCCAAAATTCCTTGGTCGGCCAAGGAAATTAAAAACGTACATTGGTTATTTTTAATAGGTTATTATATTTTAATAATTGGATTTATATGGTTATACAAAAGAAACAAAAAATTGGTTTATTAATATTTCTTTTTATAATTGCGATTATTATTTGGATTTTTGTTTTTAAACAAGAAGGCAATAAATTTTTGAAAGTAGAATTTTTTGATATTGGGCAGGGAGATGCGATTTTTATTGAAACAATGGACAAAAAACAGATATTGATTGATGGTGGTCCGGATTTGTCAATTTTGGAAAAAATCGGCAGGGAAATGCCTTTTTATGATCGATATATTGATTTGATAATTTTAAGTCATCCCGAAGCCGACCATCTAAGTGGCTTAATTGAAATTATCAAAAGATATCAAATTGGCGCAATTATTATGACTGGTATTTTTCGAGACACTGAACAATATAAAGAATGGCTGAGAAATATTGAGCGAAAGAATATTCCGATTTATCTTGCCAAATCTGGCGGAGAAATCAATTTTAATAATGGAATAAGATTCGATATTCTTTATCCTTTTGAAACCTTGGTTGGTAAGGAACTTTCCGAAAGTAATAACACATCTATTGTTGGTAAATTAGTTTATAACAATTTTGAGGCCCTCTTTACCGGAGATATTGAAAAAAGCGTGGAAAATAAACTAATTTCTGCTGGTGTCAATCTTAAATCTGATATTTTAAAAATCGCTCATCATGGCAGCAAAACATCCACTTCCGAAGAATTTTTGAAAGCAGTGAATGCGATTTTAGCAGTAATTCCAGTTGGCAAAGATAATAAATATGGCCACCCCCATCAAGAGGTTTTAGAAAGATTGGCGAATTTAGGGATTTTTCAGACTGATAGAGACGGGGATGTAGAAATTTTAAGTGACGGAATTAATTTCTTCGTAAAAAAATAAAAAAGCAGCCTATTCGGCTGCCGGCGGGTGCTGGATTTCTATTATCCTCATCTCCTTAGGAGAGGCGAGGATTTTTTTAACAAGGGAAATAGTTCCATCTTTTGATCCTTTATATTCTTTCCGAACCCCCCACTTTTCATAGACGACGGTCATTGTTTCGCAATTCACCGCCTCTAACTCGCTAATTAAAGTACTGTTCTGACCCATTTTTTCCTCCTTAGATTAAATTTGCTCAAGAGAGCGAATTTTTAGTTTATCACAATAAAAATTTTTTAGCAAATCCTATAATAACGAGCTGCCAACAATTATTTTAAATAGCCAGAAGATAATCGGGATAATAAATCTGAAAAGGAAAAAAATAAAAAATAAAACTAAAATTAAACCATAACGTTCGAATTCAAATGATAGACGTTGATATTTGGAGGGGAGAAGAGCAAAAAGAATTTTTGAACCATCCAAAGGAGGGATAGGGACAAGATTAAAGACCGCTAATAAGAGATTAATCCAAACAATAGCTTTAAAGACGTCGGCTAAATTAGTAAAATAAACAGATGAAGCCGTTGGTAGCAAACGAACTGATAAGCCAAAGGCTAGGGCTAAAATTATATTTGAGACCGGCCCAATAATTCCCACCATAGCTGGTCCCCATTTTTTATTTTTAAGATTATAGGGATTATAAGGAACTGGTTTAGCCCAGCCGAAGATAAATCCACCCCCCGTTAAGTTAGCCATTATAATTAAAATCAAAGGTAAAATTATTGACCCCAAAAGATCTAAATGTTTTAAGGGATTTAAAGTAAGACGGCCAGCATATTTAGCAGTGGGGTCACCTAGCCAATTAGCAATTACCCCATGAGAGACCTCATGAATAACGATTGAAAAAATAAGGATGATTATTAAAAGTAAATACTCCATATTTATTGCTAAATTAAAAAAATTATGCTAAACTCAAAATACTATGTCACGAGTTTGCGCTATTTGTGGGAAAAAATCTATTGTAACTGTAACACGAAAAAAGTTACGAAGCAAATATAATCCTACGGCTAAAAAAAGAAAATATCCCAATTTACAATGGGTGATTTTGAGTAATGGAAAAAGAGTTAAAGTTTGTGCTAAATGTATTAAGAAGATGAGCAAAGGTAGCGGGCTGTAGTACAACGGTAGTATACGTGCATGGGGTGCATGCGATCCGGGTTCAACTCCCGGCAGCCCGATTTGACTAATTTTTAAATTATTGCTATATTTTTTATTAAGCTCAATAAATTTGAGGTTTATTTTTAAATTTTTATTTTTTAATTTTTAATTTGACTGAAAGGAACATGCCAACAATTCGTCAACTAATTAAAAGGCCAAGAAAGAAAACAGCTAAAAAAGCGAAAGTCCCGGCTCTTCGCCGAAGTTTTAATGTTCTCAAGAACAGACCAGTTAAAGAGTATTCTCCCTTTAAACGAGGAGTTTGTTTAAAGGTTTATACTACTACTCCCAAAAAGCCAAATTCAGCTTTAAGAAAAGTTGCTCGGGTAAGATTAACTAATGGTATGGAAGTAACTGCTTATATTCCTGGTGAAGGTCATAATTTGCAAGAGCATTCAATTGTAATTATCCGCGGGGGTAGAGTAAAAGATTTGCCAGGAGTTCGTTATCATGTTGTTAGAGGAATCTTAGATACAGCTGGAGTGGAAGGTCGGAAACAACAAAGATCAAAATACGGAGCTAAGAAAGGAGAGGTGGGTATAAAAAGAGAAGCATCAGTGGAAGAGGGAGAAAAGCCGACCGAACCAGAAGGCAAGGAGGAAAATAAAAAATAAAAAGTACTTTATCTTTTATATTTAATATTTTATTTTGACCGAAGGGAACATGCGTAAAAAGAAAACATTCAAAACAGAAACAAATCCTGACTCCAAATATAATAGTGTTTTGGTGGCTAAATTTATTAATAATCTAATGGAAAGAGGAAAAAAATCAATAGCTCAGAATATTTTTTATACTGCTTTAGATTTAGTAGCTAAACAACTAAAAAAAGATAATCCTTTAGAAATTTTAGAAGAGGCAATAAAAAATACCTCTCCTTTATTAGAAGTAAAATCGCGAAGAGTAGGAGGAGCTAATTATCAGGTTCCTTACGAAGTTAAAGGAAAAAGGAGAGAGGCTTTAGCCATGCGCTGGATTATTGAAGCAGCGCGAAAGAAAAAAGGTAAATCAATGGCAGAAAAATTAGCCAAAGAATTAGTTGATGCCTTTAATAATACTGGTGAGGCAGTTAAAAAGAAAGAAGAAACCCACCGAATAGCCGAAGCCAATCGCGCCTTCGCCCATTTTGCTTGGTAAAACATAAATTTATGGCCAGACAGTACTCCATTGAAAGAAATCGGGATATTGGGTTTATTGCTCATATTGATGCTGGAAAGACAACTGTTACTGAACGGGTACTTTTTTATACTGGAATTTCTCACAAAATTGGCGAAGTTCACGAGGGTGAGGCAATTATGGACTGGATGGCTCAGGAAAAAGAAAGAGGAATTACCATTACCGCTGCGGCTACTACTTGTTTTTGGACACCTCAAGAATATTTAAAAAAGGAAACCGAGAAAGAATACAGAATAAACATTATTGATACTCCTGGACACATTGATTTCACGGCTGAAGTTCAAAGGTCTTTAAGGGTTTTGGACGGGGCAGTGGTTATTTTTGATGGAGTAGCTGGGGTAGAGCCGCAGTCAGAAACTGTCTGGCATCAGGCAGATAAATTCAAAGTGCCAAGAATTTGTTTTGTTAATAAAATGGATAGATTAGGAGCAAGTTTTGAAAAAAGCTTTGCCTCAATTTTAGAAAGATTAACCCCCAATGCTGTGAGAATGCAGATTCCTATTGGTTTAGAAAACGAGCATCAGGGAGTGGCGGATTTATTAACTCAGAAAGCCTATTATTTTGAGGGGAAAAACGGAGAACAAGTCATAGAAAAAGAAATACCTGAAAATCTTAAAACCGAAGCCGAAAAATTAAGACATGAATTAGTAGAAAAAATAGCCGAACAAGATGATAGTTTAATGGAAAAATATTTAGAAGGTAAAGAAATTAAAATTGACGAATTAAGAGAAGTTCTTCGCCAAGCAACAATTAATTATAAATTAGTGCCAGTTTTTTGCGGAGCAGCTTTAAGAAACACGGCCACTCAACTTTTAATTGATGCTATTATTTATTATTTACCTTCGCCAATTGATTTACCTCCAGTTGAGGGGATTCATCCCAAAACCGAGGAAAAGTTAGCTAGAAAAGCTTCAGATGATGAGCCTTTTTCTGCTTTAGCTTTTAAGGTAGCTTCCGATCCTTATGTGGGAAGTTTAACTTATTTTAGGGTTTATTCAGGAAAATTAAGCGCTGGCTCCTATGTTTTAAATACAATAAGCGGTCAGAAAGAAAGAATAGGCAGGATTTTAAGAATGCATGCTAATCATCGTGAGGATGTAAAAGAAATTTTTGCTGGAGAGATCGGGGCAGCAGTGGGGTTAAAAAATACCACTACCGGTGATACGCTTTGCGATCCTGATAATCCCATTATTTTAGAGAGAATTATCTTTCCTGAACCAGTCATTTATATTTCTATTGAACCCAAGAGCAAAGCTGATCAAGAGAAATTAAGTCTTTCTTTAAAACGGCTTTCTGATGAGGATCCGACTTTTAAGGTAAGAACTGACGAAGAAACTGGTCAGACCATAATTTCAGGTATGGGCGAGCTCCATTTGGAAATTATTGTTGATAGAATGTTTAGAGAGTTTGGTGTAGGAGCTAATGTTGGACGTCCTCAAGTTGCTTATAAGGAAACCATTTTAGGTCTGGCTGAAGCTGAAGGAAAATACATTCGTCAGAGTGGGGGTCGGGGTCAATATGGTCATGTTTGGTTAAAGGTTGAACCATTAGAAAGAGGCAGGGGATTTGAGTTTGTTAATGCTATTAAAGGAGGAATTATTCCTTCCGAGTATATTCCCGCAGTTCAAAAAGGAGTCAAAGAAGCAATGGCTAAAGGAGTCTTGGCTGGTTATCCGGTTGTTGACGTTAAAACCACTCTTTATGATGGTTCGTATCACGAGGTCGACTCCTCAGAAGCTGCTTTCAAGATTGCTGGTTCAATTGCCTTTCAATCAGCTGCTAAAAAATCTAAATTAATATTGCTGGAGCCAATTATGAAAGTTGAAGTAATAGTACCAGAGCAATTTTTGGGAGACATCACCGGTGATTTAAGTAGTAAAAGGGCCAAAATTGAGAAGATGAGCGAAAGAATAAATGTGAAAGTAATTGATGCTAAAGTGCCATTAGCTGAAATGTTTGGTTATGCTACTCAACTTCGTTCTATGACTGAGGGAAGAGGAAGTTTTACCATGGAGTTTGATCACTATGCCCAAGTTCCAGATAATATTGCTCAACAGATTATAGAAGGCAAAAAGAAATAATAAACAAATTATCAACAATTATAAAAGGTCGGACTTGACTAAAAATTATTTAATATTTAAACTTAAAATTAACATCTAAAATAACAAGTAACAGTATTCAGGTAGCAGTATTCAATAAATACGAAGTGTTTCTTGTCTGCTGATACCTGTTGCTTGCGAATAATTTATGGCTGAAAAATTTGAACGAACAAAACCTCACATTAATGTTGGGACAATTGGTCATGTTGACCACGGTAAAACAACCTTAACTGCAGCTATTCTAAAGCAGTTAGGAGCAAAGGGTTTTCTGGCCTCTAAAAAAGGGGTAGATGATATTGATAATGCTCCTGAAGAAAGAGAGCGAGGTATTACTATTGCCTTGGCTCATGTTGAATATGAGACCGAAAAGAGGCACTACGCCCATATCGATGCTCCTGGCCATGCTGATTACATTAAAAATATGATTACCGGAGCTGCTCAAATGGACGGAGCAATCTTAGTTGTTTCAGCTGCTGATGGTCCAATGCCCCAAACCCGGGAGCATATTTTGTTAGCTCGTCAGGTCGGTGTACCGGCAATAGTTGTTTTTCTTAGTAAAATTGACCAAGTTGATGATCCAGAGTTGATTGATTTAGTTGAAGCCGAGGTAAGAGAGCTTTTAACCAAATATGAATTCCCTGGCGACAAGATTCCAGTAATAAGAGGCTCGGCTTTAAAGGCCTTAGAAGCTGATTCTCCAGATTCCGAAGATGCTAAATGCGTTTTTGAGTTGGTTAAAGCAATAGATGAGTATATTCCCGAACCCAAAAGAGAAACCGATAAGCTATTTTTAATGCCAATTGAGGATATTTTCTCAATTGAAGGGCGAGGAACAGTAGTTACTGGAAAGATTGAAAGGGGGGTTATTAAACTAAATGAAGAAGTTGAAGTTGTTGGTATAAGACCCACCCAGAAGACAGTAGTTACAGGTATTGAGATGTTTAATAAATCATTAGATGAAGGCATGGCTGGTGATAATGCCGGTATTCTTTTAAGAGGGTTAAAGAAAGAAGATGTAGAAAGAGGACAAGTCATTGCTAAACCAGGAAGTGTTACCCCCCATACTGATTTTGAAGGAGAGGTTTATATCTTAAGTAAAGAAGAAGGTGGCCGTCATACCCCATTCTTTAAGGGTTATAAACCCCAATTCTATATCCGAACTACTGATGTAACTGGTGATATAGTAGCCTTACCCGAAGGGGCAGAAATGGTTATGCCCGGTGACACAGTTAAGTTGACCATTAAATTAATTAATCCGGTTGCTCTGGAAGAAAAACAAAGATTTGCTATTCGAGAAGGCGGCAAGACAGTTGGAGCTGGAGTGGTAACTAAAATTATCAAATAGGCTACAAAATTACAAAAATATACAAATTTACAAATTTGTATATTTGTAAAAATTTGTATTTTTGTAGACAAGCATTGTGGTAAAGAAGAAAGAAGTCGAAGCTGAGCCAGAGATAAAACAACGTTTGAGAATTAAAATTAAGGCTTTCGATCATAAAATTGTTGACCAGTCAGCCCGTCAGATTATTGAGACGGCTGAGCGTTATGGCGCCGAGGTAATTGGTCCAGTTCCTCTGCCAACTCAGATTCAAAAATTTACAGTTAATCGTTCTACTTTTGTTCATAAAGACTCCCGAGAGCAGTTTGAGATGAGGACCCATAAGCGCTTGATTGATATTTCTAATCCGAATTCAAAGATTATTGATGCCTTAATGAATTTGAACCTGCCCGCTGGCGTCGACATAGAAATTAAAATCTAATTTCTCTACAAAAGTACAAATTTTTTACAAATGTACAAATATGATTATTTTTCCCAAAAGTTTTTAAACCAAAGGGATAACTCTAGCCGTATTAAATACCGGGTAGTGCCCGGTATTTAATTTGTATATTTGTATTTATTTGTAAATTTGTAGACATTATGATGAAATTTATCTTAGGTAAAAAACTTGGGATGTCGCAGATTTTCGATAAGAGGGGAAATATTATTCCGGTAACTGTTATCGGAGCCGGCCCTTGTTTTGTTACCCAAATTAAAGAGAAAGAAAAAGACGGTTATTCAGCAGTTCAAATTGGTTTTGAGGAATTAAAATTAGATAAGATAAAAAAACCTCAAAAAGATAAACCATTCAAATACATAAAAGAATTCAGAATAAGAGAGGGAGAAAAGTATGATTTTAAAAAAGGAGACAAAATTGGGGTTTCAATCTTTACCGAGGGAGACAAGATTAAGGTTTCTGGCACTTCAAAAGGAAAAGGATTTCAGGGCGTAGTTAAAAGACATAGATTTTCCGGTGGTCCGGCTTCGCACGGCCACCGTCATGTTTTAAGGAGACCGGGCTCGATTGGTACCTCTTTTCCCGAAAGGGTAATCAAAGGAAAAAGAATGCCTGGTCGAACTGGTGGGAGAGGGGTCACGATAAGAAATTTAAAAATCGCCTTAGTTGATGATAAAAATAACCTGCTAGCCATTACCGGAGCCGTGCCTGGTCCCAATGGTAGTTTAGTAGAAATAAGTTCAATTTAATATGCTAAGTACTCCAATTTATAATTTAGAAGGAGAACGAGCCGGAACAATTGAGTTGCCGAAAAATATTTTTGGTTTAGAAATAAATAATGATTTAATTTATCAAGCGGTAAATGCCCAATTAGCTAAGCGGAGAAGACATTTGGCTAAAGTAAAAGATAGAAGTGAAGTAAGGGGCGGTGGCCGAAAACCCTGGCGGCAAAAAGGTACTGGTCGAGCTCGCCATGGTTCAATTCGTTCACCATTATGGCGAGGCGGTGGTGTGACTTTTGGTCCTGTTAGTGAAAAGGTTTATAAGATAAAAATTAACAAAAAAGCTAAAAGAAAAGCTCTTTTTATGGTTCTTTCTTCTAAGTTAAAAGATAAAGAATTGGTTGTTTTAGAGGAGCTTAAATTAAAACAAGGAAAGACAAAATTAATAGTTAATTTAATCAATAAAATTTTAAAAAGGAAAAAACCAAGCGTTTTAATAGCCCTTAGTCAAAAAGATGAAAATATAGTTAGAGCTTCTAGAAATATTCCCTACGCTAAGACATTATTAGCTAACAGCTTAAATGTTTTGGATTTACTTTCTTTTAAATATTTATTTTTAGACAAAGAGGGAATTAAGATAATTGAAAAAACTTATGCCCCTAATTAATAAATTAAAAAATATTTTCAAAAAATTAAGAACCCAGAAGCCTAAAAAAGTTGAGCCACCCGAAGCTCCGAAGGAGCGAGGGGTGGCTAAATCCGCCGAAGCTCCGACTCGTCGTCGGAGCGGAGGAGGAAAAAAAACTGGAGAAATTTACAGAGTTTTAAAAGAACCTCACATTAGCGAAAAAGCAACGAATTTATTTGATGAGAGCAAATATACTTTTAAAGTCTTTCCCTGGGCTCATAGAGTTCAGATAAAAAAAGCGATTAGTGATCTTTACGGAGTAAGGGTTAAAGATGTTAAGATAATAAATATTAAACCAAAGTCTAGGGTCTTAAGAGGATTAGAAGGTAAAAAACCTGGTTATAAAAAAGCCATAGTTGTTTTGGAAAAAGGAGAAAAAATTGAAATATTACCTCACTAAAAACTATGAAAGAGTATAGACCATTAACTCCAAGCCGGAGAAGAATGACCAAAGCTGACGAATCTCAACTCACTAAGAAAGTGAGTCCTTTAAAGTCCTTATTAATGTTTAGAAAATCAAAAGCTGGTCGTTCAAAGGGAAGAATTAGTATTAGACACCGAGGAGGTGGTCACAAAAAGAAATATCGATTAATTGATTTTAGAATGGATAAATTAAATATCCCAGCCAGGGTTGAAAGGATTGAGTATGATCCAAACCGATCTTCTTTTATCGCTTTAATAGTTTATAAAGATGGAGAAAAAAGATATATTTTAGCTCCTCAGGATTTAAAAGTGGGTGATGAGATAATGACTAGTGAATTAGTTGCTTTAAAACCAGGCAATCGAATGCCTTTAAAAAATATTCCAGTAGGAACTTTTGTTTATAATATTGAGCTAATACCGGGCCGGGGGGGCAAATTAGCAAGATCAGCCGGCAATTCAGCCCAAGTCATGGCTATAGAGAGTGGCTATGCTCAATTAACTTTACCCTCGGGTGAGGTAAGAATGATTCCAGAAGATGCCATGGCATCAATTGGTTTTCTATCTAATCCTGAGCACAAATTTGAGAACTTAGGAAAAGCTGGCCGGGTTCGTTGGCTGGGTATTAGACCAACAGTTCGGGGTTCAGCAATGAATCCAGTTGACCATCCCCATGGTGGGGGCGAAGGAAGAGCACCAATCGGTTTAAGAAAGGGACCCAAGACACCTTGGGGTAAGCAAGCTTTTGGAGTTAAGACCAGAAAAAGAAAGAAATATTCTGATAAATTTATTATTAAAAGAAGAAAAAAACATGGCTAGGTCTTTGAAAAAAGGTCCTTATATAGATGAGAAATTATTAAAGAAAGTTAGAAGATTAAAACCAGGTGATAAAACTATAATTAATACCTGGGCTCGAGATTGTACCATTGCTCCCGAAATGGTTGGTTTTACTTTTGGTGTTTATAATGGCCGTCAACATATCCCGGTCTCTATTACTGAAGATATGGTCGGTCATAAATTGGGTGAATTTGCCCCTACGCGTAAATTTATTAAGCATGGGGGGAGAATACAAAGAGAGTTAGAACAAAAAACAATAGAAGCAGAAACTAAGACAGAATAAAACCCATGGAAATCAAAGCCAAATTAAATTATTTAAGAATAGCTCCAAGAAAAATCAGATTAGTAACTGATATAATTCAGGGTATGGAAATAAGACGAGCAGAAAACCACCTAAAATTTATACCCAAAAGAACAGCTCAACCTATTTTGAAGCTTTTACATTCAGCGACTGCTAACGCTCAACATAATTTTAAGATAGACAAAGAATCTTTATATATTAAAAAAATAGTTGTAAACGAGGGGACACCCTTTAAAAGATGGCGGCCTGTTTCTCGTGGCCGGGCTTTCCCGATTCTAAAAAGAACCAGTCACATAGATTTAGTTTTGGGAGTCAAAGAGGGGGCACTGATTAAAAAGGTAGAGACTCCACCGGGGGCTGAAGAAATTAAAAAAGAAGCTGTTGTTAAAAAACCAAAACCAGTAATCAGAGCTCCTAAAAAATTTGCCAAAGGACTAGGACTCAAAGGTTTAACTAAGAAAATATTTCGTCGAAAATCATTTTAAATTATTATGCCCCGTACTAGAACTTCGACTGGTCATCAGAGGCGACCGCATCTACGGGGCAGAGATAGATAAAGTTTATTTAACTATAATTATTAACCCTTAAAACTCCGATAGCCAGCATTTTGCTGTCGAAGTTTCAGTACGGGGTATGGGTCATAAAGTTCATCCAAAAGTTTTTCGAATAAAGGAGATAGATAATTGGACATCCCAATGGTTTAACAAGAAAAAATACCGGGATTATTTAGAACAGGATTATAAAATTCGAGAATTTATTAAAGAGCAATTAAGACAAGCTGTTCTTGACGAGGTAACAATAAAGAGGTCAGCCAACTCTCTTCATATTATTATTAAGGCAGCTAGGCCGGGAATTATTATCGGTCGGGGCGGAACGGGTATTCAAGATTTAAAAAAAGAGATAATTAAAAAAATATTTAAAGGAAAAATTAAAGGTTTAGATATTAAGATAGATGTTGAGGAGATTCCTAAGTCAGAAACTCAAGCAGCCGTAATAGCCAGAGGGATAGCTGAACAATTAGAAAGAAGAATGCCCTTTAGGCGGGTATTAAAACAGACTATTGATAAGATAACGCAGAATCTAGAGGTTAAAGGGGTAAAAATTTGTGTAGCCGGTAGGTTAAATGGAGCAGAGATGGCTCGGGAAGAATGTACACCAGTGAAAGGAAGGCTTCCTCTTCAAAATCTAAGAGCTAACATTGATTATGCCCAAGTAAATGCTTACACTATTTACGGAGTAATCGGAATAAAAGTCTGGGTATATAAAGGTGACATTTTCGAATAAATATGTTTCAGCCCAAAAAAGTAAAACATAGAAAAATGCAAAAAGGACGAAGAAGATTTGAAGGCGTAACTAAAGCAGGAGCCGAACTTCATTTCGGTAGTTTCGGCTTAAAATCATTAGGAACTTCTTGGGTATCGGCTCGTCAGATTGAAGCAGCTCGTCGAGCCATGACTCACTACGTTCAAAGGGGGGGGAAAATTTGGATAAGAATTTTTCCAAGTAAACCGATAACTAGCAAGGGGACAGAAGTGCCGATGGGTGGTGGAAAAGGTAGTGTTGAATATTATGCTGTGCCAATAAAACCCGGAAGGGTTTTATTTGAGATAGATGGAGTTTCAGAAGAAATCGCTAGAGAAGCAATGAGACGAGCTGCTTTTAAGTTGCCAATTAAAACTAAATTTATCAGACGCTAACTATGAAAATAAGAGAACTCAGACAAAAATCAGAAAGAGAATTAAAAGAGAATTTAATTAGTTTAAGGGACAAATTAAGAGAATTAAGATTTAATTTAGTCGGTGGCAAGGTTAAAAACATTAGGGAAATTCACCAGACGAAGAAGACTATAGCTAGAATATTAACCTTATTAAGAGAAAATGCCACCCTACGCCAAAAGGCTACGGGTGGCCACCCGAAGGGTGAAACAGATAAAAAATAACCATGGAAGAAAAAAAGATTAACAAACGCATCTTAAAAGGAGTCGTTGTTTCTGATAAAATGGATAAAACCATTGTTGTTTCAGTTGAAAGAATCAAAGAACATCCTCGGTACCGAAGAAGATATAAGGTTTCTAAGAAATATAAAGTTCACGATCCGGAAAAGAAATATCATATTGGCGACAGAGTAACCATTCAAGAATGTAGACCAATAAGTAAGGAGAAAAAATGGTTAGTTATATATAGCGACACCGATATACGGATAGCACCCAAATGACCCGGAAAGAAATTAGCGTCATCCGGGTGTAAATCTGTGTCATCCGTGTCGCATAATTATGATTCAATTCGGAACAAATTTAAAAGTAGGTGATAATACGGGTGCTAAATTAATCCGGGTAATTAAGGTTTTAGGTGGAACCAGACGAAGATACGCCCAAATCGGAGATATTGTTGTGGCTTCGGTTAAAGTAGCTGAACCCAGAAAAGCAGTTAAAAAGAAAGAAGTGGTTAGAGCAGTGGTTATTAGACAAAAAAAACCCTATCGTCGAGAAGACGGTAGCTATATTAAATTTGATGATAATACAGCGGTTATTATAGTGGGAAAGGAACCAAGAGGTAATAGAATTTTTGGTCCAGTACCAAGAGAATTAAAAGAAAAAGGTTTTGATAAAATAGTCTCATTAGCATCAGAAGTATTATAAGACATAATTTAGTTATGAGGATTAAAAAAGGAGATACAATCTTAATAATCAAAGGAAAAGATAGAGAAAAAACTGGTAAGGTAATTAAAGTTTTTCTTAAAGACCAAAGAATAATGGTTGAAGGAATTAATATTGTAAAAAAACATGTTTCACCCCGACGTTCAGGTGAAAAAGGTCAGAGAGTAGAAGTTCCTCGACCATTTCACATCTCTAATGTGAAATTACTCTGTCCGAAATGCAAAAAACCAACTAGAGTTAGCTTTAAAATAATTGATAAAAAAAAATATAGACTTTGTAAAAAATGCGGTCAGGAAATAGATTAATATGTTACGAGAAAAATACAAAAAAGAAGTTATTCCATTAATGAAAGAAAAATTTGGTTATAAAAATAATCTTGCCGTGCCCAAAATTGAGAAGGTAATAGTTAATGCCGGTATCGGAACTCTTTCAAGAGATGATCAGTCCCGAGATTTAGCGGCTAAAGATTTGGCTTTAATTACTGGGCAAAAGCCAATTCCGACTTTAGCTAAAAAGGCTATCTCAGCTTTTAAAATAAGAAAAGGTATAATAGTAGGCTTAAAAGTTACCTTGAGAGGGAAAAGAATGTTTGATTTTATTTCCCGTTTAATAAACATTGCCTTGCCAAGGAGTAGAGATTTCAGAGGATTGTCTTCTAAATCTGTTGATGGGTCTGGAAATTTAACCATTGGTATAAAAGAACAAATTATTTTTCCTGAATTTATTGGTGAGGATATAAAGAAAATTTTTGGATTAGAAGTAACAGTGGTTACTAATGCCAAAACTAGACAAGAAGCTTTAGAATTATTCAAATTAATGGGATTTCCATTACAAAAATAAAAAATAAAAAACCAAAAATAAAATACACATATTAAAAACTTAAAAATTTTTTATATTTTATATTTAATATTTTATTTTGACTGAAGGGAATATGGCCAAGATTTCTGATATAGCAAAATCAAAGAAAAACCCCAAATTTTCCACCAGAACAGTGAGAAGATGTTTTCGTTGTGGCCGAAGGCATGGCTATATGCGTAAATTTGGTTTGTGCCGAATTTGTTTTAGAGAATTAGCCAATCGGGGAGAGCTTCCCGGCATCAAGAAAAGTAGCTGGTAAACTTATGGATCCTATAGCTGATATGCTCACCCAAATTAGAAATGCTCAGGCAGTTGGTCATAAAACTGTTGATTTGCCTTTTTCTAAAATAAGATTTGAAATGGCAAACATTCTTAATTCCGAAGGTTATATAGGCAGCGTTTCTAAAAAAGGAAGAGGGGTTAAAAGAGATATAGAAATCGTTTTAAAATACAAAGATAATAAAAATAAGAGACCATTTATTCAGGAGTTAAAAAGAGTAAGCAAACCAGGTCAAAGAATTTATATTGGCAAGAAGGAATTAGGAAAGTTTATTAAAGAAAGAGGCATAATAATTTTGTCGACCTCCCAAGGTTTAATGACAATTAAAGAAGCAAAAAAAAGAGGTGTTGGCGGAGAGATTTTGTGTAGAGTTTGGTAATATGCCCCGTACTGAATTTTCGACTGGTCCGATGAACATCGGACCAAAAGGACGCGGGGTATAATCAAAGTATAGAATAATTAAATTAATCGTTAATCTAATATTTTCGACATTTTAAATGTCGAAAATCTAGTACGGGGTATGAGTAGAATTGGTAAACAATTAATTAAGATTCCCGAAAATGTTGAAGTAAAAATCAGCGATAATTTAATAATGGTAAAAGGACCAAAAGGAGAATTAACTCAAAAATTACATCCCGCTATAACTATCGAAGTAAAAGATAAAGAAATCTTAGTAAATTTAAAAGAAAATAAGAAAGAAAATACTGCTGCCCAGGGAACATATCGAGCCTTGATAGCTAATATGATAATAGGTGTAAGCAAGGGATTTGAGAAAAGATTAGTTTTTGAAGGAATTGGTTACCGAGCAACAGTTAGCGGTCATAAATTAATTTTAAATTTAGGATTTTCTCATCCGACAGAAATAGAGGCTCCCAAGGGAGTTGAATTTAAAGTAGAGAAAAATACTATCATTATTTCTGGGGCAGATAAAAATTTAGTTGGTCAGGTTGCTGCCAATATAAGAGCCACTAAGAAACCCGAGCCGTATAAAGGCAAGGGCATAAGATATGAAGAGGAAACAATTAGAAGGAAGACCGGCAAGAAAGCAGCAGGCGTGATTACTGGCGAATAATTTATGAAACAGCCCAAGAGAATAAAAAGATATAGGCGACATAAAAGAGTTAAAGCAAAAATTAAAGGAACAGTCAAAATCCCTCGTCTTTGCGTTTTTCGTTCGAATAAACATATCTATGGACAGTTAATCGATGATGAAAAAGGAAAAACATTAGTTGTCGCCAGCGATTTAGAGATAAAAAGTTCCCGCCCAGCAGGACAAAAGTCAAAAATTGCTAACCTGGTTGGTGAATTATTGGCTAAAAAAGCTTTAGAGAAAAAAATTGACAAGGTAATTTTTGATAGAGGTGGTTATAAATATCACGGCAGAGTAAAATCATTAGCCGAAGGCGCCAGAAAAGGAGGTCTTAAATTTTAATTACAAATTTATCTATGCCTAAAAAAGTAAAAGAAAAAAAGGAACCAGCTATTAAAAAAGAGGAACCAGAGTTTGAACAAAAACTTTTGGATGTAAGAAGAACCGCTCGAATGGTAGCTGGCGGTCGGCGTTTTAGTTTCCGAGCAGTTGTAATTATTGGTAATAAAAAAGGAAAAGTGGGAGTGGGTGTAGCTAAGGGAGCTGATGTTACTATGGCTGTAGAAAAAGCAGTAAGACAAGCTAAAAAAGATATAATACAAGTTCCAATAACTGATGATAATTCTATTGCTTATAGAGTGGAAGCAAAATACGGAGCTGCTAAAGTAATGTTAAAGCCAGCTTCTAAAGGAAAGGGAGTAATTGCTGGCGGAACGGTTCGAGCGGTTTGTAATTTAGCTGGGATTGGGAATATTACAGCCAAGGTTATTGGTCGGACAACTAATCAGCTTAACAATGCTCGAGCCACTATCTTGGCTTTAAAGAAATTGTCATAATATGCAATTACATCAAATAAAACCAGTCCATAAACAAAAGAATAAGAAGCGAGTTGGTCGAGGTGGTAAGCGCGGGACTTATTCTGGTCGAGGAATCAAAGGTCAGAAAGCCAGAGCCGGCGCTAAAATCAGGCCCGAGATTCGTGATTTTATTAAAAAAATCCCCAAGAAAAGAGGATATAGATTTAAATCTTTTAAGATGAAACCACAGATTGTAAATTTAAAAGATTTAGAGAAATATTTTGGGGAAGGAGAGGTAGTTAGCCCAGAGACATTGTTAGAAAAGGGATTAATTAGTAGAATTAAAGGTAGGATACCAGAAGTGAAAATTTTAGGAACAGGAGAGTTGAAAAAGAAATTAAAAATCGAGAGATGTAAAATGTCCGAAAACGTGAAAAAAATCTTATGAAATGGTTAGAGAAAATTTTATTACTTTTTAAAGTTAAAGAGTTAAGGAACAAAATATTATTTGTTTTGGCTTTGTTGATAATTTTTAGAATTGTGGCTAATATTCCTGTACCCGGAGTTGATACGGAGAAACTTCGGGATTTTTTTGCGGGTAATCAGCTTTTTGGCTTGATTAATATTTTTACTGGTGGAGCAATGAGTAATTTCTCAATTGCCATGCTTGGTTTGGGTCCCTATATTACTGCTACTATTATTTTGCAGCTTTTAACCATGATTTTCCCAAAATTGAAAGAATTATACCACGAATCAGGACCCGAGGGAAGAAATAAATTTAATCAATATAGTCGAATTTTAACTGTCCCTCTAGCCGCCCTACAAGCTTATAGCATGATAATCCTATTAAGAAATCAACAGGTAATCGGTTATCTTTCTCCTTTTTTTATGCTCACATCAGTCATTGTTATTACTGCCGGAGCAATGTTTCTAATGTGGTTAGGAGAATTGATTTCCGAAAAAGGTATTGGCAATGGCGTATCGCTTTTAATTTTTGCTGGGATTATTGCCAGGATTCCTTCGGATGTTCGGCAAGCCATTGCCACTTATACCCCAGCTCAATTACCTTCTTATATTGGCTTTATTGTGGTGGCAATATTAGTAATTGTAGGGGTAGTAATAATTAACGAGGGCCAGAGAAATATTCCCATTGCTTATGCTAAAAGAATAAGAGGCAGAAGAATGTATGGTGGTTTTTCTACTCATTTGCCTTTAAGAGTTAATCAAGCAGGGGTGATTCCAATTATTTTTGCTCTCTCGATTATGCTTTTTCCTGGCATGGTTGCTAAGTTTCTTTCTAATGTTCCAGTTCAATTTATTGCTAAAGGAGCTCAGTTTGTAGGCGGAATTTTTGATAATCAGTTTGTTTATATGGTAATTTATTTTGTCTTAGTTGTTGTTTTTACTTTCTTTTATACAGCCGTAACTTTTGATCCTAAGGCCATTGCCGAAAATATTCAGAAACAAGGCGGATTTGTACCAGGAATTAGACCAGGTGAAAACACAGCCGGTTTTTTCTATCACATTTTAAATCGAATTACCTTAGCTGGCGCATTATTTTTGGGAGTTATCGCGGTTTTACCAATGGCGATAACTCGGGCTACTGGCGTTGCCGCTTTAAGTATTGGCGGAACCGCAGTTTTAATCGTAGTTTCCGTGATTTTGGAAACAATGAAGCAAGTAGAATCACAATTAGTAATGCGTGATTATGAGGGTTTCTAAGAAAAAAATTTTAAATTTTGTTTTAATTGGACCACCTGGTTCTGGAAAAGGAACTCAGGCCAAGCTTTTAGTAAAGAACTTCCCTAATTCTTTTTACGTTTCTAGCGGTCAATTATTTAGAAAGTTATCAAAAGAAAAAACAGATGTCGGACAGAGAATAAAGACAGTGGTTGAGAGCGGGGGATTGCCTTTTGACGATTTGGCCACAACTTTATGGATGTATGAAATTGCTTTTAAGGTTAAGAAAAATCAAGGGATTGTGGCTGATGGATTCCCCAGACGACTACAAGAGGCAAAAGATTTAGATGCATTTTTGGAGTTTTTAGATAGAAAAAGAAATACTTATTTCTTGCTGATTGATATTTCCGAAAAAGAGGCCTTAAAAAGACTGCCTAAGAGGGGAAGGGCTGATGATGAGATAAAAGATATTAAAAAACGATTTAGGATATACAAAAAAAGAACCATCCCAGCTATAAATTATTTTAAAAAGCAAGGCCGTTTAATCAAAATCAATGGCGAGCAAAGTATTGAAAATGTTTTTAAAGATATCTTACGAGCCATCAGTCTACGAAATTACAAATAAATACAAATATACAAATTTGTAAATTCGTAAAAATTTGTATTTTGTAGCCATGTTGATGATAAATATTTATAATGAGAAAGAAATTGAAGTAATGCAAGGGGGCGGGAGGATTTTAGCAAAGATAATAAAAGAGCTAATTAAGAAAGTTAAACCTGGCATTACTACTAAGTATTTAGATAGGGTCGCAGAAGACCTTATTTTAAAATATGGGGTAAAATCATCTTTTAAGGGGTTTAATAATTATCCCAGAGTTTTGTGTACTTCTTTAAATGAAGAAATAGTTCATGCCGTGCCATCGGATAGGATTTTAAAAAATGGCGATATTTTAAGTTTGGATTTAGGGATCAGGCACAAAGGCTATTGCACGGATTTAGCAATTACCGTGCCAGTCCTAGACCCGACCGACCGGTCAGGTCGGACTAGGGTTGGAAAAATTGATGAAAAAACAAAAAAATTAATCGCGGTTACTAAAAAATCTTTGGGAATTGCCATTAAACAATGTAAGCCCGGTAATCATTTAGAAGATATTGGCTGGGCGATTCAGAATTATGTGGAAAGAAATGGTTTTAATGTAATTCGGGATTTGGTTGGTCACGGAGTGGGCAAAAATGTCCACGAAGACCCTCAGATTTCAAATTATGGCCAAAAAGGCCAGGGCGAAGAATTAAAACAAGGAATGGTTTTGGCTTTGGAGCCAATGGTTTCTGTGGGGAATTGGGAAATAGAAAAGTGTGAAGATGGGTTCGGCTATCGTACCAAAGACCATAGTTTAACCGCTCACTTTGAACACACCATCGCAATCACAAAAAAGGGACCCCAAATACTAACTAAGACATAAAAATCCCCCGCGTCGCGGGGGATTTTTTGTTTAAAAAAAATGTGATATAATTTAATTAATGGATAATAAAATACATTTGTCATTGGTGATACCTGCCTATAATGAGGAAAAGAGGATTGCGGCTACGCTTTTGGATGTTGATAAATATTTGTCTAAGCAGGATTATAGTTATGAGATTGTAGTGGTTAACGATGGTTCGAAAGATAATACTGCAAATGTGGTCAAAAAAATGCAGGAATTAGTGAAGAATCTTCGTTTAATAGATAATCAAGAGAACCATGGCAAGGGCTGGGTGACCAAACAAGGAATGTTGGAAGCAAAAGGAGAATATCGGATTTATGTTGATGCGGACAATGCTATTTCTATAGACCAGATTGAAAATTTTTGGCCTTATTTAAAAAATTATGATGTAGTGATTGGCTCAATTGGAGTAAGAGGAGCTAAAATTGAAGAACAAGGAGGCTGGTATAGAAGGTTTTTGGGGAAAATTTCTAAATATCTGATTCGTATTGTGGCTGGTCTTTGGGAAATTCACGATACTCAAAGAGCTTTTAAATTATTTCCAGCTAAGGTGGCTCAAGACATTTTTTCTCGGCAGACAATTTATAGATGGGGATTTGATATTGAGATTTTAGCTCTGGCTAAGAAATTAGGATATAAAATAAAAGAATTACCCGTTACTTGGATAAATCCCGGCGAAAGTAAGGTAACATTGAAATCTTATATCCGAACTTTTTGGGAATTATTAAAGATTAAATGGAATTTGGTAACTGATAAATATGGACTGAAAAGCAAAACAACAATTATTTCTCCAACCATGCAGTCGCCGAGAATTGGTAAATGATGTTTTTACCCAGGCGCTGCTGTTGCTCGCTCCGACAATAGTATTAATAGATTTATTTTTGTTAGTTGAGGTCGGAGCTGCGCAACGGTTTCCGAAATAATTGTTGTTTTGCCTAATTTTTATGAAAATAAGCGATTTTAAAAAGAAACAATTAAGAAACGGGTTTAAAAATGTCTCGGAACTGAGGCAGGATTTAGTTAGTGAAGACTGGATGATAGTAGCTACTGGCCGAGCCAAACGACCTCGTTTTTTTGCTAAAAGGGGACGAGAAAAGTTTGAACAGCCAATTTCAGAGTGCCCTTTTGAAAATCCCCAGGCTACTGGTCACGATGAGCCAATTTTAATTTATTATAAGGAAGGTAAAAAATGGAGAGCAAAAGGGGTTAAAAAACTTATAAAAGAATGGAGCTTACAGGTAGTGAGAAATAAATATCCATACTTGGGCCCAGGAGATTGTTCTAAAATTTATAGAGAAGGGCCCTATACCCTAATGGATGGTGCTGGATTTAATGAGGTAATTATAACGCGTGACCACAAAAAACATCTGGCTTTAATGTCGCTTAAAGAGGTGGAAGAAGTTATAAAAGCTTACCAAGAACGTTATTTGACTTTAATGGACCATAAATGCGTTAATTATGTTTTTATTTTTCATAATCATGGCTTGGGAGCCGGAGCTTCAATTCCCCATCCTCATTCACAATTAATTGCTATGCCGATACTGCCAGCAGATGTGCGGCGCAGTATTAGGGGTGCTAAAGAATATCACGAAGAACATAGAAAATGTGTTCATTGTCTTATGTTGGAATGGGAAAGAGAGGAAAGAAGAAGTATTTTCCAGAACGAACATTTTATTGTTTTTTCTCCTTTTGTGCCTCGAGTAAATTTTGAATTGAGAATTTATCCCCGAAAACATCAACCTAATTTTGAAAAAATTACCGAAATTGAGAGAAAATATTTAGCCGAGGCATTATGGCAAGCACTTCACCGCCTTTATAAGGGATTAAAGGATCCGTCTTATAATTTCTTTATTCACACTGCTCCTTGTGATGGCAAGGATTATAAATATTATCATTGGCATATTGAGATTTTGCCTAAAACAAACATTTGGGCAGGCATCGAATTAGGAACCGGAGTAGAGATTATAACCGTTAAACCAGAGGATGTAGCTAAATTCTTAAGAAGGATAAAAATAAGATGATAACAAATATTCTTGCTTGGCTTGCTTCCTTAATAATAAAAGTAATTTCTAACTCTGGTTATTTGGGAATTACTTTTTTAATGGCTCTAGAAAGTGCTTGCCTTCCAATTCCCTCAGAAATAATTATGCCATTCTCCGGTTATTTAGTAGTTCTTGGGGAATTCTCTTTATTATTGGTAATTCTTGGGGGGACAATTGGAAATTTACTCGGTTCAATAATTGCTTATTGGATAGGAGCTTATGGTGGAAGGCCGTTCATCGAAAGATATGGAAAATATATTTTGATAAAAAAGGAGGAACTGGATAGATCTCAAAGATTTTTTGAAAAATATGGAAGTTTAAGTATTTTTTTCGCTCGACTTTTACCAATAGTCAGGACATTTATTTCTTTCCCCGCTGGCATTGCTAAAATGCAGTTTTGGAGATTTTGCCTTTATACTCTCGTTGGTTCTTTATTTTGGTCAGTTCTACTTTCCTATATTGGAGTTTTTCTAGGAGAAAATTGGAGAGCGGTTGAAGTTTATTTCAGAAAATTTGATTGGTTAGTTTTAATTTTATTAGTTATATTTATTTTCGTATTTTTGTATAAGAGAGTTAAAAAATAAATAATTATGAAACCACTGATCATTGGAAATTGGAAATGTAATCCGAAAACCTTAAAAGAAGCTAAAGAACTTTTTAATAAAGTTAAAAAAACAAAGGCAGTTATTTGTCCTCCTTTTATATATCTTTCGATATTTAGAGGGGTTGAATTGGGAGCTCAAAATTGTTTTTGGAAGGAATCAGGTGCCTATACAGGCGAGGTCTCAGCTGTGATGCTTAGAGATTTTGGAGTTAAATACATTATTATTGGTCACTCAGAAAGAAGGATTCATTTTAGAGAAAGCGACGAGATGATAAATAAAAAATTAAAAGCTGTTTTAAAAACAGGATTGATTCCAATTCTTTGCGTTGGTGAAAAAAAAGGAGAAAATGTAGAAAAGGTCATTTCTATACAGATAAGAAAGGATTTGGAAAGAATAAACAAAAAAGATTTTAAAAAAATAATAATCGCTTATGAACCAGTTTGGGCAATCGGCACAGGTGATTTTTGTCCTAAAAATAAAGCTAAAAAGGCCCTGGATTTTATAAAACAAAAAATAAATAGCAAAGTTTTATATGGAGGAAGCGTAAATAGTAAAGTGGCTGAAGATTATATTAGGGTTGGTTATGATGGTTTACTGGTCGGTGGCGCGAGTTTAGATACTCAAGAATTTATTAAGATAGTAAAGCAAATTTAAATAGCAAACCAACAAATTTTGCTTGCTCGCGAAGCGCGTTTCACTCCGCTGACCATCACGGCCTGACGCTCGCTGCGCAAAATTTATTGGTTTGCTTAACAAAATTCTAAATTATGTTCAGATTTAAAACCCTAAAAGATATTAATTTGAAAAATAAACGCGCCTTAGTGCGCGTTGATTATGATTTGCCTCTGGATGAAAAAGGGAATATTTTAGATGATTTTCGGTTAAAAGAAAGTATTCCGACCATTAAATATTTAATTAGACAAAAAGCAAAAATCATTCTAATTTCTCATTTAGGCAGGCCGGCTGGTAGAAAGATTAAAAAATTTTCTCTTGAAATAGTAGTTAAGAGATTAAAAAAGATTTTAAAAAAGAAAATTTTATTTTCAAAAGAAATTATCGGCTGGGACGTCAAAAAAAGAATTGAGATGATGAATTTTGGTGATGTTTTGCTTTTAGAGAATCTAAGATTTAATTCAGGCGAAGAAAGAAATTCTCCCCGACTGGCCGGAGATTTAGCCAAGTTCGGGGATATTTTTGTAAATGAGGCTTTTGCTGTTTCTCATCGAGAGCATGCTTCAATAGTCGAGATTCCCCAATATTTACCATCAGTATTAGGATTTTGTTTTGAAAAAGAGATAAAAGAATTAAATAAAATTTTATTTAAGCCAGAACGACCGTTAACAGCGGTAATTGGCGGTGCAAAGATTTCTAATAAAATAAAAGTGATTAATAAATTTTTAAGAATTGCGGATTATGTTTTGATTGGTGGGGCTTTGGCAAATACTATCTTTGCTAAGCAGGGTTTTGATATGGGTGATTCGATAATTGATAAAGAGGCGTTTGAAGATATTGAAAAAGTCAATTTGAAAAATCCTAAATTATTTTTGCCGATTGATTTGGGAATATGGAATAAAGACAGAGTATATTATAAAGACGTGAGTGACCTTTTTAAAAAAGAGAAGGCCTTGGATATCGGTCCTAAAACAGTTGATTTGTTCTGCGATTTAATTAATAAATCAAAAATGGTTGTTTGGAATGGTCCATTAGGATTGGCCGAACAAAAGCCATTTGATATGGCTTCAAAGGCCATAGTTAAAGCAATTTCTCAAAGCGATATTTATTCAGTGGCGGGTGGCGGCGATACGATTGCCTTTATCAGGGGAATTAAAAAAGAGAAAATATTTAACCATTTATCCACTGGCGGTGGCGCAATGCTCGATTATCTCGCCAATGAAACCCTACCAGGTCTCGAGGCAATAAAAGAATGCAGAAGGTTTGGAAAATAAATAAGAAAGCGCCTAAGGAGTTTTTGGAAAAGTTTCCTGAATATTCAAAATTGACTCTTCAGCTCCTTTGGGACAGAGGATTAAAAACTCAAAAAGCAATTGATGAGTTTTTTAATCCTGATTATGATCAAGATTTACACGACCCCTTTTTATTAAAAGACATTAACAAGACTATTAAAAGAATTCAAGAGGCAGCCAAGAAACAAGAAAAAGTGGCTATTTTTGCTGATTATGACGCTGATGGTATTTGCGGGGCGGTTTTATTAAATGAGATTTTAAAATCAGTTGAGATTTATCCAGAGATATATATTCCAGATAGAAACAAGGAAGGTTACGGTCTTAATTTTAAAGCAATTGAGGAAATTGCCAAGAAAAGAGTAGGTTTGATTATGACTATTGATTGTGGAGTGACTGATTTTGAAGAAGTTAAATTGGCTAATAGATTAGGAATGGATGTAATTATTATTGACCATCATGAGATTCCTAAAAAACTACCATCAGCTTTCGCCCTTATTAACCCAAAACAAAAGAGTGATAAATATCCCTTTAAGGGGCTTTCAGCTACTGGCGTGGCTTTTAAATTAGTTCAGGCATTTTTTAAAACTGAAAAATTTCCTGTTTCTAAAGAAAAATGGTTATTAGATTTAGTAGCCATTGCTACAGTCACTGACTCCATGCTTCTCTTGGGCGAAAACAGGACCCTAGTAAAATATGGTTTAATAGTTTTGTCTCAGACAAAAAGAATTGGTCTAAGGGAGTTAATGAAAATTGCTAGGGTGAAACCGGTTTTTAATCCTCAGACTTTCGATACCAATTTAAATACTTATACTTTAGGATTTATTTTGGGTCCTCGCTTAAATGCTGCTAGCCGGATTGACCATGGCTCTACTGCTTATAAGCTTTTGGTTTCATCTCAGGAAGATGAGGCAAGAGAAATAGCCCAACAATTAGAAGAAAAAAACCAGCAGCGGCAGAGAGTGATGGAAGAAATAATTAAAGAAGTCAGAGAAAGAGTTTTGAAATACCCCAAAGACAAGAAGATAATATTCGAATGGGATGAACATTGGATAGCTGGAATAATTGGTTTGGTAGCTCAAAAATTAAGAGATGAATTTTGGTATCCTTCTTTTCTTTGTCAGAGGTTAAAAGATCATGCCCTTTGCTCGGCTCGAGGCGGAATATTTGGATTTAATGTTATCAAAGTTATTAATAAGTGCAGCAAATTTTTAGAAGAGTTCGGTGGGCATCCTTATGCTGCTGCTTTTAGGGTTAAAGTAAAAAATCTAGATAAAGTCCAAAAATTAATAGAAAGAGCTGGGAACAAAGAACTTAGAGGCAAAGATTTAACTCCTTATTTAAATATTGATGCTGAAGTTGAAGCAAATGATTTAAACTGGCAAACTTTTCAACAAATTGAGAGATTTGCGCCTTTTGGAGAGGGTAATCCTAGTCCCTTATTTTTATTAAAGAAAGCAAAAATATCCGAAATAAAAACTGTTGGCTCCAATGGATGTCATTTGAAATTATCTTTGGAAAAAGAAGTAGAAAAAGGGATAAAAAGAATTAGGGCTATTGGCTTTGGTTTAGCTGATTTTTGTGATAGAATAAGAATTGGAGATAGGATCGATGCAGTTTTTGAGATGATAGCTAATGAGTGGGATGGGACTAAAGAATTACAGTTAAAGATTATTGATTTAAGAAAAGTATGAAGATTATTATTTACTGCGATGGTGGTTCAAGGGGAAATCCTGGCCCAGCGGCCATTGGAGTAATTTTGACTGACGAAAAAGGCAGAGTAATTAAGGAGTATGCTGAGAAGATTGGTCGAGCCACTAATAATGAAGCAGAGTATGAGTCAGTAATTTTTGGTTTACAAAAAGCCAAACTGCTTTTTGGCAGAAGAAAAATAAAAACAATGGAGGTAGAAGTGAAGATGGATAGCGAATTTGTAATTAAACAATTAAATGGCAAATATAAAATTTTAGATAGGAGAATTGAGCAACTATTTCTAAAAACCTGGAATTTAAAAGTTGATTTTGGCGAAGTAAAATTTATTTATGTTTCCAGAAACGAAAATATTGAAGCCGATAGATTAGTGAATAAAGCCTTGGGAGCAAAAAGAGTAAGCGAGGGTTTACCGGGAATATAGGACAAGTAAAAAGTAGCAAAAAATAAAAAACACCTCGATAATCATTGAGATGTTTTTTATTGTCCTAGTAAGTCTATAAGCCGAATTCTGTTCCTAAACCCGAACCGCAAAGCGGTTCTAGGGTCGGATGGTGATCATTTATCTGGGACCGATGTTACCATCGGACTCAAGCGAGCCACCTTGGGATATTTGCTCTTGCACTCACCTAGGAATTTAGCCGTTTCACCCCTCTAACGAAAGTTAGAAGTATCGTCACTGTTCGCATCCCTATCCTTGCGGACGACGGGCATTACCCGTTAGGCTGCTCCCCCGATATATATATCGGGGGGAGTGTTCGGACTTTCCTCCCCCCACCAAAATTTGGTGGGGGGCGATCACCCGACTTACTAAGACATAGACAAATGTATCATAATAAATTTACAAAGTCAAGCTTTTGAGCTACAATAAAATCAATGAAAAAATCAGAACTTATATTTAGTGCTTTACTTATTCCCGTTGATTTTTTGATGTTATTATTGGCTGGGATTGCAGCTTATTTTTTGCGAGTTAGCCCCTTGATAGCCAATTGGCGACCCGTGCTTTTTGCTTTGAACTTACCCTTTGAGCGATATCTTATTTTATTGTTAGGAGTTTCCATTTTTGGAATTTTGGTCTTTGCTGTCTCTGGTCTTTATAATATTACTCCCCAGAAAAGATTATTTAAGGAATTTTTCCAAATTGTGGTGGGAATATCAGCCACTATTTTGGCAGTTATTATTTACATTTTTTTAACCAGAGAAGCATTTGAATCACGTTTTATTATTTTGGCGGCCTGGATTTTCGCTATTATCTTTGTTAGTCTGGGCCGTTTTTTTGTTAAAAAACTCCAGCGTTATTTGGTTGGTCGCTATAACGTGGGGATTCATTCCGTGATAGTAATTGGAGAAGATAAGATGAGCAGGAAAATACTTAGAGAGATTAACCATCATCCTGATTTGGGATATAGAATAATTAGATGTTTCTCTGGTCTTAATATTGAGAAAATAAAAAATTTTATTATTAAAAATAAATTTCAAATAGATGAAATGATTCTGGCCAGCCCTCAGTACGAAAGGAAAGAAGTTTTAGAAATATTAGATTTTTGCGAGGAACAAAGAATTGGTTTTAAGTTTATTCCAAACTTATTTCAGACTCATACCACTAATGTTGAGCTAAATACTTTTGATGGCGTGCCTTTAATTGAGATAAAAAGGACTCCTTTAGACGGTTGGGGCAAGATAATCAAAAGGGGAGTTGATATTATTGGTTCAACAATTGGTTTGATTTTACTTTCACCTTTCTTTTTAGTGCTTGGTTTAATTATCAAGGCAGATTCTGAAGGGCCGATTTTCGTGAAATTAAAAAGAGTTAGTCAGCGAAAAGAATTTGGTCTTTATAAGTTTCGTTCAATGATAAAGAATGCCGAAGTCCTAAAAGATAAGTTATTAGCTTACAATGAGAGAAGAGATGGTCCTTTATTTAAAATGAAAACTGACCCTCGAATTACCAAAGTAGGAAAATTTTTAAGAAAATTTAGGATAGACGAATTGCCCCAATTATTCAATGTTTTAAAAGGAGAAATGAGTTTAGTTGGACCGAGGCCCCATCAGCCAGACGAGATAGAGAAATATGAAAAACATCACAAAAAAGTTTTACTAATTAAACCAGGGATAACTGGTATGGCCCAAATAAGTGGCAGTTCTAATTTACCCTTTGACGAAGAAGTAAAATTAGATACCTATTATATTGAAAATTGGTCTTTAAAGAAAGATGTTTATATTTTTCTAAAGACATTAATAGTTTTATTTAAAGATAGATCAGCATGCTAAATTTATGAAAGTCGCTTTGATTCACGATTATTTGAATCAGTACGGAGGAGCAGAGCGGGTTTTAGAGGCTTTGACCGAGATTTTTCCAGCGGCTCCTATCTATACCTTGCTTTATGATGATAAAATTGTTCAGAGGTATTTCCCCGGCAAGAAAATCCGGGCTTCTTTCTTGCAAAAAATTCTCTTTATTAAATCCCATCATAGATTTTTTCCACCCCTGATGCCCATTGCTGTAGAAAAATTTGATTTATCTAATTATGAGATAGTAATCTCTGATTCAGCTGCCTTTGCCAAAGGCGTAATTACCAGACCAGAGACATTACATATTTGCTATTGTCACACTCCCACCCGTTATGCTTGGGATGACAGTCATAAATATATTAGAGAATTTAGTATGCCTAAATTAGCTAAAATTTTTATTCCTTTTTTTATGAATTATATTCGTTTGTGGGACAGAGAAGCCAGTTTTAGGGTAGATAAATTTATTTGTAATTCTAATTTTGTAGCTCAACGAATAAAAAAATATTACAAACAAGAAGCAACCGTAATTTATCCGCCAGTTGATACCAAAGAATTCTACTTCTCCGAGAATAAATCAGCAGGCCCCGAAAAGTCCCGACTTAACGTCGGGACTAACGGGGCAGGTTATTTTCTGATAGTCGGGAGATCGCTGCCCTACAAGCGTTTTGATATTGCTATTAAAGCTTTCAATGTTTTAGAAATGCCTTTAAAAATAATTGGTGATGGACCGGAAATAAAAAAATTAAATAGAATGGCTAATTGGAATATTGAATTTTTGGGAGAGTTGAATGGTGATAAATTGAGAGAGTACTATCAAAATTGTCAGGCCTTGATTTTTCCCCAAGAAGAGGATTTTGGTATTGTAGCTCTAGAAGCAATGGCTTGTGGCAAGCCAGTAATTGCTTTTCGGGGCGGTGGGGCTCTAGAGAGCGTGAAAGAAAGAGAGACGGGAATATTTTTTGATGAACAGACAATAGATTCTTTAGTCGAAGCAGTCAAAAATTTCAAGCCAGAAAAATTCAATCCCCAAAAAATCCGCGCTCATGCCTTAAAATTTGATAAAGAAATTTTTAAGAAAAAAATAAAGGATTTTATAGAAAAAAGTTGGGAAGAATTTAAGGAATAAATATTACGACTTGCGAGGTCGTAATATTGGAGATAAAATTATATTGGAGTATGTCTGATATTTATCATATTCTAAATAGGGGCGTAGATAAAAGGAAAATATTTCTTGATAAGCAAGATTATTTTAGATTTATTCATGATTTGTTCGAATTTAACGATAATAGAATAATTGGTACCACATCTAATTATTTTAGAATATCTAATAAAAATAACGACCTCGTAAGTCGTAATATTGGAAAACCAAGAGATTTACTTATTGATATTTATGCCTTTTGTTTAATGCCGAATCATTATCATTTATTGGTGAGTCCGAAAATTGAGAATGGGATTTCCAAATTTTTAAGAAAATTAGATATGGGGTATGCAAAATATTTTAATCAAAAACACAAACGCAAAGGCACGTTATTTGAAAGTCGCTATAAATCAATATTAATTGAGAAAGAATCCCACTTCTATAATCTACCTTTTTATATTCATTTAAATCCTTTAGACATTAAATTTCCAGAATGGCGAGAAAGGAAATTGAAAGATTACAATAAAGCAATAGAATTTTTGAATAATTACCGATGGTCAAGTCATTTAGATTATTGCGGTAAAAAGAATTTTCCCTCAGTCACCAGCAGAGAATTTTTATTAGAAGTATTTGGCGGAGAGGAGAGATATAAAAATAGTATTGAAGATTGGTTAAAAGACATGCAATTGGAAAGAATCAGGGAATTAATATTGGAATAGAATTGTGAATCGTGCAGGTTCATTTTATGGAAAATAAATTTTTAAAAATAAATAATCCGAAAGTAATGAATGTTCCGATTAAAGATAATGGAGAGCCACTTGTTGATTTATTAAATTATCTAGAAATCATGGTTGATAAAACGCAAAAATATATTTGGGAGCGCGAAGAATCTTTTTCGATGGTCAGGGAGGGAGTGGCCAAAAAATTGTTACAAGCACAAGAATATTTACCAAAAGGAATTAAATTTAAAATTGTAGAAGGATATCGCTCACCAAAAATACAACAAGAGATTTTTAAATGGCAGAAAAAAGAATTTAAGAAACAAAATCCAGAATGGAGTGAAGACAAACTTCAAATAGAAACATCGAAATTTATTGCACCACCAGAAAATATCCCACCGCACTCAACTGGCGGAGCAATTGATATAACATTAGTTGATGAAATTGGCAATGAATTAGATATGGGGACATTAATAAACGGAGGATATAATGGAGCTTGTTTCACAAATGCAGAGAATATTTCAGAAATTGCCAGAAAAAATAGAAATATTTTAATTCTCGCATTGGGAAAAGTCGGTTTTGTGAATTATCCTGCCGAATGGTGGCATTGGTCATACGGAGATAGATATTAGGCCACTATTATAGATAATCAATTTGCTATTTAATTATTCATTATGACTTACGAGGTCGTAACATTGTCATGAAAGTCGGGGTTGATATAAGAATTTTGGGTAAGGGAAGAAGAACCGGGGTAGAGGATTATACAATTAATCTTTTATCCCATCTTTTGTCGGTCGATAGGTCGAATAAATATCGATTATTTTATAACGGTTTCAGAAGACCTAAGTTGGATTATTCTTGGTTAAAGTTTAGAAATGTTAAACTGAAAGTTTTAAGATTTCCTAATCGGATTTTTGATTTATTTTTAAGATTTTTAAGAATTCCTAAAATAGATAAAATTCTAAATGGCGTAGATTTATTTTTAAGTCCCCACTTTTTACTTACCCCTTTATCAAAAAGCAAATTAATTGTAATTTTTTATGATTTATCTTTTGTTCGTTTTCCTGAATTTTTTTCCCTACCTAAGTTGTTATGGCATAAGTTTATTTATCCCCGAAAACAAGCCCAAAAAGCAGATTTAGTTATTACCATCTCCCGGTCAACTAAAGATGATTTAATTAATCTTTATAAGATTAAGCCAGAAAAGATTAAGGTTATTTATCCAGGCATTGATGAGAAATTTAGGCCAGTTAAGAGAAATGAACCTGCCTTGATTAAGATAAAAGAGAAATATAAATTACCAGATAAGTTTATTTTGTATTTTGGCACTATTGAACCGAGAAAAAATCTTCTTGGCTTAATTAGAGCTTTTGAGCAGATAAAAGAAGAGAAAGATTTATCCCCCCTCCAGATTCAATGGCGAGGATTTGAAGGGTTGGTTAAGGAGAAACAAAAAGAAAAAACTGATTTGTCTGACCTTAAGTTGGTTATTGCCGGATCTCGGGGCTGGCTATATAAAGAAGTTTTCAAAAAAGTCAAAGATTCTCTGTTTGGCAAGGACATTATTTTCACTGGCTTTGTTGAAGAGGAAGATAAGCCCTATTTATATAATTTAGCTGATGTTTTTGTTTATCCTAGTTTTTTTGAAGGATTTGGTTTACCACCTCTCGAGGCCATGGCTTGCGGAGTGCCAACAATTGTCTCTAATAAATCTTCTTTGCCTGAGGTGGTGGGAGACAGTGCAATAATGGTTGATCCTCATAATATCAATGAAATTAGTTTTATCATCAGAAGAATTTTAGAAGACCAGTCATTGAAGGATTATCTAATTGACCAAGGATTAAAAAGGGTGAGGAAGTTTAACTGGAATAAAGTGGCTAGTGAATTCTTAAATATTTTTAAACATTATGCGCATTGGTATCGATGCTAGATTTTTTGGGGCTAAGGACAAGGGAATTGGCAGGTATACGGAAAATTTAATTAGAAATTTAGAAGAAATTAATATTAAAAATCAATATTTTATCTTCTTAAAAAAAGAAAGATGGGAAGATTATCAACCGGCCAACCAAAATTTTAGAAAAATTTTGGTTGGCCGTTCTTTATTTTGGTTCTTGAAATTAAAAAAATATAAGCTTGACCTGATACATTTCACCCATTATAAAGTGCCTCCTTGCAAGGTTAAATTTATTTTGACTGTTCACGATTTAATTTGGCAGAAATTTCCCATATTCAGTTTTATAAAAAGATTAATCTATAAAATATTTTTTAATCTGGCCATAAAAAAATCAGAAAAGATAATCGCTGTTTCTAATTACGTAAAAGAGGATATTTTAAAAAAATATAAAATTAATCCCCAAGAAATTGTTGTCATTTATGAAGGAGTCAGTCCCGCCCGCAGCGCCAAGCGCAGCTTTGGCGGGCGCGGTAAAAAACCATATATTTTATATGTTGGAAACGATTATCCTCATAAGAATTTAAAAAGGCTGAAATTAGCATTTGAAAAGTTAGTTAAGGAACATAATTTAGATTACCAGCTGATTTTGGTTACTAAATTTGTTAGTGAGGAGGAACTGGATAAATTGTATAGAAATGCTGCTATATTTGTTTTTCCCTCTTTAAGCGAGGGATTTGGCCTCCCGCCCCTTGAGGCAATGGCAAGGGGCGTGCCAGTGGTTTCGTCTAATGCCACCTGTTTGCCAGAAGTTTTAGGAATAGGAGCAATTTATTTTAACCCAGTAGATATAGATAATATAGTTGAGAAAATTAAAAAGGTCCTTTATAATAAGGACCTTAGAAACGAACTTATAAACAGAGGATATGCCCAGATAAAGAAATACAGCTGGCGAGAAATGGCTAGACAAACTCTTGAAATCTATGATTCTATTCTTCGGTTCGAACGCTGATTTTCTTTGTTTTAATCTTTTCTGATTTAGGAAGCCTGATAGTTAATATACCGTTTTTAATAGTTGCTTTTGCCTGATCAGCATCTATCTCCACAGGTAAAATAACCGAGCGCGAAAAAGTTCCCCAATAGAGTTCTTGATAATAATAATCTTCTGTATCTATTTTCTCATCTTTCATTCTTTTACCCCGGATAGTAACCATATCATTAGTAATACTAATATCGATATCCTCAGGATTTACTCCGGCGACCGTAGACTTAACAACAATATCTGACTCAGTCTGATAAACATCAATTGTTAATTGCCCTTCTTCTCCTTCTACTTCTTCGAGCCAGCCCTTTTCTCTTTCTTCCTCGGCTTTATTAACCAAGGATTTTTCTGGCTCTTTTTTGATGGTTTTATTTTTCATTTTTTTAGTTTTGGGCATATCTAAAGCCTCTTTTTTTATACTCTTTTCTATTTTTGGTTTTTTCTCGACCTTTTCCTCTTCATCCTCGATTGAGGCTCCGGTTAATTTTTCAAAAAATGAGGAAGTCATATTTTTATATTTTACAGATTGAACGATATCTGTTAATTTTTTTAAACATTAAAGAAATAATTATAGCCATAACGACAAGAAGAATTATTAGATATAAATTTCTTGCCATATCGTCAATTATTTTCTGACTATTTAATATTATAATATAGTTAAAAACAGAATGCAATATAGTGGCTCCAAGTATTCCACCCCCAATTAAAATTTTTCTTATCTTTGCTGTTATTAAAAGAGAAGCGGCCAAAAAATAGCCAGTAATTCCTGAAGCAAGGGCATGGAGAAACGTAGCCCCCAAAAATCTAGTCATTATAAATTCTAAGGTAGTTTTAAGAGAAACAATAATTGGCTGAATTCTGCTTAGAAGATATATATTTTCAGCTGCCGCAAATCCTAAGGCAGCTATTATTAAGTATATCATTGCATCAACTGGTTCATCAAATTCCGGATTTTTTAAAACCCCGAATCTTACTACCAAATATTTTAAAATCTCTTCAATTAAAGCAAAACCGATTACTACAAAAGATATTTTATTAAGAAGGGGTATTTTTTCTGAACCAAAAGAAACCAAAAATTCAAGAAGACCGGCCAAAGGAACTGCCAATACCCCCAGTAGAAAAATTTTAATAACCATTCTGTTTGGTTCTGGGTGTCTGTCTTTTCGAAGGTAAAAAGCTAACCAGATTAGACTGGGAAGGGGGGCCAAGATGAGGCAGAGAAAAAGTTTCATTGTTTATTTCTTAATTTTTGTTTATTTTTCTCAAATTCTGCTTCTGCTTTTTTATCAATCAATGTTTTATTACATTTTGGCCACCCAGAAATTATTAGTGGTTTCTCATTCTTGTAACTCATTTGCCAGATATACTCGGTAATAAAAGGCATAAAAGGATGAAGAAGTTTAAGAATAGTTTTGAAAATCTGGGGATTTAAATTTGTTTTTTGAAGCTTACTGATTTCTATATACCAGTCAGCGTACTCGTGCCAAATAAAATCATAAAGTTGACGAGCCGCCTCGCCCAATTGATAGTTTTGTATTTTTTGAGTAATTTCTTTAATTACTGTATTTAGTCGGCTCAAAATCCATCTATCCGCTAAAGTTTGAGATTTGGGATTTAGTGCTTGTCGGTTCATTTGAATGAACCGATTTATATTCCAAATTTTATTAGCGAAATTACGACTGGCTTTAATTGCATCTTCAGAAAATCTTATTGCTTGTTGGTCGCGGCTAGTAAGATAAAGTAAGCCAAAGCGAGTAGCATCGGCTCCATATTTATTAATTAGATCAAGGGGGTCAATTATAATACCTAAAGATTTGCTTAATCGTCTCCCCTCAATATTAAGAACCGTGGCGTGAATATAGACATCTTTAAAGGGGATAGTTTTACAAAATTCTAGACTAGAGAATATCATTCTGGCTACCCAGAGATAAATAATATCTTGAGCAGTAGAAAGAAAAGTTGTTGGGTAAAACATTTTAAAATCTTTGGTTTTTTCAGGCCAACCGAGAGTAGCAAATGGCCAGAGGGCTGAAGAAAACCACGTATCCAAAACATCGGTTGAACTCTTGATAGGAATTTTGTGTCCCCACCAGAGTTGACGAGAAATACACCAATCCTCAACATTTTCCATCCAATCCAAATAAACTTTTTTATAGCGAACTGGTATAAATTTTATTTTATTTTCTTTAACTACCTTTATCGCTGGCTTGGCTAATTCATCCATTTTTAAAAACCACTGTTTAGAGATTAAGGGCTCAATTGAATTTTCACATCTACTACAAATAGCCAAAGAATGTTCGTAATCTTCTTCTTTTTCCAGAAGATTTTGTTTTTTAAGATCTTTGATTATTTTATTTCTGGCTTCTACAATATTTAAACCAGCATACTTGCCCGCTTCTTTGGTCATTTTTCCATCCTCGCCAATAACATTTATAATTTCTAATTTATGTGCCTTCCCAATTTTATTATCAGTAGCATCATGGGCAGGGGTAATTTTTACTGCTCCGGTGCCGAATTCAGTATCAACTAATCTATCGGTAATAATTGGGATTTCTCTATTCATTAATGGCAAAATAGCTTTTCTGCCAATTAGATTTTTGTATCTTGTATCCTTTGGATTAACCGCCACCGCCGTATCTCCAAGCATGGTTTCCGGGCGCGTAGTAGCAACTACGATAAATTTTTGGAGGTTCGACCTCCTAATATTATCGTAATTTTGGGAGGTCGAACCTCCTGATATTGGATATCGCAAATACCACAACTTTGTCTTACGTGGTACATACTTAACTTCAATATCCGAAATAGCAGTAGTGCATCTGGGACACCAATTTACAATCCTCGGTCCCTGATAAATCCAACCCTTTTTATAATAATGGAGAAAAGCAGTTTTAACCGCTTTTACGTAATCCTTATCCAAAGTAAATCTGGTTCTTGACCAATCGCAGGAACAGCCCAATTTTTTAAGCTGTTCTAAAATTAGATTTCCATATTTTTCTTTCCACTGCCAAACTCTTTTAATAAATTTTTCTCGTCCCAATGAGTGCCGGGTTAATCCTTCTTTTTTTAATTCCTTTTCCACTACATTTTGAGTAGCTATTCCAGCATGATCTGTACCCGGAATCCAGAGAGTTGGTTCTTGATTCATCCGATGGTATCGGGTAACTACATCTTGAATCGTATTATTTAAAGCATGACCCATATGTAAAGAGCCAGTAATGTTTGGGGGAGGAATAGCCACAACAAAAGGTTTCTTACGGGCTTGCCCGCCGAAGCCTTGGCGAAGGCGGGGCATAAAAAATTTACCTTTTTCCCAAAGGTTATAAATTTTATCCTCCACATTTTTCGGCTCATAGGCCTTAGGAATTTCGGTCATGGTTTAATTATCTCATTTTTTTAGCCAATCCGCAAATTAGCATTAGCTCTAATTTTATCGTATTTTTTTGTCATTTGTTTCCGATTAAGATAGCCAGTTATGGCAATCATTGCGCCGTTGTCAGTGCAGAGTTTTAACTTTGGAATGAGAAAATTGGTTTTTAATTCTTCACTTTTGATTTTTAATTCGAATTGCCTGCGCAACTCGCTGTTGGCTGCTACGCCACCAGACAAAATTACTGTTTTAGCTTTGTATTCTTTGGCTGCTCTTAAAGTTTTTTCAATTAGAACATCAATTATTGCTTGCTGAACCTCAGCACAAATTTTCGGAATAATGTTTATACCATCTTTTGCTCGATCGGAAAAAAGTTGGTATTTTTGTTTTATATCTCTTACCAGGTAAAGAACTGCTGTTTTTAATCCAGAGAAAGAAAAATCATAATTTTTATGCTCTATCATCGGCCGTGGTAATTTAGGAATTGGGATTTGATTAGAAATTAGAAATTGGTCATTAGTCATTGCTTTCGCGGCTTCTTTAGCGATAGCGGGTCCGCCAGGATATGATAGCCGCAAAAGTTTGGCTACTTTGTCAAAACATTCTCCAGCTGCGTCATCTCTGGTTTCACCAATAATTCTATATTTTCCAAGCTTTTCCATTAAAACCAGTTGCGTGTGCCCGCCTGACACTACCAGTGCCACGGCTGGAAAAATGTTTCTTGAATACTGAATACTATTACTTAATATGGCCGCGATGACGTGTGCTTCAATATGATTAACTCCAATAATCGGTTTATTATATTTATACGCCAAAGCCTTAGCAAAATTTACTCCGATTAAAAGCGAGGGGATTAGACCAGGTCCAGCGGTTACGGCAATTAAGTCGACATCTTTCATTCCAAGATTTGCTTCTTTTAGAGCTGTTTTCAGGCAGGGTTCAATATTTTTCAAGTGTTCTCGAGCAGCCAAATTAGGCACCACCCCGCCGAATGGGGCGTGAGTTTTTATTTGAGAAGATACAATATTTGACTTAATATTAAAAATCCGCGTTAATCCGCGTTTTGATCTGCGTTCATCTGCTTCTACAATTGCTATTCCTGTATCATCGCAAGATGTTTCTATTCCAAGGATAAGCATGGTATAATAATATCAAAAGGTTGGACTTTAGGCAATTTTTTTAAATAAATTTTTAAAATATGAAAAATAAAATTTGGGGGCAGACACTTTTAATAGATTTATCGGGATGTGAATATAATTTATTAACCAATCCTCAAAAGTTGAGGGAATTCAATAATAAATTGTGTAAAGAGATTAGAATGGTCTCCTATGGTAAACCAATTATTAAGAGATTTGGTCAAGGAAATTTGGAGGGTTATTCTTCTATGCAATTTATTGAAACTTCAACCATTACAGTTCATTTAGATGAATTCGGCTTGCGGGCTTTTATAGATATTTTTACTTGTAAAAGATTTAGCGTTAATAAAGCCAAAAATTTTTGTAAATCATTTTTTAAAGCCAAGAAGATAAGGTACAGAAATTTTTACAGACATTAAAAAATATTGCCAGATTCAGATATTTGTGGTATTTTAAAAATACCTATGGCCCTGTCGTCTAGTGGTTAGGACAGCAGATTTTCAATCTGCTAACAGGGGTTCAATTCCCCTCGGGGCTATTTATTGCGGGATTAGTATAGTGGTAATACACTTCCTTCCCAAGGAAGAGTTGCCAGTTCGATTCTGGTATCCCGCTATATCGAGCCGAGGTAGCTTAGTGGTAGAGCAGTGCTTTCGTAAAGCAAAGGTCGTGAGTTCGAATCTCACCCTCGGCTTTCTGATTTTTTAAAAAAGGAGGAGAAATGACTACTTGTCTTATTTGTGAGACACTCTTAAAAGATCCTGATCAACCTATTTGTGATAGTCTTTTCTGTAATAAGGAGACCAGGAAAAGGCTCAAGGATTGGAAAGTGCTGGAGAAAGTTCTAAAAGGTTATGGGTGCAGAGATATTGACGACCTAAAAGATTACATTGATGAGTTGAAAGAAAAGAGAAATAAGTTGTATTGGGAGCTGGAAGAATTAAGGAGGAAGCAAGAAGAAACAAACGAGTCGCAATAAAATGTGGCTTGTCTTTTACCCCCACACCAAATTTTGGTAGTGGGGGTTGTTTTTTAATTTTTTTTCAGTTATGATATATGATAAAAGAACCATGGAAATTCAGGAGAAAATCGAAGAGTTAAAAAATAAAACCCGTCAGATGGCGGACTGTCTTTGAAATAGGTAAAAAGAAGAAAAGGATAATTGAATTAGAGAAATTAGTTCAAGAAAAAGATTTTTGGAAAGACCACAAAAAAGCAGCTAAAATCAGTTCTGAATTAGCAGAATTGAAAGAAGAAGTCGATGTTTGGGAGAAATTAGAAAAAGAATTGCTGGAAATAAGGAATGTATCAGAATTATCGGCCTGGGAGGAACGATTTAAAAAAGCAGAATTTAAAGCCCTTTTTTCTGGCAAATACGATAAGAAAAATGCCATTCTATCAATTTATTCTGGAGCCGGAGGAACTGAAGCTCAAGATTGGGCAAATATGCTGTTAAGAATGTATTCCCGTTATGCTGAAGACCATAATTTTAAAGCCAAAATCCTTGATATCAATTATGGTCAAGAAGCCGGAATAAAATCTGCTACAATTGAAATTTCTGGTCCTTATGCTTATGGCTATTTAAAAGGAGAAAATGGTGTTCATCGATTGGTTAGATTGTCGCCTTTTAATGCTGATAATTTACGCCACACCTCCTTTGCTTTAGTTGAAGTTTTACCAGAAATTGGCGAGGATATAACCAAAGAGATTGAAATAAAACCAAATGATTTAAAAATCGATACTTTTCGTTCTTCTGGTCCAGGTGGCCAGAATGTCAATATGCGGGCAACCGCAGTTAGAATTACTCATTTGCCAACCAGTATTGTTGTTTCTTGCCAAAGTGAAAGAAGTCAAGCCCAAAATAGAGAGAGAGCTTTAAAACTTCTTTATACTAAGATTTACCAGAAGAAATTACAAGAAAGAGAAAAAGAGAAAACCGAGCTAAGAGGAGAAATACCATCAGCTGAATGGGGAAGCCAAATTCGTTCCTATGTTCTTCATCCTTACAAGATGGTAAAAGACCATCGAACCGAGATAGAAAGTTCAGATCCAGAATCAGTTTTGGATGGGGACTTGGATAAGTTTATAGAAGCCGAAATTAGATTAAAATTAACCTAATTAACCTAATTTCTAATTAACCTAAAATTTAGACATTTAATCATTGGTAATTGGGATTTGATTAGAATAATTAGAGCAATTAGAAATTAGAAATTTTCACAGGTGATTGAATTTAAAAATATTTCTAAATATTATCCTGGTGATTGTATTGCCTTAAAAGAGGTAACCTTTATTGTAAAACCTAAAGAATTTGTTTCTATTGTCGGCCGCTCAGGCGCTGGCAAAACTACTCTTTTAAGATTACTATTAAGGGAGGAGGAACCGAGCGAGGGAGAAATATTGGTTAATAGCAAAAATATAAAAAATTTAAAAGAGAGGGAAATACCGGCTTATCGGAGAAAAATCGGGGCTATTTTTCAAGATTTTAAGTTACTACCCAACAAAACTGCTTACGAAAATATTGCTTTTGCTATGGAAGTCGGCGGTCGGTCAGAAGAAGAAATAGCCGAGGATGTACCTCAGATTTTGAGTTTAGTTGAGTTGGTTGATAAGGCTGATAATTTTCCTTGTCAGCTTTCGGGTGGAGAAAAACAAAGAGTAGCTATTGGTCGGGCCTTAATTCATAAACCAGATATTTTATTAGCTGACGAACCAACTGGAAATCTTGATCCTCTTCATACTTGGGATATAATAAGATTGCTTTGTCGAATTAACGAGTTGGGAACAACTGTGATTTTAGCTACTCATGACCGAGAAATAATTAATGCCCTAGGTAGGCGAGTAATAAGTTTAGACCGCGGCCGAGTAATCAGGGATGAAGAGAATGGCCGCTATATCGTTTAATATGTTTGCTTCACTTAAAAGAATAATAAAATGGGGATTAACGAATTTTTGGCGCAATGGCTGGCTTTCTACAGCTACAGTTAGTATTATGACCCTAACTCTTTTGGTTATTTCCGTTTTATTGATGGTTAATGTAGTAGCTAATGCGGTCTTGGATAATCTTAAAGGTAAAATAGATATCAGTGTTTATTTCAAATTGGATACATCAGAGGAAGAAATTCTAAAAGTTCAATCTCAACTCGAGGAATTACAAGAAGTAGAGAGTACTACCTATGTTTCTCAGAATGAGGCCTTAATAAAATTTAAAGAAAAACATAAAGATAATCCGGTTTTACTTCAGAGTTTAGAAGAATTAGAATTTAATCCTCTGGAGGCAAGTTTAAACATCAAAGCCAGAGAAGCTAATCAGTATGCTAGTATAAATCAATTTTTGGAAAGTGTTTATTATAAAGACATTATTGATAAGGTCAATTATATGCAAAATAAGGAAGTGATAGATAAACTAAACAAAATTATAGGGGATGTTAAAACCGGGGGCTGGGGATTAAGTTTGCTTTTGGCCTTGATTGTATTTTTGGTAACCTTTAATGCTATCCGTTTAGCTATTTATAGTTCTCGAGAGGAAATTAATGTTATGAAATTAGTCGGGGCAAGTAAGTGGTTTATCCGTGGTCCATTTTTTATTGAAGGTATTCTCTATGGTTTAGTAGCTACTATTGTCGCGACTGCTATTTTATATCCAATTTTCTATTTTGTTTCACCTAAAGTTTCTAGTTTTCTACCCATCGGCGATATTTTCTTATATTTTAAAACCAATTTATTATCCTTTTTCCTATTGCTTTTAATTGTAGGAGTATTTTTAGGTGGCTTTAGTAGCTTAATCGCGGTGAGAAAATATTTGAAAGAGTAAATCAGAGAATTTCTAATTATTCTAATTTCTAATTGGCCTAATTAACCTAATTTATTTGGGTTTTTATTTTCTAAATATTGCCGGGTCATCTAATGGTAGGATACATGGCTCTGAACCATGGCATCTAGGTCCGAATCCTAGCCCGGCAGTTAAAAACTGTTCTTTAAATAAATTAAAAAAGAAAGGAGATATTTAAATGGCGGGAATTTTTGCTTTAAGCATCAATCCAGAGATTTATCGGGGTAATTTTTTAGAAGATTTGTTCTGGGAAACCTTTTATCAGCAACACTTGGGGGAAGAGTATGCTGGTTTATCGACCTATAATTCAAAAAGAAAGAAAAAAATCGAAGTCAGAACCCACCGAGGACTTTTTAGACCAACTTTTAGTCGGGATTTAATTGGTCTTGAGGGGATTGAAGGGATTGGCTATTGCGGGACGGCTAGAGAACCTTATCGGATTGACTCCCGAATAGGCGAGTTAAGCATCTGCTTTTCTGGTAATGTTATTAATCTTGTCCAGTTGGTAGAGCGATTTAAAAATTTTGGCCATGCCTTAGAACGAGGTGATGATATTGAAATAGTAGCCAAGTTAATAGCTCAAGGAGATAGTGTGGTTAATGGCATTAAAAGGATAACCAACGAAATTAAAGGCGCTTATTCACTTTTAATTTTAACCGAAGAAGGAATTTACGCTGCTCGTTGTCCCTCTGCTCACTGGCCATTAGTAATTGGGAAAAAAGAAGGAGCAATAGCAGTTGCCTCGGGCTCAGGAGGATTTGCTAATTTCGGCTTTAAACTGGAACGAGATTTAAAACCTGGCGAGATTATCTTGCTAAAAAACGGTACTTACGAAACAAAAGAAATAATGCCGGTGGAAAAAATCCAATTTTGTAGCTTCATCTGGGTTTACACTGCTTTTCCTAACGAGATTTTTGAAGGTGTTCCCGTTTCCTTGGTCAGAAAGAGATTAGGAGCAACTCGAGCCACTTTAAAAAGTAGCTCTTTTTGTTAGAATAATATTAGAGGTATGAAACATTTCAAAATAATAATTTTGGTTCTTTTGATAATTTTACTTTTCGGAGGTGGTTTTTTATTTTTTTGGAATCAAATCCTAAATTTATATAATAAGCTTTATCTTGAATTACCTCAATTTGAAAAAGGGGTAGGTGATTTTTTGATGCAAGAGATTGAAAAACAGATTTCTACCCCACCACCATTACGAGCACCGGTCGATGCCCCAGAGGCATTTTTAACCAAAGCCGGAGTAATTAAATGGACAAATACTCAGAGAGCAAAATATGGTCTCCCGATTCTTAAAGAAAATTTAAAATTAGATGCTAGTGCCCAGTTAAAGGTTGAAGATATGTTTAAAAATCAATATTTTGGTCATACCTCGCCTTCAGGGGTCGAGGTAGGGGACTTAGCTAATGAGGTTGCTTACGAATTTATTTCCATTGGTGAGAATTTAGCTCTTGGGAATTTTGAAAATGACGAGAGGTTAGTTGAGGCTTGGATGAATAGCCCCGGCCATCGAGAAAATATTTTGAATACCAAATATAAAGAAATTGGCGTAGCTGTTTTTGAGGGCACTTTCGAAGGAAAAACTACTTGGTTAGCTGTTCAGCATTTTGCTTTACCTTTATCAGTTTGTCCTAAGCCAGATGATGAGGTTAAAACAGAAATTGAGACAGACCGAGATAGGATTAAAGAAATTGAAATCAAATTAGAACAATTATTAACCGAGATTCAAGATATGAGAAAACGAGATCCAGAATATAATCGAAAGGTCGAGGAATATAATGCCTTAGTTTCCCAATATAATAATTTAGTTGGAGAAATTAAGGTTTTAATTGATAGTTATAATAGTCAAGTTAAACTATTTAACGAGTGCGTTATATCGAGTCAATAAGGGTATGCCCTATATTAATTCAACTGAATTTGGCAATATAACTATTGATGGCAAGAAATACAATCAAGTTTTAATTGTCGGGGATTTGGTAATGGAAAGGGATTATGAAAAATTAGAGAGATTATTTGGTACTACTCATAAAATAGGCGATTGGGAAAAGGACGAATTAGTAAAAGAAAATCCAGAGATTATTGTTATTGGCACTGGACAAAGTA
>JBMORO010000040.1:0-5828 GCA_049322295.1 Patescibacteria group bacterium | reverse complement strand
GTAATGGAAAGGGATTATGAAAAATTAGAGAGATTATTTGGTACTACTCATAAAATAGGCGATTGGGAAAAGGACGAATTAGTAAAAGAAAATCCAGAGATTATTGTTATTGGCACTGGACAAAGTAACGTAATGAGTGTTGACGGAGAACTTATTAATGGTTGGGCAAAAAGAGGTATTGAGGTTATCGCCATATCAACTCCTGAGGCAGTAGAGATTTATAATGAGAAAATTAAACAAGGCAAGCGGGTAAATGCTTTAATTCACACGACTTGTTAGAAAAAATGTTTAATTTTAAGGAAAGAGTTTTAAGAGTAGTGGCAAAAATTCCCAAGGGGAAAGTGATAACCTATAAAGAGGTAGCAAAATTAGCCGGAAAGCCCAAAGCTTATCGAGTAGTTGGGAATATTTTGAATAAAAATTATAATCCCAACATTCCCTGCCATCGGGTTATTCGGTCTAATGGCAAAATTGGTGGCTATAACCGGGGCATAGTCAAGAAAAGAAATTTACTCAAGAAAGAAAAGATTAATAAAATAATTTAGATAATAATTATTAATTTTTTCGCAGTTAAAAATATGGAATTAGATATTCTTTATCAGTTGCTTTTAGCTATTTTATTAGGAGCCTTGATTGGGTTGGAGAGGGAGATAAAGAGAAAAGGAGCTGGTCTTCAGACTTACACCTTGGTAAGTTTGGGGAGTTGTCTTTTCACTATAGTTGCTGTAAAGATGTTTGAAATTTTTATTGCAATAACCGGAGCAAATTTTGACCCCTCTAGAATTATCCAAGCCGTGGCGATAGGAATTGGTTTTGTTGCGGCGGGAGTGGTTTTCCGTCAAGAGGCAGGTATTGCTGGTCTGACCACAGCAGCCGGTCTTTGGGTAACAGCAGCCATCGGAGTAATTGCTGGAGTCAAGCTTTATACTTTAGCTATTATTGCTACGATTCTATCCCTTCTGGTTTTGATTGTTTTTGGATCTCTAGAAAAGAGAATTTTTGAAAAGAAACAATAGAAGCTATTGCAAATGATTTATTAAAGGAGTAGAATAAAAAGACAAAGGTCGTTAATAAACCAATAGTTAAATTTCAATTTAAATTTATTGATTAAAATATTCGATTTAGCGTCTATTTTAGGATAAATTGTTCGTTGAAATTTTCTTATCGTGATATTTAAAAAGCGAGACGATGAGTCTTCTACCAGAAAGATGTATCAAGGAAATTGGAAATGCAGTCAGTGCGGAGCCGAGATAACCGAGCTTCCATTTGAGCCGTCTGGAGATTTGCCACTATATTGCCGTGACTGCCACCGGGAGAGATTAGAGCAGAGACGAGCTAATAGAGGTAGTTTTCAGAGAAAGATGTATCAAGGAAATTGGAAATGTGCAAGTTGCGGGACTGATATAACCGAGTTGCCGTTTGAACCTAAGGAAGGTCAGGAAATTTATTGTCGAGATTGTTATCGTAGTCAAAGAGCATAATTAAAGAAGCTTTAATCGTTATTTACCCCCACACCAAATTTTGGTGTGGGGGTTAAATTTTCTCCGGCGGAGTATTCCAGATTTCTTTTACAGCCTTAATTAGTTCATTGTAATTAAAATACTCAAATAATCTATCCTCCCAATCCGAATTGTTTATATCTATTATTGGTTCAACTCCAGCTCCTTCAATTGGCTGGTTATCATCTCTAATAGTTAAATGATTGACTAAGAAAACAGAATATTTTTCATTTGGATCAATTTGATGTTCAAGTTCATAAACTTTTTCTATTGTTCCCCAGCCTTTTGTTTTTGTTCCTACAAATACCCCAACATTATATTTTTTTAGAGTAGCAACCATTACCTCAGCCGATGATTGAGTGTTTTCATCAGCTAAAATCACTACTTTTTTATACCTTACCAAACTGGGCAGCCAACCGAATTTTGTTTTAAATGGTTCATAATTTTCTTGTTGGAAAATTTCAAAAGCATATCGATTCGGTCCGATGAACGGCCCCAATAAATAAGAAAGAATATCTAAAGAACCACCGACATTTCCCCTTAAGTCTAAAATCAAAGTATTAAGACCGTTGATATTATCAAACTTTTCTGTTTCTTTTTTTAAGTCTTCAACAGTTGTTGGTGATATTCTTGAGATATAAAGATGAAGAATATCTGGTCGGATTAATTTACCAATTACTGTTGGCTCCACTTCTCCAGTTTCAGGATTAATATTTTGAACTCTATTTTTTAACTCCTCTTCGTTTTTTTTCACATATAAAGTGCTCCTACCAAAGGGTTTTAGATTTACCAAAACAAGGTGGGCGAGTTGGGCTGAAAATTCTTTTTTCTTAGTTTCATCCATATCTTTAGTTATTTTAGTTACTAGATTAGTCAGTCCTTTTTTATCAGCCGATGAAATATTTTGCGGTTTTTGGGTTAGTTTTTCAGCCGCTAATTTGAAAAGATTGATTAACTCTTCATCACTTATCTTATTCCAATAATTTTCTTTAATTTTGTCATAAACCTCTGAGATAAATTCTATATAAATATTTTCCTGAGGTTGTTCTTGTAATTGGGGTTTCTGATTTTGTCTAAAAATAAAATATCCGGCTATTGTTCCGCCAGCAAATATCAGAACTATAATTAAAATACCTAATATAATTAGATATCTTTTTTTGTGTTCAAATAGATGTTTTTTTATTTTTTTGAAATTAATTCTTAACATATTCTTCATTATAAAATAAAATGTAGAAAAATGAAAATTTTGTGGACAAGACAATAAAAATAAGTTAAAATTCAGAAATATGGAAGAAACAGAGAACCCTCCTTTCGCTAAAGCTCCGGAGGGTAAGAAGAAAACAAGATGGCAGATTATTCTTCCCGTTATTCTCGCAATTATTATCGTGGGTATTTTTATTTATTTGGATTATAAAAACAGACCACCCAAACCCACTCCCCCAAACAATAATCAATCTGTTTATAAGCCAAAACCCATTTCTCCATCTGAAAATCCTCAGCGAACAGAACCATTAACTCCCGACCAGCTTATCCATTACGGTTGTGCTGGTCCCAATCATCTTGAGGTAAAGACGTTAAAGCAGCCCGATTCTATTTGGGAGGTAAAGAAGAGTGGTGAGACAACAAAAGTAAGTTTAGGAAAATACAAAATTACAGCGTCGAAAGATACGATTTTTGATATTAAAAAATTATGGCTATATTTTTTTAGTGAAAAATTAGGCAGAGAAGAAGATAAATTTTATGCTTTAGAAAGTTCTTATGTATCAAGAATGCTTTTGGTGGTTAATGATTACGAAAAAGAAATTAAACTTGGTGGAGATGAGTACATGCTTATAGAACTGGATTATCCTTTAGGTGATTTATATCCCTATGATAAAGAAGCTGTTTTAGAATATGAATTTATTATTGAGCTTAAATGTAAAAACATAAAAAACGGGGAATGTTTGGATAACAATAATCAATCATTGGACTATGTTAATAATGCAACCATTATATCAACCATTCGTCTTTTCGCTCTTGGTTGTCAGGAATTTGATAAAGACATTACCATAGAATCTAAGTTTAAATACGGGGATTAGAGTTATAAACATTGACAAATTTAAATAAATTTGATAATATTATATCTTGCACTTTGGTGCACATTTTAATAAGAAAGGAGGGACTATGATTTCCAAAAAAATCCAGCGGCTTGTCAGGGAATTGGAATCTCTCAGAAGGGGACCCCAAGATCCCGACACAGAAGAAAAAATCAGAGAACTGATATTTAAAATTGGAAGAAGTATCCCAAGAAGAACCCTGAAGCGTGCAGTCGAACATCCCCGGGAGATCCGTGACCTCATCCATCCTCAAGACACGAGCCGGCACCCCGTGCTTTTTTAGGCGGGGTGTTTTTTTATTTTGGATTAGATATAATTAAATTATGCCCCGTACTAAACTCCGACTGGTGCGGGAGCACCAAAATAATTTTTAAATAGTCGGAGTTTCAGTACAGGGTATGGGCAAGATTCTAATTTATGAATCTTATTTAAAGATGATAAAGAATTCGATCGGGACAAAAATGTTCCGAAATTTGTATTTAGAGAAAAATGGGAAAAAGCTTGATGCTACGGAAAATGGCGATTTGTCTTGTGCCTATTTTGTTTCTAATATTTTATTGATTTGGGGGTTAATTTCTGAAGGACACGCCACTATTAAAAGTACAATAAGAGATATGAAAAAAAATGGTTGGAGAGAAATTTCTTTAAAAAAAATTAGACCGGGAGATGTGATTGTTTGGGAGGAAAGAAAATCAACAAAAAACAGAATCCGTTCGCATATTGGATTTTATATTGGCAATAAAAAAACAATAAGTCATTCTGGCGGGATGAAAGCAATAAGCTGTCACCACTGGACCTATAACAACAAAAGAAAAATAACTGCTGTTTATAGATGGTCAAAATTTTAAAAAAAATCCTATTACTCCTATTAGCCCTATTTATCCTATTAGCGGTTTATCTTTTTGTCGGGAAATCAAAACCAGTAGAAAAAGTAGAATGGGGGGTAAGTTTTAGTAAAAGATATGCTCTTGAATTGGGATTGGACTGGCAGAAAGTATTTTCTGATATTTTAGAGGATTTAAAAGTTAAAAAAATAAGATTAATAGCTTACTGGGATGAAATTGAATTCGAGAAGGGAAGATATAACTTTGATGATCTGGATTGGCAGATAGATGAAATTGAGAAGAGAAAAGGAGAAATAATTTTTGCGGTTGGCCGAAGAATGCCTCGCTGGCCAGAATGTTATGAGCCAAATTGGATAAAAGGGTTAAAAGAGGAGGAAAAACAAAAATATATTTTGGATTTTTTAGCTGAAACAATAGATCATTTTAAAGATAGAAAAAGCATTAAAATTTGGCAAATAGAAAATGAACCATTTTTAAGAACCTTTGGTAAGTGTCCCTGGGTGGATACAAAATTTTTGGATAAAGAAATTGCCCTGGTTAGGCATTTAGATCCTTCTCGACCAATAATGATTACTGAAAGTGGAGAATTTAGTACTTGGATTGGCGGAGCCAGACGGGCTGATATTGTAGGAACCTCACTCTATCGCAAAATTCACGGTCGGCTGGGATATGTTGAGTATCCTATTCCTCCAGTTTTTTATCAAAGAAAGAGTAATTTAATAAAATTATTATTTGATTTAAAAGAAATTATTGCTATAGAAGTTCAGGCTGAGCCATGGGGAGATAAACCAACTCGAGAACTGACAGTAGAAGAACAGGATATTACTATGAGTTTTGAGAGGTTTAATGATGTGTTAGAATATACTCGTAGCGCGGGATTTAATAAGGCATATTTGTGGGGGGTGGAGTGGTGGTATTGGCGAAAAGAAAAATTTGATGACGATAGGTTTTGGAATCGAGTTAAAGAGTTGTTTGAGAAATAGGATACAAAATTTTCTTGCTCACGAAGCGCGTTTCATCTTGCTGTTTATCACGGCCTGACGCTCGCTGCGAAAATTTGTATCCTATTTCTTAGATTTATGACTATAGGAATAGACATTGGCGGGACAAATATAAAAGGAGTTTTGCTGAAGAATAATAAGGTTATCGATAAGATAAAGATTAGAACCAAATCAAAAAGCAATAAAAAAATATTAATTGCCCAGATTTTTGAGTGTATAAGTCATTTATTAAAGGGGAAAAGGAGGGTTAAGAAAATTGGAATTGGGGTGGCAGGACCAGTTGATTTTAAAAATCAGAAAGTATTGAATCCGCCCAATGTTACTGGCTTAAAGGGATTATATTTAGGTAAGTTGGTAAAAGAAAGATTTACCCCCCACCTTAAGAAA
>JBMORO010000039.1:0-9702 GCA_049322295.1 Patescibacteria group bacterium | reverse complement strand
AATTTTATGGTAAAATAAAAGTACATAATGCAAATCTACGAATGGTATGCTAATCTACGAATTGCTAATACGTAAATTAACGCGATAAAACGGTAAAATTTACTTATTTATGATAAATAATTTACTTACATTTAGAGAGAGAGAGACGAATAAATTTCGTCAGAATTTCATTTTAGAGCTGACTTAACTTTGGTTAAGTTGGTTTTTTTATTCTAGAAATAATAAAGGTCGAAAGGGAAAATAACATAGATAATAGATATTGGATAATAGCTAAATAGTAGATGTTTAGATATCCATAATTTATAATCTATAAATATGACACAAAAAATAAATTCAGCAAGCCCCTATTTAATGATTTTGGTTTTGGTCGGTTTAATGATTGGTTTTAATTACTGGAGTTCAAAGGTTAGAGCTGCTGATGTTAGCACATCGGTTGATGTAGGTAATGCTGCCCCGACAATTGGTGCAATTTCTATAAATGGTGGCAGCAACATTAATTTAACGGAAGATTCTACTGTTGATATAATGGCAAGCGCATCCATTACCGATGCCAATGGTTGTACTGACGTCAGAGATGGAGGGGGGGTCAAGGCAATAGTTTATGTTTATAATGACACGACTGCCAGTTGCAGTCAGGATAACAATAATTGTTATGGTGCCGACATAGCCAGTTGTAGCTGGCAATCAACTACGGGGAATACTTGCAGTTATGAATGTACTGCTTCGTCATCAATGTATTATTACGCTGATCCCACTTCAGCCACTTCTTCTAAATCTAATGAGGAGTGGGCAGTTACTATCATTGCTTCTGATTCCTATTGGGCTGATGTGACTAGCAATAGTTGGGACCCAGGGGCGAGCGGAAGCACGAGCGTAAATGTTGAGCTTTTACTTGGTTTAAGTGCGTCGGGTGCTTCTGCTTCTATTGATTATGATGAAGGAGGGACTTTATCTGCTGGCGCAGAAAGTAATACTCTTGAAAGAGGAGTTAGAAATTCTGGTAATCGAGCCATGAATCCTTTAATGTCAGGAACTGATATGACTGGAGCAGGAACCATTACTGTTGACCATCAGCAATATAGTTTAGTTACTTTTACTGTTGATGGCGGAACTTCTTTGTCTGGCACTCCTACTACTTTAGATACTACTACACCGCAACGAACAGATGATAATAATGCATCCGATGATCAGATTTATTGGGCATTATTTGTGCCTACGGGGCAGGCCCCTGGAGCTTATTCTGGAACCAACACTTTAACCGCAGATGCTGACTAATCAAGCCACTAGGGTGAAGCAGATTTTATATCTATGAAAAGAATCGGCTTTATTTTAGTCATTATTTTATTATTTTTGTTTTTCTTTAATGCCAATATTGCATTTGGAGGGTTTGGTATTACTCCTTCTACAGTTTGGAATGATCACCTTTTGCCGAGTTCTCATTTTGAGCAAACTGTTTATTTAGTTCAAAGTAAACCAGAAAAAGATCTTTTAGCTAAAATAGAAGTCGATGCTCCTGAAATAAAAGATTGGGTGAGTATTGACCGGGGATTTGAATTTACCATACCTGCTGGCAATCAACAATTTCCCATAAAAGTAATTATTGATGTCCCTCAAAATGCTGAATTTAAAAACTATAGTGGCAGGATTTGGGTCAAGACAGTGCCAGTGGCTAAAGAAGGAGAAGGTATGGTGACCGTGGCATTGGGGGCAATAATCTCGCTTAATTTAAAGGTAGGCAGTGAAGAGATTTATGGCTTTGCTTTTCGGGGGATAATAATTAAAGACACCGAGGAAGGGCGACCCATTAAAGTTAGTGTGACACTTCAAAATGTAGGCAATACCGAAAGCGCACCCAGTAAAATTCATTTAGATGTTTATGATGCTTATCTTAAAGATATTCTTCAGTCCAGCGATGTTACTAAAATAGAAACCATAAAACCATTTGAGACAAAAGAGATTATAGTTAAATTTTCTAATAAATTAGCCATAGGTTCTTATTTTGGTTCAGTAAGTGTTTTTAAAGATGATAAGTCAATAGGCGAAGGTAAGGCAGTTTTCAATGTTTTAGAACGCACTGGTTTGTTGTATAAAGTTTTTAGCAAGTGGTATAGTTGGGTTATTTTAGGAATATTGATTTTGATTGGGTTAGCCCTAATATTTAGAGAAAAATTGAAGATTTACTTGGAGAATTGGAGACATAAGAGAAGAGAGAGAAAAAGAATAAAATTAGAAGAAAAATTAAGAAAATTATCAAAATAATGTGAGTGAATTATGGAAATCTAATCAGCTATTTAGATTAATAGTGGTCTTCCTATGCCTGGGATTAATTTCAGGCATAGTTTTTTACCCCCACACCAAATTTTTGGTAGTGGGGGTAAATCTACTAAAAGCAGAAACAATATCAACCTCAGTAACAATAAGTGCTTGTGGTAATGGAGTGGTAGAAACAGGCGAAGGATGCGACGATGGGAATAATGTTTCTGGCGATGGTTGTAGCTCTACTTGCCAATCAGAAGCAGGTGGCGGGGGTCAAAGAACAACTCCTTATGAAGAGACAATTTACTACACTCGAGTAATTCTTGAAGGAAAAGCTTATCCAGAGAGTTTGGTTAATATCTTAAAAGATGGTCAGTTTTTAACTTCTACTCGAGCTGATTCGCAGGCAGCTTTTCGGATGGAAATCAAGGATTTGACTTCTGGCACTTATACCTTTGGTCTTTGGGCTGAGGATAAATATGGAGAAAAATCTCCTACTTTTACTATTACTTTTTATGTGGCCTCGACTACTACCACCACAGTAAGCGGGATTTTACTCCCGCCAACTATTAAACTTTCTAAAGATATTATTTTAAAAGGAGAGGGGCTGGAGATTTCTGGTCAAGCAACCCCCGAGAGCCAGGTGGAAATTTCTATTTATTCTGAAAAACCCTTAAAAGAAATTTTTAAGAATTCAGCTATAGCAGATTCTCAAGGGGATTGGTTTTATTTATTTGATACTGAAAATTTAGAACCTGGAATTTATGAAATTAAAGCTAAATCCACTTCCAAAGAAGGACTTCTAAGTATTTTTTCAAAAACTTTATCATTTGAAATTAGTTTAGTTTCTCCTCCACTACCCCCTATTCCTCCAGAATTTTATTCGACTGCTGATTTAAATAAAGACAGCAGAATTAATTTAATTGATTTTTCTATCATGCTTTATTGGTGGGGAAGAAGTAATGAATATGCTGACCAGAATGGGGATGGGATAGTGGATTTAATTGATTTTAGTATAATGATGTATTATTGGACCGGCTGAGCACTTCGTTAAAATTAAAAATAAAATATAAAATATAAAAAATACATATGTTAAAATTTAAAAATATTTTTGTCTTTTTTATTTGTGTTTTTGGTTTTTTATTTTTTATATTTGATTTTTGTCAAGCTGCTATTCTGTATTTTGAGCCCTCGGCTGGTGAATATCATCAGAATGATACTTTTATAATCGAAGCGAGAATAGACACCCAGGGAGAATATATTAATACCATAGAAGCTAACCTAACTTTCTCCGAAGAGGTTTTAGAGATTAAAGATTTTAGTAAGGGTGATTCTATTTTAAGTCTTTGGGTTGACGAGCCAAAATTTTCAGAAGGAATATTGTCTTTTACTGGCGGAATCCCAGGTGGTTATCAAGGAAAGGATGGGCTTTTGGTGAAGATTATTTTCCAGGCAAAAAATACTGGTTTTGCCGAAATTAAATTTTTAGATAGTTCTAAGGTATTATTGAACGATGGTAAAGGCACCAAAGCAAAATCAGAGATTAGAAAAGGAACCTATAATATTTTGAGAGGAGAAGAGATGGTAAAAAATGAATGGCAGGAAGAGATTAGTAAAGATAAAACACCCCCTCAACCATTTACAATAGAAATCAATCAAGACCCATTGATTTTTGAGGGAGAATATTTTATCACTTTTTCTACTATTGACAAAGAGACGGGAATTGACCATTATGAAATTAGGGAAGGAAACAGAGACTGGAAGGCAGCTAATAGTCCTTATGTTTTAGAAAATCAAAAATTAATGGCTACTATCTGGGTTAAAGCAATTGATAAAGCAGGAAATTACTGGATAGAAAGCATTAAATTTTCTCAGAAATTACGCTGGATAATTTATGGTATTTTGGGTTTACTGTCCTTGATTTTTATTTTTGTTATAATGAAAATAATAAGACCAAAGATTAAAAAATTACCGAAATGAGAAAAATTTTAATATTTTCTAGTGTTTTGATAATTTGTTTAACACCATTTTCCGGACTAAAAGCTCAAGAAAGTGCCTCTATTTTTCTTTCTCCTTCAAGTGGGACTTTTCAGATAGGCAGTACTTTCAATATTTCAATTTTTGTTGATACTGGAGGAAGAGATATCAATGCTATAAGGGTTGATTTGAAATTTGACCCCAAAAAGCTCCAAGTTGCCAGTCCAACTACTGGGCAGTCTTTTATTTCAGTCTGGATTGCTCAGCCAAGTTATTCAAACATTGAAGGGACAGTAAGTTTTCAAGGGGGCGTGCCAGGAACCGGTATTAGAACTTCTTCGGGTTTAGTTTCTACAATTACTTTTAGAGCAATTACCCCAGGAAGCACTACAATTTCAGTAAGGGATACTTCCCAAGTTCTTTTAAGTGACGGGAAAGGAACTGATATTTTAGGTTCAATGGGGAAGGGGATATACGAGATTGTTTTACCACCACCAGAAGGACCAGCAGTCATTTCTTCAACTCATCCCGACCAAAATAGATGGTATAAAAATAACAATCTGACTTTTTCCTGGGAAAAAGAAGTAGGGGTAACAGATTTTAGTTATATGATTGATAATGATTTTCAAGGAGTGCCTGATAATATTTCTGAAGGGAGTGATAAGTCGGTTTCTCATGAGAATTTAAAAGATGGGATTTGGTATTTTCATATAAAGGCCAAAAAGGGTAATAGCTGGGGAGGGATTACGCATTATGTTGTTAAGATTGACTCTACCCCACCAGCTGAATTTAGGGTAGGAATTGAGCCGGGTTTAGCTTCTATAATTTCTGTTGGTCAGCCAATTATTTCTTTTATGACCACTGATGCTCTTTCAGGGCTTGATCATTATGAAGTAAAGATGATTAGTTATAGGGGCGATATAAAAGAATCCACTGAATTTTTTGTAGAAGCAGCCTCTCCTTATAGGGCGCCCTTAGAAGCTGGTGTTTATAAAGTAATAGTAAGAGCATTTGATAAAGCCGGAAATTGGCGTGATGCTTTAAACCAAGTCAGAGTTGTTCCAGTGGGAAAGTTTATCGTTGTCAGAGAAGGGATTAATTTTTGGATAATTTTTCTCCGCTGGTGGCAATTAATTTTACTTATTTGTTTAATAGGCCTTATTATTTTCTTTATTAAGTTTTGGCCACGAGTACGGAAAAAATATAGACAGCAGAAAATAATATAAATTATGGGGAAAATAATAATTTTTATAATTATTATTTTATTATTTCTGGTGGGTTCTTATTTTTTATTTTTTAAAAAAGAGAAAACCCAGCCAGAAGAATCTAAAATTATGCCAGATTTAAGCAACAACCCCGAAAAGTCGCCTGCGGCGACTAACGGGGCAAGCAAAATAGCGATGATTATTGCTTTTAGAGATTTTCGAGATGAAGAATATTTTGTTCCTCGAGATATTTTTGAAGATGCCAAAGCAGAAATTAAAGTAGCCAGCAGTAATTTAGGCACAGCCCAAGGAGCCGATGGCGGAGAGGTGAGCGTTGATATTAAATTGAGCGATTTAGATGTTTCTGATTTTGATGCCCTTGTTTTTATTGGTGGACCAGGAGCATTGAGTTATTTGGATAATTCTGATTCTTATAAGATTACCAAGGACGCTATTTCCCAGAACAAACTCTTGGCTGCGATTTGTGTTTCACCAGCAATTTTAGCCAAAGCCGGGGTTTTAAATGGAAAGAAAGCCACAGTTTGGACTAGTCCCTTAGATAAATCAGCCAAGAAAATCCTTGAGGACAATGGGGCGATTTTTCAGGACCAAGACGTGGTTCAGGATGGTAATATTATTACTGGCAGTGGTCCTTCAGCAGCCAAGAAATTTGCCAATAAAATAGTTGACGCTTTGAGATAATTTGATATAATAAAAAAGTTCTTCACCCTAAACCCTACGGGTCGGGTGGAGGGCAGAAAGGAGCGAATATCGCCTGAAGCAATTTGTCCACTATTCTACTTTTTTAGGACAGATTAGAATAGGAAAAAGAGCTTCTGTTTAGAACTTCTATTTGATTTCGCTCTATAGAAGTTCAATTGCGATATTCGCTCTTTCCTGTCCCGTATCAATTTTACCGAGTTAAAAGATAAATACTTTATACAATTAACAGATGTGAATATTTCTCGCGAGGCGCGAGGGCTGAATAAGTCCATCCTTTTGGGCGCAGCGCCTCGCTTTTATATTTCCTGTAAAATTTGATACTGGGATTTGTATGTTAATTTTAAAAACCTTATAATAAATAATATGCTAACCCAACAAAAAATCGACGAATTTAAATCGCAAATTGAGGGAGATGTTTTAACTCAAATGTTCTGGCGAGAGGTTTATTCTACTGACGCCAGTATTTATAAATTCGTGCCAGAATTAGTGGTTTTGCCGAAAACCAAACAAGATATCCAGAAAACAGTTAAGTTTGCCCAAGAAAATAAATTGGGAATTACTTGTCGGGCAGCTGGTACTTCTTTAGCTGGTACAGCTGTGGGTAAGGGGATTATTTTGGATATTACAAGGTATTTCGATAAAATTTTAGAAATCAATCCCTCGACAGAGCTCGGGACTGCGTACGTTCGTACGCAGCCCGGCGTGATTTATGACGACCTTCAAGCCGAATTAGCCAAGAAAAATCTATTTTTACCTCCTGTTCCAGCATCTTCTCGGGCTTGTATGATTGGCGGCAATGTAGCTACTAAAGCTTGTGGCGGTGGGGCAGTAAAATACGGCACTCTTGATGATTTTATGCTGGCGATTGAATTTATTGATGCTGATGGGGAGATTGTGAATACGGAAACAGGTCAGGGAGTAGAAAAATTCAAAGAAAAATTGGAAAATCTTAGGAAGAAAATTTTAAATGATAAAAAGGCAATGGCAATTATAAACCGAAGGATGGATGTTCAAGATGCTTCTACTTACAATATTTTTGCTTTTGATAGATATGCTAATACTAACGAACTAATTGCTCATTTAATGATGGGAAGCATCGGCACTTTAGGAATATTTACGGAAATAAAATTAAAAGTCGTGCCAAAACCATTTGAAAAGCCGGTTTCTTGGGGAGTATATTTAGCTGATTTATATCAGGTTGATAATTTTATCAAAGAAGTAAAAAAATTAGGCTGTAGCGCGGTTGAACTAGTTGACAAGGTATCTTTGGATTTGACCCGAAATTGTTTTCCTGCTTTAGGAATTCCCACAGAAGCTGAGGCAATGATAATTGTCCAGTTTGATGAAAAAATAGAGCAAACATTAAAAGAATTTGATAATTCTTTAAAGAATTTCAAGTTAGTTGGCGAGGTAGTAAAAGACCCAGTAAAAATGGAGAAATTCTGGGAAGTAAGAAAATGTTTATTACCAATGACTGCCAAGTTTTCGCCAACCACCAAGCCCCTGGTTTCAGTTGATGATGTGGGAGTAAGAACAAAAGATATTCCTGATTTATTGAATGATTTAAGAAAGATATTTAAAGATTTGAATATTAAAGTAGCTTTGTATGGTCATGCCGGAACTGGCACGATTCATATTGACCCAGTAATTGAGGCGTCTACAAAAGAGCATGTAAAAATCATTAAAAAAATTGCGGATAAAGTTTATGATGCAGTGTTTAAATATGACGGAACCATTGCCACTGAACATGGCGGAGGCAGATGTAGGAGTATGTATTTGGAAAAAGAGTGGGGAAGCAGAATTTATAAATATTTACAAGAAATTAAGAAGATTTTTGACCCCGATGATATTCTAAATCCCAATACAATGTTTAATACTGATAAAAGTAAGATTTACGACAATATAAAAATCCCAATGAAACCACTGGGAAATGAAGAATGGCCGTGTATGGATTGTGCTTATTGTCAGAGTAAATGTCCTGCCTGGCTCAATGCGAAAAAAGGTGAGACCGGACCACGGCAGTTTAAGAATTTGATTAGATTTAGAGTTTTAGAAGCAGAGAAGCTTGTCCCGAGTGAAGTTAATGAAATCGAGGGACAAATCAAAAAATGTATTTTATGTGGAATTTGTACCCAAATTTGTTCAACAATTGTCGGCGCGAAGTTGAAAGAGTTTAATGAAAATTGGAGAGAAGGAAAAGTGAAATAAAAAATAATTATTTTAAAGGAGGAAGAATGGATTTAATAATCGCTCTTTTTTTTATTGTGTCTGTTCTGCTATCTTGATAGTATATTTCGAAGAAAAAAGGAGGGAAAACCACGAAGAAATTTATGGTACCCCGAGTAGCCCACTGCAGCGAGGGCTGCCAACAACGGGGGTCGACCAAAGGGTCGACTCCCGTTTTTTAAATTTACACTAATGGGGGACATCGCAAGTTCCCCATTTTTATGCTGTGATATTGACAAATTGGCAGGTATTATGTTATACTTATAATATCTAACCAAAAGGAGGTTACCTTGAAAAAATATTTTATTGCTGTTTTGAGTGTTTTTCTTTTTTCTCTGCCGATTTTTGCCGAGGGGGTATCGTATTTGGAAAAATTCTATTTCGGCGGACTTTACATAGGTTCAATGGATAGAAATTTTTATCAATTCCAAAACGATATTTTACCTCTTGCCGCCGTAAAAACGATATTTCCAGTGGCATCTGGCTATTTGCGTTCGCGGGTCTTCTACGATTTTAAGACTCCGCGGGCGCATCTGTGGTGGATGAAGCGGATTTCCTTTTTCGAATTTGATTTCGGATACTTCTCTCGGCCTATAGCAATAATCAATAGGCCGGATCCAGTATCTAGTGACTTCAACTTCGAACCACCCTCTAGAGCCGTTATCCCGGGACCCGCTTTCGGTGCCCTGGGAAGAGTAAAGTCTCAGCAATTCGGCAGTGATCTGATGCTCGGCCTATACAAGACACGCAAAGAGTCAATAGAGTTCAACTTCGGATTTCAACAGAACATTAACTGGGCTATTTTTCACAAATTCGGGGTCACGGGTTATAGCGACGGAAAGTTCAGAGGAGTGGCATTGAACGGTGAGCTGGAAAAAGTTTCTTTAATGTTTTTCAGCGGCAGAGACAGGAGTTCCGTAAAAACACAATCGGGACTCTTAAATCTCAACCTTACTGAAAATGCGAGTCTTTGGGCTTTCTTTATTAACCGGGATGCAAAATGGCAGCAGGTCCAGATTGGGGTTTGTAAGTTATTTTCGGAAAAAGTTAGCGCTGTGCCGATTAACTATCTTCTCGGCATCGCTTACAATTATTCGGAAATAAAACCGAACTCCATTGATATCTATCTACAGGTATGGCTGGACAAAAAATAGGAGGATTCAGAAGGCGGGGGAGAGAGTTGAAACTCTCGACCCCGCTGTTTTTACTTGCCCCGCATCAATTTTGCCAAGCAAATGGCAAAATTTTTATTTTAAGATAGGCAAGATTACTTTAAGGACATTCAATGTCCTTATTTTTAATAATATTTGGACAT
>JBMORO010000038.1:0-10266 GCA_049322295.1 Patescibacteria group bacterium | reverse complement strand
AACTGATTTAGCTTTAAAAGTAGCTCAAAAAGTTAGAAGGACCAAAAAGCCCGTTATCCTCGAACCAATGTCAGCTTATGAAAGAAGATTTATTCACTTAAGATTAGCCGAATATCCGGATATAACCACTGAGAGCATTGGAGAAGAGCCGGAGAGAAAAGTTGTGGTTAGATTATATCCATAATATATGACCATAGTTAGAAAAATCGCCTATAATACTATTATTTCGGTTGGGGCACGCGTAACCGCAGTGGCCCTTTCTTTAATTAGTATAGGATTTATTACCCGTTATTTAGGCAAAGAAGGTTTTGGTAATTACAGTTTAATTTTAGCCTTTTTATATGTTTTTAATATTTTAGCCGATTTAGGTCTTTATTCCTTAATGACTAGGGAAATATCTCGACCAGGCGCTGATGAGAGAAAAATTGCTAGTAATATTTTTACACTTAGAATTATTGCTCTTTTAATATTCTTAGGATTAGCTATTATCTTAATTTGGTTTTTCCCTTATGCTCCTCAAGTAAAATTAGGAGTAGTTATTGGCTCTATTAGTTTTTTATTTTTATCTGCTTCCCAGGTATTAATGGGAATTTTTCAGAAATATCTTAGAATAGATAAGGCCGGATTTGCTGATATTATTGGTCGAATCATTCAATTGAGTTTAGTAATTATTTTTATTCATTTTAATTTGGGTTTCTTTTCAATTTTATTAGCTTTAATTATTAGCTGTTTTGGTAATTTTATTCTCAATTATTTATTTGCTAAAAGGCATATTCCTATAACTTTAGCTTTTGATTTTTCTCTTTGGAAAGAATTACTAAAAACAGCCATTCCTATAGCTGCTTCTATTATTCTTACCTTAATTTATTTTAAATTTGATACCATTTTTCTTTCTTTAAAATTTATCAATAGAGGCTCAATAAATCCAATTATTGATGTTGGTATTTATAATATTGCTTATAAGATTCTTGAAGGTTTAATATTTTTCCCTTCAATGTTTGTTGGTTTAATAATGCCTCTACTTTCTAAATTTGCTTTTGCTAGCTTAGATGAATTTAAAAAAGTATTTCAAAAAACCTTAGATGTTTTAATTATTTTTATTATTCCTTTAATAGTTGGTCTTTTATTTTTATCTTTACCGATTGTGGTTTTAATTGGAGGAAAGCAATTTAGTGCTTCAGCGCCGGTATTACAGATTTTATCTTTTGCTATTGGTTTAATGTTTTTAGGAAATTTATTTGGTCATAGTATTATCGCTTTAAATAAACAAAAGACTGGGGCCTGGATATATTTTGGCGGAATGATTTTTAATATGGTAACTAATTTAATTTTTATTCCTAAATTTTCTTATTTCGGCGCCGCCTCAACTACGGTTGCTACCGAACTATTGGTCACTATTTTAATGATTTACTTAATTTATAAAACAATTAATTATTTCCCGCAATTTAATATTATTAAACCCTTGCTAGCTGGTTTAATTATGGCTGGATTTTTATATTTATTTAAGAGTTGGAATTTGTTTTTATTAGTTGCTGGCGGGATAATTATTTATTTCACTGTACTTTATTTAATTAAAGGAATAAAAAAAGAGGAGATTTTATTGCTTATTAAAAAAGAGATATGAAAATTTCAGAATGGGGAATATATTTAATTATTTTTTGTTTGCCCCTATATTTGATACGGTTTAAGATTTTTAATATTCCAACTACAATGTTGGAATTATTAATTTATATTTTATTTATTTTCTGGCTGATTCAGAAAGGGTTTAACCCTCCTTCATCCCGACCAAAATCGGGACTACGGACGGCAAGGGGAATTATTTGGCCAGTGGTCTTGATTTTGATAGGAGTTACTATATCTACTATTTTTTCTTGGAATTTACGAACTAGTGCCGGAATTTGGAAAGCTTGGTTTATAGATCCTTTATTATTTTTTATTGTAATTGTTTCTGTTATTAAAAATACTGACCAAATTAAAAAAATATTTTACAGCTTAATTTTTTCAGGATTTATAGTTTCAATAGTTTCTTTGATTTATTTAATTTTAGGAAAGTTAGATGGGCAAGGGCGTTTGCAAGCATTTTATACTTCTCCTAATTATTTAGCTATGTATCTGGCACCGATTTTAGTAATTAGTCTTGGATTGGTTGTTTTTAAAAAAGATTACTTATCCGAAGACACGCGTCGATGTCCCAGCGGGACATCGCGCTCAATCCCCGCCTGCAGTCGCCTGAGGCGACAGCCGATGGCGGGCAGGTCGCCCTCACTCGGTCCGACAGAAGTCGGACCACCTTGCCCGTTCGGGCTACGAATGGTCTTCTTGATAAGTAATCTTTTTTTATTATTAATTATTCTATTTTTTACTAAATCTTTTGGTGCCTGGCTTGGAGTTTTGGGGGCTTTGATTTTTTGGTTGACTGTTTATTTGTTCAGAACAAAGAATAAAAAAATAATTTTATTTTTTTTAGCTTTAACTTTAATCCTGATTGTGATTTTAGTTTATTTTAAAATAAATTCAGATCAAGGTAGACGTTCTTTTAATTCTCGCTTAGAAATTTGGCAAAAGGCCTGGCAGGTTTTTAGGGATTATCCAGTTATAGGTATTGGACCAGGCACTTTCCAAGACTATTTTCCAGCTTATCCTCGTTGGGGGGTTCCCCAACCTCATAATCTTTATTTAGCCTTTCTACTCCAAACAGGAATAATTGGATTTATTGGTTTTATCTGGCTATTGGCATGGTTCTTCTGGATGGGTTTTAAAATTTATAATTTAAAATTTACAATTTTTACAATTATTGTAATGTCTGCGATGATTTATATTCTTGTCCATGGTCTAGTTGATACTACTTATTGGAAAAATGATTTATCAGTTATGTTTTGGTTAATTATAGGAATGATGGTCGTATTAAAAAATCCCCGATAAGGGGATTTTTTATAGTATCGCATTTTATAATTCTATAGAATACAATAGTCCATTTGTTTTATTCACGAAAAATAGATAGTCTTCTTCCTGAGAAAGGAAGGGGTCAATAGCATCATAGACTTCTATCATTTGAGAATCTTCTAAGATTTTTGTTTTTTCTTTGGTTTCAATATTAATTTTAAAGAATTCATCATCAGCTAAAAATGTTCCTTTATAAAAATCATCGGGTAAAATCTCGGCTTCGCTAATATTTTTAGGAATAGCGCAATAAATAGTTCTTAAATCTTGAGACCAAACACATTTTTCTACTAAGGTAGAAATTCCCACTGATTTTGAATTTGAACCATTCCTATCAGCTACAAAGAGTTCAATATTTTTACCTGTAGTTCCTGTTTTAGAATAAAGAATTTTATTCCCATCAGGCGACCACTTTACGCTAAGCCCATAAATATTAGAAATAATTGTGGCAAAGGATTTACTTAAAGGATTTAGAGAGTAAAGAGAGCTGGTTACTAATCCTGATGGTTTTTCTTGGAAAAAGATTTCTGTTCCTTTTGGCCAATATAAAAGTAAGTCCTTCATTCTGGTTTTTAGAATTATAGAATAATTAGAACCATCGGGATTAGCCGTGCTAATAGTATTATCATCAGTAAATTCATTGTAATAGTGATAAGCAATCTTTTTCCCATCGGGCGACCAGACAACATATTCTATATATTTGCTTAGAGGAAGAGCCTTATTAGTAGTGTGGTCATAAAGATATTTACTGACAGTTCCTAAACTATCTTGAAATATTGTAATTACCTTATCTTTGTTTGGCGACCACAAAACCTTAATCAGATTTTCCAAAGCATTACTTGACACTTGAGACAAATTAGAGCCATCAAAATTAGATTTCCAGACATTGCCATTAGAACGCAAGTAATAAATTATCTGGTTTTTGTCCGAGGTCAAAGTTGGTGAATACACTGCCTGTTGGCTAATGGATTTTATTTTCAATTCTGGTTGTGGAGTAATTTCTTCCTCTGGTTGCGCGCCTTCTTCGCCTTGTTGACCCAGTTCTTTTCCTTCTGGTCCGCTGGGTTTTTTAATTATAAATTTATAAACCAATAATCCAACCAATACTAGAATTAGAATTACAACTATAATAATTAATATTTTTTTAAGTTTGGTGTTCATAAAATAAATTAATATTATCAAAACCTAATCCTTTAATGACAACCGGTTGGCTGGCATTGAGATCGGTTAGAATATACATTGCAATAGGGAACTCCCCCCAGTTGAGTAGTCTGGCTTCTACAATCATTTACGCACGCCTTTCTTGCTTCTTCTATGTTTGTTGTGAAACTTTGAACACATTCTCGATAAAGGCTTTGACCAGCCGAACAAAGATTCAACCTAGAAATATAGCATTGAACATATGGATAAGCACTTGCTCCCCCTCCGCCTCCTTTAATTTCTGGTAATTTAAATCCAATACTTACTAAATCTGGATTAATGGTTCGTAAAATTAAAACACTAGCTAAAAGAATTATAATGCCCAAAATAGCGGAAAAAATTTGGTCTTTGGCTTCTCCTGCTTTTGAAGGATTACCAGCTGAAAAAATATATTTAATTGCCCCGATTAACATTGACAATAATGCTATTACTCCGACTATGCCTAAGGCGAACAAATAAAAATATTTGATAATCTCGGGTAACTCTATGGTTTCTCCTGGTTTAATTCCTCCAATTTCAGGGTAATCAAGTAATAAATCTATTGCTCGAGCAATTTGCCAAAAGCCAAATAAAGTAATAAGACAAACAATTGTGATAAATAGTATTTTTTTATTCATAGTTTATTGTATTCGGACTTTGATTATTTGAAACGCTTTTTGTCTTGGTTCGCTTTTATTAGTGACATTAATCCATAAGTCATTTTCCAGAATCTTTTGATCTTGCTTTCCGCTAATGGTTATATTTAAAACATTAGCATCATAAGCTGAAGGGGCGATTACTTCTTTATTAGCAAAATGCCATTCAAAATTTAAATCAGTCAGTTTTTTAATACTAAAGAAATAGGGCTTAGCAATAAAAGAGAATTTTTTATTAGATAAAATAGCGGATATTTTAGTTGCCCGGTCAGAGAAGGGGGAGTTTCCGTTTGAGGAATAAACAACGATTTCTGGTTCAACTACTGGAATTTTAATAGACTTTTCTTCAAAAACAGTTCTGTCTTCATTAAATATCTGGAGTTTTACTATGTGAGAGGCACCAGGCCTTTGATTAACATAGAAATAAAAACTATCTTTTCCATAACCAGATTTGCTTTTTTGGAAAATATCCTCTAAAAACCAACTATATTTTAAGTTTTTAGCATCACCTCCAGAAGTTTTGATAATTGCTTCTACTATAACCTTACTTCCCGGGGATGGCAAGGCCCTTCCCTGATATCCGTCTGGTGTATAAGTGTCAGTAGACCAAATAAGATCAAAACTGCTAATAGTAATATTAGAATCGATGTCTGTATTTGATAAATCATCGAGATTAAAATCGAATTGAGCCAAGCTAATTAGCGGTATTACAATAAATGCAATGCTTAATAAAATTATTTTTCTTTTCATCTATTTTTTGATTGCCTTTATTTTTTTAATTGTTTTTTCAAACATCTCTTTACTAGCTTTATGTTCTTTTATCCATACATAAATAACAAATGTTGTCCAGGTAGGAATTATACCAAAAGGCGAAATTTCTATAAGAAGGGTTAGTAGCATCTGATAAGTGAAACTCTTTTTATATGGGCTGACACCTTGTTTAAATATTCTCCAGAGCCATAAAGCGCCTAGAGTAGGAATATCTATAAATCTAACTAAAATTGCGCCAAACCCAGTTAAATCTAGGACATCAATAAAATCAACAAGCATCGCTGCTCCTAAAATAAGGCCCATTTCCATAAAATTAGATATTGCAGCTGGACCAGAAACAGGAGCGTCATCAGTTTCGATTTCCGCTTTTGCGCGGTCTTGGTTTAGCTTTTCTGTAAATTGTCTTTCTTGTATTGTTGCTTCCATAAAAATTAGACATTTCCCTTAGCTAATTCTTCTTTAGCTTTCTGTATTTGGACAATCTGCTCTGGAGAAGATGTAACTATTTGGTCTTCAGTATAAGAAGCTACTACTTTAATGGCTGCATGTTTTAAACCAGCAAAGAAGATTCCTTCCCCTACATCAGCTTGTAAAAGCAAATATTTCTCTTCGTCAGTCAGATTAAAGGTTTGTTGAACCATATCGATAGTAGCTGGCGATTGTTTGAAAAGAATTTGAATTGAAGAATTAGTGATTATTGGCTTGCCATAAGGGGAATTCATAAAATCTGGGATATCTTGGGTAATAGTGGTTAGACCAAGCCAATATTTTCGGCATCTTTTAGCAATTCCGTGCAAGAAAGAGGCGCCAGCTTCGTGTTTCATCATCCACCAGGCCTCATCAACTACCATGATTCTTTTTTTAAGCTCTGAACGAATTAGATTCCAGATAAATTGTAAAATCAAATACATGGCTACTGGTCGAAGTTCATCTTCCATATCTCTAATACTGAACACGACCAGGTTTTTATTAATGTCAATGTTAGTAGGTTGGTTAAGAAAACCAGCAAAACTCCCCTTGCTATATCTTTGGAGTCTTTTGGCTATTTTTTCTCCTCCTTCCATGTTCTCTAAAACTGTCTGGAGGTCTTCAAGTAAAGGCGGGGCTACATTTTTTAAATCTGATTGTGGGGTGATATCTTTTGAAGCATAAGTTTCAGTTAAAGCCCTATCTAAAACTGAATTTTCTTCTGGGGTCAATTCGCCTAAGGCTACTCTTAACAATCCGACTAAATCCATAATTTTTGAGCGAAGAATCTCTTCGGTAGTTTCGTCTGGACCGGGCGGAGAAATATCAAAGGGGTTAATGTGATTTTTTGAGGTTAAGGATATTTTAAAGAAAGCACCATCAGTAGTTTCAGCCAAATACTGATATTCATTTTCCGGGTCAATCACAATTATATCAGTACCAAACATTAGAGAACGAAGAATTTCTAATTTAACTGCATAAGATTTACCGCCTCCTGCTTTTCCGAAAACAACTATATTGCCATTTTCCATTGAAAAGCGGTCAAAAATAATCAAGCTGTTATTATGACGGTTAATTCCATAGAGGATTCCTTTATTAGAAGATAAGTTTGAAGAAACAAAAGGGAAAACCGTTGAAAGGGGAGCAGTATTCATGGAGCTGGATATTAAAAGGTAATCATTCCCCAGGGGTAGAGTAGAATTAATGCCTATTTCTTGTTGGAAAAGAGCTGGTCTAACATAGACCAATTTTGCTTCAAAAAGAGAAAGAATTTGCTCTTCAGCTTCATTTAGTTTATCTATTGAATCTTCAAAAACAGTAATATAAAGAGCATATTTAAAGAATTTTTCAGTTCCTTGAATTAGCTTATCTCTCAAGGTTTCTATGTCCTCACGAGCAGTTTCCAGGATAGGGTTTCTAACTTTTCCTTGCTCCTGCTCGGTGGTAATTTGAGACTCTATTTGAGTTAATTTTCTTCTTAATTTTTTTAAGATTATCCCAGTATCAGCTGGATGAATAAACATTGAAACATTAAAAACCCTGTCTAAATTAATTATTGGCGAGAGCCAATTTACAGTGAGAAATCTGGGATAAGTAATCACAAAAAAGGTTCGGGCATATTTTTCGCCAATCTGGACATAATTAGAAGTAACTTGAAGAGCCGAAGGGGCAATAGCATCAATTAAAGAACTTTCTGCTAATTCTTCGGTTTCTACTATCTCTTCTTCTTTTTTTTGTTTTCCAAATATTTTCATGATTCTATTATTTTTCAATATTATAAAATTCGTAAAATAATTCAGTTAATTGTTCGTCGTTTAGGGAGACGGCTTTTATTCCTAATCCTTGAAGCCCCTGAACAATGAGATTGACCCTTTGGTCAAGCTGAGCCTTATATTGTCTAAATTTTTCTATCTCAAATTTAACCCTTTGGGGTTTCCGAGTAGAAATAATATTTTTTATTTTTCCTACAAAACTTTCTTCTTTGGTCTCTACAATTCTGAAAGGAACAACCACATAAAATGATTTATTCATAATATTAGCAAACTCAACAAAGCTCTCCACAAAATTGATATATTCACTAGTTTGGACCCGCAATAATTCATTAGTTTGTTTCTTTTCTAATTCTCTAATTTGGTCAAGATAGTTATCAATTTCAAAATGGCGGGACGAGATTATTATTTGAATAGAAAAATCTAAGGAATTAAGGAATTCCTGAAACCGAGCAGTTACTGCTTCTTGTTCAGCAGTGCTTAGAAGGTCAAAATTCATACTCGAACAGACACAGACAGCCTTTAAGCTACTGTCTTTTAAGATTGCCACACCATCTCTGATTTCTTTGACTTCAACAAATTTTTGCACTGCCGGAGCAGATTTTGGTAATTTATTTGCCATATTATTTTTCAATTTCTATTTTCCAACCGATTTCTTGTAATTTTTCTTTAGTAATTGGCTTTGTTTTTTTACCAGGAGGAGTTTTTTCAATGATTTGGGGAGTTTCTTCTTCTCGTGGCGTTTTAGCAATTGGTTTTTTCCAGACATAGAAATCTGGTTTTCTTAAAAAGCCTAAAAAATTTTTAATTACATTAATAAAAGGCTGGTTATTGACTGTTACAAAAGCCAGAGCAATGGTTAATCCTACAACAGGTATAGCTAAAACAATAACCACAAAAAGACTAAATAATTTATAAAGAATAAATATAATTACTGCCGCAACCAAAAGATAGAGGAATTGTTTTAGAGTTAGTGGTCCGATAATCTTATCTTCAATATCAGTAAATTGAGGAACTTGAAACTGCATATTACTTATTTTTAAGATTGACAATATTAGAATCCTGAGGCGGAGTTTGGGCGGGTTTTAAACGCGCCATTAAAATTTCTGTTTCAGGAAAATATCGTTTTATTGGGAGGAAGAGAACCTTTAAAATATCAAAAGTAATAGACTTAGCAGTTTCCAAATTAAGATTAGCTTGGGTTTGTAAAGCATTAACAAACTCATTCAATGGAACATCTTTTACCAATGCCTTGCCAGTAATTTGAGCAATTTTTCCTTCCTGTTCTAGGCTTAATTTATATTTAGACATATCTACCACTTTATCTGAAAGCATCATTTCTTTAACTGGAGCTGGTAATTTATTAACTTTTTGCCGGAAATCATCAATAGGCATATTTTTGAGTGTTTACTTAAGCCAGATTATTGAGATAGCGATCTCTTATAACCACTTGATAAGCCGGATGGGTTGGATTAGCTTTAATTTGTCTTATTATTTCTTTGGCCACTATATCGCTTTCCATTTTGTCAATAACAACCTTAAGTTTAGAGGCTGGAATCGCTTTTACCATATCAGGAGTAACCGAAGTTATTCTCTTAAGCCCTTCTGGGCCAGCATCTCTGGCAAAGAATGCTCTTTGAGCCGGAGTCATTCGACCTATATTGCCAGTTTGAGCAGCATAAGCATGTTGTATTTCTTTTGCTAAGGGATTTATCCCCATAGCTATCATCCTTGTTTGGTTAGCTGGATTTGTAATATTGGTAAGGGTAGTTTTAAGATTGTTACCATGTTTGTCTGAAATCTCTCTTAATTTCTCTAAATTAACTCCAAGCATAGCTAATTTACTTACCACTCTTTCATCTTCAAGAGCTATTGCTGAGAGTTTATTAAGCTCTCCTTTATCTTTCATTTCTTTAAGGGTTTCAAATTGTTTTCTATCGTCTTCGATAGTATCAGCTCTACTCTTTTCTATTTCCTCGGCCCTTTTTATGTCGCCGAAAGCCCGGAAGGTTTTAGCCGCAATATCAGCGGCTCTTTCATCTTTATTTTTAGTGAAGTCGTCCCGTTCATAGGCCACTTTGGCGGCAGCATAGGTCATTGCTCCACTTATTTGGGTCTTTATTTGATGAGCCAACTGTTCTGGGCTCATTTGTTTAAACATTTCTTCGGCTTTCTTAATTTCTGCGGCTGCTAATGGTTTTTGAGCAATTATCTTTCCTCTAGCTTCCATTCTTTCGCCAAATGCCCTAAGGCCAGGAATTTTTTGGAAACCTTTACCCATTTGCTGGACCGCTCCACCAGCTATGGCAGCCCCTAATTCTCTGGGGTATCTGCTAATTCTACTCGCAGCAGCCCTTCCCCATTTTTGTCCGACTGCCATTATGGTACTTGCTCCATAAATACCGAATTGTTTAGCCGCAATAAGTCCACCAATAAGAAAAGCAATCATAAACATATAGCTAATTAATTGCTCTCCCGGCAAG
>JBMORO010000037.1:0-10672 GCA_049322295.1 Patescibacteria group bacterium | reverse complement strand
TATATTCAATAGTTCTTAGACGATATGGTCTTTCTTTTGGTCTGCCCATTCCCAATCTATCAGCAATTCTTAAATTTATCAAATCAGGAATATTTTCTTTACCAACCCTGGCAATCAATCTCCTTGCCCCGGCTTCAGTCAATCTTTCTGGGTCAGATACAAACATATGATTTCTAACCAATAAAACCACTTTATCAATAAATTTATTAGGAAATTTCAATCTGCTCAAAATCCGAGCAGTAAATTTCGCCCCAACATAATCATGATTATAAAAAGTAGAATCAGGGCCTTCGCCTGCTTTGGTTTCTGGTTTGCCAATATCATGAAAAAGGGCAGCAAATCTCACTTCCAAATTAAATTTTTTATCAGCAGCTACTTGTAAAGACCTAACAGAATGTTCATAAATATCATAAATATGATCCTTGTTCTGGCTCACCCCAACCCCTTTTTCTAATTCAGGTAAAATATAGCCGAGTAATTTACTTTCTCTCAATAATTCTATTCCTTTAACTGGTTGATTTGACTCAAAAATTTTAATTATCTCACCTCTAACTCTTTCTTTAGAAATTGCCTGAATCCAACCAGCATTTTTTTGGATGGCTTTCAGGGTTTTCTCTTCAATAAAAAAATCTAAGGTGGTAGCAAATCTAACAGCCCGAATCATTCTTAGGGCATCTTCATTAAATCTATCATCAGCTTTGCCCACGGCCCGAATAATTTTGTCTTTTATGTCTTTTTGTCCGTTAAAAGGATCAATAATATTTAGGACCTCCGAGGTCCTAATATTATTTTTCTTAATTTCGGGACCTCGGAGATCCCCAAATTGAAGAGCTATCGCATTTACTGTAAAATCTCTCCTCGCCAAATCCTCTTCTACTGTTTTGGCAAATTTTATTTCATCAGGATGTCTTTTGTCGCTATATTTTCCTTCTAACCTAAATGGGGTGATTTCAATGGTCTTCAGGGTCTTGTCTTTAGAATTGGTAATAACCGTAACTGTCCCAAATTTATTCTCGTAAAAAGATTTTTTAAATAGTTTTTGAATTTTTTCTGGCTTGGCATTAGTGGTAATATCCCAATCAAGGGGTTTAACATTTCTTAATAAATCCCGAACACAACCACCAACAATATAGGATTGAAAGCCATTTTTAATCAACTTCTCCATTATTAAATTAACTTCTTTAGGAATTGTCATGTATTTTGAAATTAGTTATATAGAAAATAGAAATTAGTAATAGAAGTTAGAAAATAGAAAATAGAAAAAATAATTAATTTCTAATTTCCAGTTTCCATTACCAATTTCCAATTTCTACACAGCCAATTTCCAATTAAATAATACCTCAAAAATCCTCTTTTGGCAATGAAAAATAAAAAAATGAGCCCCGAGTGGAACGGATTCCACGAGGGGCTCGGAAACTGATTCAGGATTTACCGGGCATAGGGTTTGCAGACCCTTGCTTTGAGGTCTTGAAACCTCAAATAAAAGGTCTGCTTTTCTTTTGGTAGGGCGCTGAGCTTGGGCGTGAATTCGCCATCGCAGGCCAGTAGTTGTTCTAGTTCAGCGCGCCTTTGTTCTTCCACCCTGCGTCTCTTTTCTGTTTCTTTCCATTCTTTCTCTTCTTTTTTCTCCCTCGCTTGTTCCCACCTTGCTTTTCTCTGCTCTGACCAGGGTTTCACCACCGCAACTTTAAGTAGTCGCAAGATAAGTGTGGCAAGAGAGTACGGAATAAAAAAGACCAGAGCAAAAAGCGCGTATACGACGACTGCGATTCCCACCATAACGATTAAAGCACCAAGTGGGTAGTACCACCATTGCAAAGTAAAGAGGGGAAAGAGGGATGGGAAGATAAATCTTGCACCTATCACAATTGCAAGAAATCCCAGGAAAACTGGTGGACTAAAAAAGGTAATGAGCCAGTGTCGTTTCTTGCCTTTGGCATTTCGCGAGAACACCGAGGCTTTAGTGTACTTCCAAACATCGTCGGAGTGATACCAAAAGGGATGGATAATTGGTTTTAAATCCACTCCCCGCTTACCAAGAAAGAGGAGTACACTGGCTGCCAGGAAACGGAAGACGCTGATGAAGACCGTGAAGAGCAGCACAAGTGGTGGTTGGATTGTGTAGGCAATCATCCGTCGCCGTCTGTACTGACACTGGTCTCGGGACCTGGTTTCAAACCAGAGATTAACCCACTTTCTCTCCCAGCTTGGTGGTTCTTTGGCAAAGAGTTCGGCTGGAACGACGACAGTTATCTCGGTTTGCTGCCCAAGTCGATGACCTTCGAGATCTGAGTGGAAATTTTTCTTCTCGTAATCCAAGATACTATGCTCATAACCACCATACGAGCTCCGCTCCAAGAAATACCCCTTAAGCTTATCCGTCTTACCTTCCCACCACCAGGCAACAGTGGCCAGAATCCGGTTCTCGCCTGGTTTGTGGAATTGGATATAGGCGAGCATTTGGTTGAGGGGAATAAGATAACGGTCTACCTCCTTTTTGTCATGCACAGTGACAAGAAGTAAATGAGGATTTTCTGCCCCACGCTCTTTGAGCTCTTCGAGCTCTTTTCGATTCAAACACCACCGAATCGGGATAACAGCATCCTGAACCTTTGTCTCAGAGACAAAAAGTTTCATTTTATAACCTCCTTTAAAAGTTTTTAGGTTCTGTTTACCGCGACCCTCTCGTGGCCGAGATTATTAAGCCCATCTTAATAACATTATAATTATAGCGTATCCCAGATAATCTGTCAAGTCCGCAATCAAAAAAAGGACAAAAATTGTCCTTTTTTTGATTTAATGCCCCCACTAGGAATCGAACCCAGATCAGCGGCTTAAAAGGCCGTTGCTTTACCACTAAGCTATGGGGGCTTAATTAAAAATATAGATTTTTAAAAATCTTGTGTCAATTTGCCCCCATCAGGACTCGAACCTGAAATCTCCCGCTTAAGAGGCGGTAGCTTTACCATTAAGCTATGGAGGCGTTTGCCCCTGGAAGGATTCGAACCCTCAACCCTCTGTTCCGAAGACAGATGCTCTATCCAGTTGAGCTACAGGGGCGTAAGTGTTACTTGCCACGTTAAATTTTGCGAAGCAAAATTTTTTCGGGGTCCGTTATACCACAAGGGCAACAATTATATAATCATATATTACACTAAACAAAATTCTAAGTCAAAACTCTTGACATCATTTTTATTGTATGATAATATAAAATTCGATATCAAGGAGGTAGAAAATGTTTGGAAAATTATATATTTTAAAAAATGGAGCGAGATTTGATCTTGATGGCGTAATGCATAATGTATTAAGCATCAAGGGAGTGTCAGAAAAACCTAGACAGCTTTCTGTAAAGATTATTAAAGCAAACGTCAATTTTATTGAAGCGCTCAGCAGAAAACAATTAGTTGTTATTGAACTTCCGCAGGAAGAGGTGAAGAGGTATAGAGGCGAATATTTTGAACCTTAATAAATCCCCTCGCGCTGGGGAACAACGCGAGGGGTGATTTTTATCTAAAAATCCTAAAATACCCCAATTAAATAATACATTCCTAATCCAAAAAGAAAAATTGCTTCTACTAAACTTAGCCAAATCATAATTTTACTGGAGGCAATTTTAATGGTCATGGTAAACAAAGCAATTAAGAAAAGAATAATTTCGTCAAGCATGTAAAAGAAAAGATAAACAATAATATACAGAAGATATATTAAAGCAGGCACCTTGGCATTGGCTAAAATACTGGCAAATAAAACTGGGATAACCGCTGAGCAGGGAAATTCTACAACTGTAATTACCACTGCAAAAATAAATATACTTACAATAATTGCCCAAAGCCCGCCTGATTCTTTAAAGCCATTCCGAACCTTATTAGAAAATTTAGCCACTATTCCATTTTGCTTTACATCACACATTGGTCCATATTTCTTGTATCTAACAAACTGCCTTAGAAAATAAATTCCACCAATAATACCTAAAGCCCCCACAAAAATATCCATTATTTTCAAAACCGGCGCCAGAAAATAAAATAATTGATACCAAAGCACGATTAAGAGCCCGTAAACAACTGCGGTAGTTAAAATATACAAGCCACCAAAGATTAAAATTTTTGCCCGTGAACGCAAAATTAAAACCAAGCCCAAAATTAAAATCAAGGCACCCAAAGAACAAACATTAAAACCATCAAAAAATCCCAAAATTACTGCCTGAGCGGGTAGAGAGTATTTAGTTAAATCTATATCACCAATTATGGGAAGATGAATTCTATTGTCTTTACCAGGCCCGGGGCTGGGTTGACTGATTTGTCTTTTTATAGAATCTTCAATTCTTTTACCTATTCCTTTTTCATTATCAAAACCTAAAATTAAATCTTCACCCACAAAAGTAACTGGCACTAAACCAGCATACATTTCCGCATCATGCTTTTTTAATAAATCAACTAATATCTTTCTATTATTGGAATCACTGGCTAAATAACGATTAATTTTAATTTCGGGATATTTCTCTTGAATTTTGTCTAAAAATTTCTGTTCAGCCAAACAATGAGGACAAGTTTGGGAATAGAAAAAATTAATCTCTAATTTATAAGATTTCTCTTGAGCAAAAGCTGGACTGAAAATCATCAGTCCTAAAATCAATAAAAAAATAAAGAAAAATTTCTTTGCCATTAATTAAATTATACATAAAAATAAAAAAAATGCCAGCCGTCTGGAATTTGGTTTATATTGTAATGTTAATTATTCTGTATTATAATTAAATTTATGCTAACTAAACAGAAAAAGGGGAAGATTATTGAAGAACATAAAATTCACAAAACCGACACTGGGTCGGCAGAAGTTCAAATTGCAATTTTAACTGAAGAAATCCAACGATTAACTTCTCATCTCAAAAAACATCCCAAAGATAATCATTCCCGCCGAGGTCTTTTGGGTATGGTCTCTAAAAGAAGAAGATTATTAGAATGGTTGGGGACCGAAAATGAAAAAAGATACAAAAAAATAATCAAAGAGTTAGACTTAAAAAAATAAATGACTATTATTAAACACAAAGAACAAAGAGTGGGGGTTTTAATTGATGTTCAAAATATGTACCACTCAGCAAAAAATCTCTACCAGGCCCGAGTTAATTTTCGAGAAATTTTAAAAACAGCTGTGGCTGACCGAAAACTAATCAGGGCAATTGCTTATGTGGTCACCACTGAAACCGGCGAAGAAAAGGCTTTCTTAGAGGCTCTGGAAAAAGCAGGTATAGAAATTAAAAGCAAGGAACTTCAGATTTTTCCAGGCGGTATGAAAAAAGCTGACTGGGATGTTGGGGTAGCGGTTGATGCTATCCAACTAAGCAAAAAACTGGACAGCATTGTTTTGGTTACTGGCGATGGAGACTTTCTGCCTTTAGTAGAATATCTTAAAGCTCAAGGTCAGCACGTAGAAATTATTGCTTTTGCCAAAAGTGCTTCTGGTAAGCTTAGAGAACTGGCTGATGATTTTATTGACCTTGGTAAAAATCCAGCCAAGTATCTAATTGGAATTAGAAAATAATTAATTAAAGAATTTCTGGTCTGCAAACAAATAGATTGGCCCAAAGCTAGTCTGTAGTTTGCAGATCAGAACAAGAATTTTATGGAAGAAAAAATTTTTAAGACAGAGATTGAAGGAAGAGAACTCTCGGTTGAATTGGGCAGATTAGCTCAACAAACCAATGGTTCGGCTGTAGTTAAATATGGCCAAACCGTAGTTTTAGCAACTGCGGTAATGGGAGAAAAGACGAGTGAAAAAAATTATTTTCCTTTAACTGTTGATTATGAAGAGAGATTTTATGCAGCTGGCAAAATAAAGGGCAGCCGCTGGGTCAAAAGAGAAGGCAGACCAACTGATGAAGCTATTTTAACTGGTCGATTAGTTGATAGGGCTATCCGCCCCCTTTTTAATCACGAAATAAGGAATGATATTCAGATAGTGACCACTGTTCTTTCTTTTGACGGAGAAAACGACCCAGCTTTGCCGGCTTTAATTGGAGCTTCAATTGCCATCTCTGTATCAGATATCCCCTGGCAAGGACCAGTGGCAGGTATTTCAGTTGGCCAAGATGAAGCAAAACAATGGATTATTACTTCTACTCTAAGTGCCAAAGCTAAATCAGGATTGGAAATCTTTGTTAGCGGAATTGAAAAAGATAAAGAAATCTTAATTAATATGATAGAGGGCAATGCTTCAGAAATACCCGAAGATAAATTAATTGAAGGTATTGAGTTGGCTACCCATCATATCAAAAAATTATTAGATTTTCAGAAGGAGATAATTGATAAAATAAAACCGCAAAAGAAAACACTGGAAATAAAAAAGATTGGCGATGATATTAAAAAAGAAATTGAAGAATTTATAGGCGGAAAATTAGAAAAAGCCATCTACAGGCCCGATAAAAAAGAAAGGTTGGAGGAAGTTAATAATCTGAATGAAGAATTGCTTAAGTATATTGAAAATAAATACGGAAAAGACGAAGAAAAACTTACTCAAACCATCGAATTCTTTGAAGAAAAAATTGACCAAATAGTTCATGAAAATATTCTAAAACACAATAAACGACCTGATGGGAGAAAACTTGATGAATTCCGAAAAACCACAGCTGAAGTTGGAGTCCTTCCCCGCACTCATGGCTCGGGTCTTTTTAAAAGGGGCACTACCCAAATTCTTTCAGTACTTACTCTTGGCTCGCCAGGAGCTCAACAATATCTTGACCAAATGGAATTAGAAGGGACCAAACGTTTTATGCATGATTATAATTTTCCTCCTTTTAGTGTTGGAGATGTCGGACCAATGCGCGGACCGGGTAGAAGAGAAATTGGTCATGGCGCCTTAGTAGAAAAGGCCCTGCTTCCCGCTATTCCAGATAAAGAAACCTTTCCTTATACTATTCGTATTGTTTCCGAGGTTCTTTCTTCTAATGGTTCTTCTTCAATGGGCTCGGTCTGCGGTTCAATCTTGGCTTTACTCGATGCTGGCGTACCGATTAAAGTCAATGTCTCGGGTATTGCTATGGGATTAATGACTGATGGAGAAAAATACAAAATCCTCACTGATATTCAAGGACCAGAAGACCATTATGGAGACATGGATTGTAAAATAGCTGGCAGTCGAACAGGTATAACTGCTCTCCAAATGGATGTTAAGGTAGATGGAGTTAGTCTTAAAATATTAAAAGAAGCATTTAAACAAGCTCGCGAGGCGCGAATCAAAATCTTAGATATAATGGAAAAAACCATTAAAAAGCCAAGACCCGAGCTTTCTCCTTTTGCTCCCCGGGTTTATTCTTTACAAATCAACCCCAGCAAAATCGGGATAATTATTGGGCCGGGTGGAAAAACTATCAATGAAATCACTGCTGAAACTGGAGCAACTATTGATATTGAAGAAGATGGTCATGTCTTTATCACCTGTGATGATGCTGAAATGGCTAAAAAAGCGATTGGAAAAATAAAAACCCTAACCCGAGAAGTTAAAATAGGAGAAATATTCCAGGGTCGGGTAGTTAAAATTACTGATTTTGGTGCTTTTGTTGAACTTTATCCAAAACAAGAAGCCCTGCTTCATATTTCTGAATTGGGACCAAAGGTTAAAAAAGTAGAGGACGTCCTCCGCCAAGGTGATTTAGTTAATGTTAGGGTAAAAAGAATAGACGAGACAGGCAAAATAAGTCTGGCCTTAGGAAAAAAACCAAAAAAATTCTAAAATAATAATATGGGTATGGATATTAAAGATATTAAAAAAGAGCAAAAACCAATAAGCGCTTTGCCTAACTATGAAGTCAGAACAATGAAAGATGACTTAGCTGAAGTTGGTTTGAAAAAATTAGAAAAAGAAGCGAAGACTTTTCCAGCGCCTTTGCCTAAGCCTGAAAAAGAGGAGTTTGTTCCAAAAGTAAAAAAAGAAGCAGCCCCTCCAGAAAAACTTCCCATTGCTCCCAAAAAAGCTCCTTTGCCTGGAACCGAAGAGTTAATCGCTCCCGAAGAACTAACCCTTCCTCCTTCTCCTCTTGAAGTAGAAGAGCTTAAAATACCAGAACCAACTTATGCTCCAGTTACTCCTGTTTCTAAAAAGAAAATTTTTATTTTTAGCTTAATAATACTCATAGTGTTAGGAGTGGGAGTTGGAGTATTTTTTATATTAAAAGGCAAAGAAACGCCCCCTCTGCCGCCTCCTCCAACAACTACTCAGCCATCTGCTCCCTTAATATCGATGAATGAAACAAAAATAATCACTCTATTAGCTGAGAAATCCCTTTTTGAAACATTAAAAGAAGAGGCAAAACTGGACCAACCAATTAGAACATTTAAAAGAATAGCAATTTTAAAAAATGAAAAAGAATTTCTTTCTCTGGTCGAAATTTTTCAAAATTTAGAAATACCCATTCCGCCCTATGCTCTAACTAATCTTAAAGAAAATTATAATTTGGTTTTATTCAGTCAAACCACTGGCAAGCGCCTTGGATTACTTGTCGAAATTCAAAATCCTGAAAATTTAAAAGAACAGTTAAGTAATTGGGAACCAACTATGCTCGATGATTTTAAAAATTTCTATCCTAGCCAATTGCCAGGAGCCAGAGCCAGTCAAACTTTCTTAGATGATATTTATCAAGAAGTAGCAATTAGATATGTTAATTTGCCTTACTCAACCCTAACTCTTAATTATACAATTCTCAACAATATTTTAGTCATTGGCACGAGCAAGGAATTAATGTATACAAGCATTGATAAGATTTTAGAAAAATAATATTTGTTAATAACCTGTTAAAAACTAGTAGATTAAGACTGGGATTTAAAGCTAAGTCAAGGGTAAATTAAGTATTTTTCGCTCTGAAAATCAAATATTGACCAACATTAGGTCTCTTAAGAAAGATTAAAAATTTATCCACAAAAATGAACCCGGTAGTGAGTTTCCGACTGTTCCGCTTTTGCAGAACAGAAGAAGACCGGGTAACATAGTGGAACATAATAACTTAATTAATTGAGATTTCTGATGAAAACAATTCTATTAGTCGGAAATCTACTACCGGGTGAACAAGGTATTCTCTGCGGCTATAACCGGCTTAGAAGCTGAGCTTGTTGAGGTGGAGGCAGATTTAACATCTGGTCTCCGCTTTTTTACAATAGTTGGCTTACCAGATAAATCAGTTGAGGAATCCAAAGAAAGAATAGCCGCGGCTATAAAAAATAGTGGGGCTGAACCGCCCCATAAACAAAATAAGAGGGTAATCATCAACTTAGCTCCAGCTGATTTAAGAAAAGAGGGTTCGAGTTACGATCTACCTATTGCCATCAGTTTTCTTTTATCCTCTGGTCAAATAAGTTTTGAACCAAAAAATAAATTATTTGTTGGTGAATTGGCTCTAAATGGAGGAATTAGAAAAGTGAATGGCGTGTTGCCGATTTGTTTATTGGCCAAAACCAAGAGAATTGATACTATTTTTGTGCCCAGAGAAAACGCTCACGAGGCCAGATTAGTTGAAAATGTAAAAATAATTCCGGTTCAGTCTTTAGGAGAATTAATGGGTTATTTAGAAAATAGAATCGAAATTAAGCCCTTAGAACCATTTGCCGAAGATTTCTTAAAAAATTTTGAAACAATTTCTTATCCCATTGATATGGCTTATATTAAAGGTCAAGAAAATGCTAAAAGAGCCTTAGAAATTTCAGCGAGCGGAAATCACAATGTTCTAATGGTCGGTCCGCCTGGTTCTGGTAAAACCCTATTAGCTAAAGCCATACCTTCAATCCTTCCCAGAATGACTCGGGATGAACTTTTAGAAGTAACTAAAATTTATAGTGTAGCTGGAAAACTTGGTTCTAAAAAACCATTAATATCTCGGAGACCATTCAGGAGTCCTCACCATAGTGCTTCTGAAGCCAGCTTGATTGGCGGCGGAAGTTCAGCCAAACCAGGAGAAATTACTTTAGCTCATCGGGGGGTTCTCTTTATTGATGAATTCCCCGAAATTCATCGAGATGTTTTAGAAAGTTTAAGGCAACCTTTAGAAGATGGTTTAGTTAGTGTGGCTCGAGCAAGGGCCAGCTATGTTTTTCCAGCCAGATTTGTCTTAGTGGCAGCTATGAATCCTTGTCCTTGTGGCTATTATAATGACCCTGAAAAAGAATGCACTTGCACCCAGAACCAGATTAATAAATATCAAAGAAAAATTTCTGGACCAATTATGGATAGAATTGATTTATATGTTGAAGTCCCTCATGTAAAATATGAAAAACTAACCGATGAGAGAATCGATGGTTCAAGCCAAGAAATAAGAAAAAGAGTAGAAAAAGCCCGCCAAATTCAGATTCAAAGATTCAAAAATGACGGGATTTTTACTAACAGCGAAATGACTATTCCTTTAATCAAAAAACACTGTAAAACCGATGAAGCTGGTGACAGATTATTAAGAAATGCGGTCAACAACCTACATATGTCAGCCCGAGGATTTCACCGGATTTTAAAATTAGCTCGCACCATTGCTGATTTAGAAGAATCTCTAAATATCACTAGCCATCACATTGCCGAAGCCCTCCAGTATCGTCCTAAAACCGAGATATAAAAAAACAGAAAACTAAATTTTTCGCAGCGAGCGTCATGCCGTGATAAACAGCAGGATGAAACGCGCTTCGTGAGCAAGAAAAATTTAGTTTTC
>JBMORO010000036.1:0-10699 GCA_049322295.1 Patescibacteria group bacterium | reverse complement strand
GCAAGGAGATTGATTGCCAGGGTTGGTAAAGAAAATATTCCTGATTTGATAAATTTAAGAATTGCTGATAGATTGGGAATGGGCAGACCAAAAGAAAGACCATATCGTCTAAGAACTATTGAATATATGATTGAAAAAGTTTCCCAAGACCCGATTTCAGCAAAAATGCTGAAAATCAATGGCAATGATGTAATGAAATTATTAAAAATCCAACCTAGTCCTAAAGTGGGAGCAATATTAGATGTTCTTTTGGCCGAAGTAATTGAAGACCCCAAGAAAAACAATAAAAAACTCTTAGAAAAAAGAGTTTTGGAATTAGATAAAGAAAACTTAGAAGAACTCTGTCGATTAGCCAAGGGCAAGATTGAAGAAAAAAAAGAAGAAGAAGATTTAAAAATTAGGGAGAAGTATTGGATAAAGTAAAAAAACGATCCTAATCTACGAATGACATCCGAATGATCCGAATACGGAGTGTAGTATAGCGGTAGTACGCTGGCTTCGGGAGTCAGTGGCCTGGGTTCAACTCCCAGCACTCCGATTGGTAAATTTTAGTGCGGAGTAAAATTTAGCTCCAGTTCCCCGCCTGCCACGCCAAGCGCAGCTTTGGCGGGCAGGAATTCTCGGCTCCCCGATTGATTTATGTCTATAGAATCAAAACCAGAAGAAAAATTAATTCCATCTAAGCCCGAGCTTAGGAATATTTATAAAACCCTTGATTTATTGGAAGGTTATACTGATTGGAAAAAAGATTTACCCGAGAAAATCAAGCCTTGGGAAAATTCTTTGGAACTTTTCAACAATGTTCAAAAAGCAGTTTTGGAACAGGTAAAAGATAAAGTTTTGTCTTTTAAAGAAAAAATTCCCTCCATAGCAGAAATTTCCGAAGAAAATATAACTGATGCTTTGGTAAATAATTGGTTTGAGGGCGTGCCAGAAACAAAAGGACAAAGAAGAGAAGTTTTATTGTCTGTTGCCAGTCACGTTATAAAACATATGGAAACAAGCGCTTATCAAAGCATTATTAATAATGCTGAAGAAAGCCAACTTAAAAAATTAGGATTAGATTCAGAATTGCGCGATGTTGTTGTTAAAACCCTTGATGCTTGCATGAAATCCGATGTTCTCTTTATCCGTTTTTTGGCATTTTCTAATTTATCACCAAAGCCACCGGAAAAAGCCACTTCGAGTCATTTTTATTTGCCGAATGATAAAAATCCTCATACACTTAATGAATTATTTCCACGTGAAAACCAATATATTGGCAGAAAATTCAAAGAAATTTCCGAAATGCCGATAAATTGGAAAGAAATCTCTGGAGGAGAAAATTTTAAGGAGTATCTAAGGGCTTTAAGTGATTCTTATCAGGAGAAAAAGATAGAAAAAATTGATGAGTGTTATAAAAAAGTAAGCGAGTTATATGGGAAATCTGCTTTGTCGGATTTTCCTATTTTAATTGTCCCTTCAGAATATGGTTGGGGATATACAAGACCGCCCTATTATGACCCAGAGTTAAGAGTTTGTTTAAGATCTCCAGAGTGCAAAAGAGAAGAAGATAATATCTCCGTGAATCAAAAAACAATGGCAAATTATATCAAAGAAATGGGTTATCGAGAATTAAGTGGAAATCTTCTGAAGAAAAAAGTTAAAATCGTTAATTCTATTGGAGATTTTGGCGTTAATTTATCCATGAAATCCATAGCTCAGGAGGGAGATCCGGTTATTGTTATTTACCTTGGTGAGCAAATAAAATTTTATAATAAGATGGCTAAAGATAAAAATTTTAACGTTCAAACCATCATCGGAGAACAGTATAATCGAGAGATGCTTTTTCAGGCTACGGTTTTTCACGAATTTGGTCATTTTCATAAAAATGATGACCCCGCTTTTAAAAAAATGGGCGCAGGACCCAGTCGGATTATTGATGAGGCAAAAGCGGAACAGGTTTATAGAGCGATTGTTCCCCGGATGATAGAAAAAAAAGAAATTAAAGGCACCAGGGGTCAATGGACTGCAGCAATGTTAGAAAATTCTTTAGAATGGCTTTTTGACAGCCCCAAAGATGACCCCTATTATTACGCCGCGACTTATACTTTAAATAAATTATTTGAAAAAGGAATAGTTAATTTTGATTTCAAAACCGGCGCAGCTATAATAAAAGACGTCGATGCATTTTATAAGATAAATGAAGAATTATCCAAAGAAGTTTTAGGTCTTTACGAAGATGAATCCATGAATGAAAAGAAGGCTACCAAATGGATACGAGAAAGCTGCAAACCGAATAAAATAATTAAAAAAATCTCTGATTTTGTGAAAAAAAGAATAAGATAAAACTGGTTTTGTGTTATTTTTTTGTATAAAAAATCCCTGCTGGTGAGATGGAAAAAAGAAAATCCCCTCACGGGGATTTTTTGTTTGGGAAATAAAAAAAGTGGGGATCCAATTGGATCCCCGTGGTGATTTTTCATTTAAGAAGGCCGCCTGAGGTAATGGTTTTTAATATGGGCTTATTTGATTCTTTAGAGAGATAGATAAGCTCCTTTTTGGCAACAAGATGGACTTGACCAGTGGTAGGATTTGGAGTATTGGGTAAAAAAACTTTAATCAACTCCTGGTCATTAGTTTTTAGAGTTTCATTTCTGGTATAACCCGGACGATACACGCCTTCGGCGATTTTAACCAAGGCGCTTTCCAGCTCTCCTTTATCTACTTGATTGCTGAGATTATGAGCGGTTTTGCTGAATTTAATGATTTGATCAAGAAAAGGAACCCTTGACGAGGCGAGCTTACTTAGACCCAGAGTAATAACCCCGAGAATCATAATCAGAATAATAACCGCGAAGAATTCTAAACCAGGGATAGGTTTTGAGATTATTAGAGATAGAAAGTTTCTGAAAGGACCTAGAAAATTATAGAGTATTTCGCCGAGTTTACAAATCAACCAAAAAACGAGCAAAGAAAACAAACCAGCCCAAAATAGTTTTTTTAAAGAACGCATTTCGTTTTCCTCCTTTTGGTTTTGTAATTCTTTTTCAAACTTATCTCATTTGCAAAAATTAGTCAATACATATCCCTCTTTTCTTTTTTTAAAATCTAGTGTTAAGATGAAGATATGCCCGGTACTACAACTTCAAATATGTTCTTCTATGTTTATGTATTAGAGAGCTTAAAAGACGGTGAAAGATATATTGGCATTACCAATGATTTAAAAAGAAGAATAGAAGAACATAATAATGGCAGGAATTTCGGCACAAGTTATAGAAGACCATTTAAGCTTATTTATTGTGAAATATGTACAAATGAAGATGATGCTAAGAGAAGAGAGAAGTATTTAAAATGTACTGGGGGTAGAAGATTTTTAGCTAAACGACTTCGATGCTGCTATGCTTCGCGTGCATCATCATTGAAGTTGTAGTACCGGGTATGATAATTGAAACTCTGGGGTTAACCAAATATTATGGTAAGACGCGGGGAATTGAAGATTTAAATCTCTCAGTAAAAGAAGGAGAGATTTTTGGGTTTTTAGGACCAAATGGCGCAGGCAAAACTACTACCATTAGATTATTATTGGATTTCATCCATCCTACTTCTGGTCAGGCAAAAATTTTTGGCTTAGATAGCCAGAAAAATAGTTTAGAAATAAGACAAAGAATCGGTTATATTCCTGGTGAAATAAATTTATATCGCAATATGAGAGGGAGAGACCTTTTAAATTATTTAGCTCGATTTTATAATGGTTTAGACTCGGTCTTTATTCTTGGTTTAACTAAGCATTTTAAACTTGATTTAGAAAGAAAAACAAAAACCTATTCTAAAGGAATGAAGCAAATCTTTGGCATTATTCAAGCTTTTATGAATGACCCTGACCTTCTAGTTTTAGATGAACCAACTTCTGGCTTAGACCCTTTTATGCAGCAAGAAATTTATAATTTATTCAGAGAAACCAAAAACAAAGGCAAAACAATTTTTCTTTGCTCTCATAATTTATACGAAGTCAAAAGAGTTTGTGACAGAGTAGGGATAGTTAGAGAAGGTAGATTAGTAGCCTTAGAAAATATTGATCCTAGAAATTCTCATTTAGAAGAGAGATTTATGACCTATTATAAATAATCATGATAGAAAAATATTTGGACAAAAATATTTTCTGGCAGACCCTGAAAGAAAGCAGGGTTTCGATTATTATCTTTGCTCTGGCTCTGGCTCTTTATACTTGTATGCTTGTTTCATTATTCCCGACTGTAAATAAATTTAGTGGATTAACAGATTACTGGGATTCTTTACCTGAAGGAATGAAGGCATTTTTTAATATTCAGGGAGTGGGTTTTGATACTCTGGAGGGCTTTCTGACCATTGAATTTGTTTTAATGTGGATTTTACTTTCAGCTGCTTTTGTTATTTCTTTTGCCAATAAGATAGTAGTCAAAGAAGTAGAAAGTGGGACAATGGAATTATTGCTTTCCTATCCTATTTCTCGGAAAAAATTGATTATCAGCCGAAGCTTGGTAGCGATGATCGGTATTTTTGTTTTAATTTTGGGAACTATTTTATCAATTTTAATTACCGCCTCGAGCAAAAATATTTCTGTTCATTGGTTTCGGATTATAGAATTTGGTTTTGTTGGTTTCTTCCTTTGTCTGGCAATCTATTCGTATTCCCTATTGTTTTCTTGTCTTTTTGATGAGCGAAGTAAAACAAATTTAGCAGCCATTGGCCTCACCGTGATATTTTATATTCTTGATGTTTTTGCTAAAATATCAGATAAAGTAAAGGATTTTCATTTTCTTTCAATCTTTAAGTATTATGACCCTCAAGGAGTATTAAGTAGGGGCGATATTTATTGGTCAGGAATAGGGGTTCTTTTATTGATTTCAATAGTTTGTTTTGTGGTTAGTTTGTTTATTTTTGAGAGAAAAGATATAAAGATATAAAGAACTAGTTCAAAGATTAAGACATATAAACATATGAGAAACATAATATATTGGGAAAAATTATTAGATAATCTTACTCCATCTTATAAGAAGTGGTTTAGGGAAGAAAAAAAATATTTAAGAAAAAACATTACAAGAAATGCTAAGGTTTTAGAAGTTGGTTGTGGTGAAGGGAGGAGCCTAAATGATATTGTTGATATAAGCGAAAACATAGTTGGGATAGACCATGATAAAAAGGCTGTCACTGATGCTAAAAGTAAATTCAAAAATTATCCAAGAGTCAAAATTATTTTAGCAGATGCCCGAAATCTGCCATTTAAAAGAAACACATTTGATTTTGTAATATGTATGACCACTTTTGCTAATTTCGGCAACCAGAAAATAAAAATTCTTAAACAAATGAAAGAAGTTGTGAAAGAAAAAGGAATTATTATTATCAGTGTATTTTCAGAAGATGCATTTAAAGAAAGAATGAAAATGTATAGAAAGCTTAATGTACCAATAAAAAAGATTAAAGGGACCACAGTAATTTTTAATAAGGAAGTAAAAGATAATATTTCTGAACAATTTTCAAAGAAACAGTTAGTCGAAATCTTTAATAAAGTAAAACTTAAAATAATTGAGATTAAAAAAGTTGGAATGGCTTATTTGTGTAAATCGCAGAAAATATAATTTGGGGCTCGTAGTATAGTGGCAATACACCGCATTCGCATTGCGGAGATATGGGTTCAATTCCCATCGAGTCCACAAAAAGTCAACCCCGCCTCTGCGGGGTTGACTTTTTATTTTAGGGAGCTATACTAAAATGTTGGTATTAAATTGATTTATGAAAGTTATTATCTTAGCTGGTGGAAAAACTAATTTGCCAGGAAAATTAAAGAATATTCCAAAGTCTCTCATTGAAATCAAGGGGAGACCTCTTTTAGAATATCAATTGGATTTATTAAAAAAATATAAATTAAATGATATTCGTTTAAGCTTGTTTTATAAAGCTAAAGATATTTTGAAATATTTAAAGAAAAAAGACCCTAAAGCCAAAATTAGAGGCAAAAAGGGCAAGATAGCTGGATTAGAATATGTTATTGGTCCAAAGCCATTAGGCACAGGTGGAGCGATAAGGAGTGCTGCTTATGGACTAAAAAATGAATTTTTGGTTATGAACGGTGATGTTTTGACTAATATAAATTTAGCTGATTATTTAAAATTTTATAAAAATAATATCTCTGAGCCCAGGTTTTTTTCATTTTTGCCATTTAAAAAACGAGTGCCCTATGAGACAACCTTAGGAGCAATGGCAGTTTTTTATACTCAAGACGTAGGAGAGATGGGGTTGGTTAAAGTAAAAAATGACCGAATGGTAAAGTTTACCGAAAAACCCGATTACCCTACTTCTGGTTATCTTAATGCCGGATTTTATATTTTATCCCCTCAAGTTTTCCAAACCAAAGAATTTAAATCTAAGAAACACAGCCAAGTTTTTCCTATTGAAAAAGAAATCTTTCCAAAGTTAGCTGAAGATGACCAGTTATTAGTTTACGTACATCGGGGATTATGGACTGATATTGGAAGTAAGGAAGGATTGGAAAAAGCCGAAGGCATTGCCGAGAAGTTAATTGAGAAAGAATAATATGAGAGAGAAAAAGGATTTAGGAGATATAGGAGAAAAAATTGCTGAGAAATATTTAAAAGATAAAGGTTATAAAATTTTAGATAAAAATTTTAGATATTCAAAACTTGGCGAGATTGATATTGTGGCGTTTAAAAAAGACCAGCCCGCCACGCAAGCCAAGCAAGCTTGTCTTGCTGGCGTTGCGGGCAGGGTCATTTTTTTTGAGGTAAAAGCGAGAAAGAAAACTGGTCTGTCGGAATTTTTGCCTGAAGATAATATTACTTTTGATAAACAGAAAAAATTAATTAAATTAGCTCAGATTTATTTAAGTAAAAATCCATCAGCTGGCGGAGATAATCCTTGGCAAATTGATATTTTGGCCATTGAAGTTTATCGTGATGGTTCATATGATATCCGTCACATTGAAAACGCAGTGGGAGATTTTTGGTAAAGGCGCTTGACAATTAATTTTTTAGAGAATATTATTAAGTCTACTATCAATGGGTCCGCGAGAGCGGACCCTTAATTAAAAAATATGCCCCGTACTAGAACTTCGACTGGTCATCAGAGGCGACCGCATCTACGGGGCAGAAATAGATAAAGTTTATTTAACTATAATTATTAACCCTTAAAACTCCGATAGCCAGCATTTTGCTGTCGAAGTTTCAGTACGGGGTATGGACCAAAAACAATTCTTATTAGCCCTGAATCAGATTGCCGAGGAAAAAGGAATTCCTCAGGACCAAATTATTGAAACCATAGAAATGGCCATTGCTGCTGCTTATAAAAAAGACTATGGCAAAAAAGGTCAAAATATTAAGGTTGAATTTGATCCTAAAACTGGAGAAATAAAAGTCTTCCAGGTTTTTTTAGTTGTGAATAAAGATATGTTAAAAGAAGAAATGCCAGTAACTGAAGAGGAAGCTGAGAAATTGGCTTCTGAAACTGTTCCCGAAGAAAGCGAAAATGGGAAAGAGAAAAAAATCAGATTTAATCCCTTTAAACACATGATGGTTGAAGATGCTCAAAAGATTAAAAAAGGAGCTAAAGCAGGTGACGAAGTTCAAATTAGCCTAGAGACTCATGCTGATTATGGACGAATTGCTGCTCAGACAGCCAAGCAAGTAATTGTTCAAAGGTTGCGGGAAGCAGAACGGGACGTGATTTATAATGAATATAGCAATAAAGAAGGAGAAGTAGTTAGTGCCATTATTCAAAGAATTGAGGGGAGGAATATATTTTTAGATGTCGGAAAAACTAGTGGGGTTTTATTTCCTGAAGAGCAAATTCCGGGTGAAAGATTTTTTATTGGTCAGCGCTTAAGAGTCTATATTTTAAAAGTTGAGAAAACTCCCAAGGGACCTAATATTATCCTTTCCAGGGCTTATCCTAAATTAGTGAGTCGTCTTTTTGCCATTGAGGTTCCAGAAATTTCCACCGGAGCAGTTCAAATAAAATCAATAGCCAGGGAACCCGGCTCTCGAACAAAGATAGCGGTTTACACCGAAGAAGAGGGTATTGACCCGGTTGGTGCCTGCGTGGGTCAGAAAGGAAGTCGGGTTCAAACAGTAATTAATGAATTAGGTGGAGAAAAGATAGATATTATTGAGTGGAACGAAGATATGGCTAAATATATTGCCAATGCCCTTTCTCCGGCTAAGGTTTTAGATGTAGAAGTTGATGAAAAGAAGAGAATTGCTTTGGCTATTGTTCCTGATGACCAACTCTCTCTGGCCATTGGCCAGAAAGGACAGAATGTGAGGTTAGCTGCTAAATTGACTGGCTGGAAAATAGATGTAAAAAGTGAAGAGATGATTAAACAGGAAAAGAAAGAAACAAAAAAAGCCAAAAAAGAGAAGACTAAGAAGAAATCCGTCCCTACTAAAGCTATGGCGGACAAGAAAGATGAAAAAGAAGACAATAAAAAAAGTTAGGGCAATTATTTATTATATTAAAAATAGGAAACCTTATTTCTTGATTCTACATAGGATTTTAAGATGGAGAGGCTGGGAGTTTTTAAAAGAGACAGTCGAAAAAAGAGAAACCCTAAAGCAGGCAGTTTTAAGAGGAATAAAAGAGGAGACGAAGCTTAAGAATTTTAAGATAATTAAAAGATTAGATATTAAAGAAAAATGGCAAGCCCTTGGAAATAACTATTCTATTGTTGATACTTTTTTGGTTAGAGTGAATAAAAATAAAAAAATATCCTTGAAACAGGAGATTAAAGAACACGATGGTTATAAGTGGGTAAATAAAAAAACTGCTTTAAAAAAATTAACCTGGCCAAAGACTAGAAAAATCTTAAAAAATATTAACCCCCACACTTTATCCTAAAGAATAGATTTTTTAAGGCATGGAGTTTATTAGCGTGGGGGTAAATGATAAATTATTTGTATGAAAAAAGATAAAGAAAAATTAAATAACAGGGTTGAAATCCCGATAAAATTAGCGAATTATAAAGGATTAAGAATCAAGAAAAATGAATTAAAAGTAACTAAAGAAGAAATAGATAAATCTCTGGATTATTTACAAACATCAAGAGCAAAAATTATTACCGTTAATAAACCAGCTGAAAAAGGTAATCGAATAGAAGTTGATTTTGAGATTCGCCAAGGAGGAGCGAAGATAGAAGACGGAATTAGTAAAAATCATCCTTTGATTTTAGGGGAATCGCGCTTTTTACCAGGATTCGAAGAAAAACTAGAGGGGATGAAAGCGGGACAGGAAAAAGAATTTTCTTTAAAAGTACCAGCTAATTGGCCGGACAAGAGAATAGCTGATAAAAATCTTGATTTTAAAGTAAAAATGAAAATTGTTCAAGAAAGGGAATTACCCCTTTTGAATGATGAATTTGCTAAATCTCTGGGTAAATTCGATTCTTTAGAAATTCTTAAAGATAGTATAAAAGAAGGATTGCTGGAGGAAAAAGAGATTAAAGAAAAAGAGAGGATCAGAATAGAGCTGATAACCAGAATATCTGAAGAATCTAAAATAAATGTCCCTCTATTTTTGGTTGAGCAAGAATTAGAAAGAATGATAAATGAATTCAAGATAAGTATAAATACTTTAGGTCTTGATTTCGAAAAATATCTAAAAGGAATTAACAAAACGATTAACGAGATAAAAAAAGATTGGCAAAAACAAGCTGAAAAAAGGGTAAGAATTGCTGTGTGCTTGAAAGCCATTGCTGATAAGGAGAATATAGAAGTGAATGATGAAGAGGTTAAAGAAAGAATTAATCATGACTTAAAGCATTATTCAAGTATGGAGGAGGTTGAAAAGAATATTGACCTTGATACTTTAAAGGAGTATACTAAAGAGGTGCTTAGGAACGAAAAAGTGTTTGGGCTAATCGAGAAAGAAGCAAAAATAATAACATGAATCTAATTCCAACCGTAATTGAAAAATCACAATATGGTGAGCGAGCTTATGATATTTATTCTCGTCTTTTAAAAGATAGAATTATTTTTTTGGGCGGCCCAATTGATGATCACGTGGCAAATTCGGTAATTGCCCAGCTTTTATTTTTGGAAAATCAGGATCCCAAAAAAGATATCCGTATTTATATCAATAGCCCAGGCGGAACCGTAACTGCTACAATGGCAATATATGATACTATGCAGTATGTAAAGTGTGATATTGCTACTGTTTGTGTAGGAATAGCGGCCAGTGGAGGAGCAGTGATTTTAGCAGCTGGCAAAAAAGGAAAAAGATTCGCTTTGCCTAATTCCGAGGTAATGATTCATCAGGTTATGGGCGAGGCTGGTGGTCAGGCTTCAGATATTGAGATTTCAGCCAAACATATTTTAAAAATAAAGCAGAAATTAAATAAAATTCTGGCCAAGCATACTGGCCAGACAATTGCCAAGATTGAAAAAGATAGCGACCGTGACTATTATATGTCTTCAGAGGAAGCCAAAGAATACGGTGTAATTGATGAAATTATAGAAAAAAGGTAAAAATTATCTTAAAATACCCAATAAACTTGCCCCAGTCATCTTAGATGGCTGGGGAATTTTCATTAGGTCTAAAATTGTGGGTGCAATATCGCAAAGGATTCCTTGGGGGGCTCGATATAATTTTTCTATTTCTTCTTTAGTTTTTGCTTTTTTTAATCTAAATTCTTCCCCTACCAGATAAAAAGGTACAGGATTTGTATTATGTT